>JBJEGU010000048.1:0-43275 GCA_051875415.1 Marinilabiliaceae bacterium
AACGTGATACACATAGACAAGTCGACCCGCACGGTGGGCGGGAACGGCGTGGCGGGGGACGGCAACACGACGGGGGCTGACGCCATACTGGTGGAGCAGCTCCGAAAGGAGAACGCCGCCCTGCAAGAGCGGGTGAAAGAGGCCGGGGAGCAGATACGCAACAAGGATGCCCAGATAGCCAAGCTCCTCGACCTGCTCGCCAAATAGCCGCACGCCACCGCCGACAAACACAGCCAATCAAAACACAGACATACGCAATGGAAAAGAAATCATCACAGCACGTCAGCCTCTCACAAGTCTCGGATGTCCTCGGGCAGGTCTCCACGCTCTTGGCGAGTCACACAGAGCGGCTCCTGGCCTTGCAGGAGGAGTCCGCAGCCCGCTTCATACAGACTAACGACATGGTGCGCGACCTCGTCACGGTCGTGGAGTCGCAGAAGTCGCTCCTCGTCGGTTTCGCCAGCCGCCTTGACAGGATGACGACGCTCCACGCCGAACAGGCGCTGCGCATTGAGACGCACAATCGCCAGATAATACAGATGATGGAGGCGCACGAGGCGCGTCTCGCCGACCTTATAGCCAAGGTGGGATGCCGCCCCACGACAACTAACAACATACAATGATAGTCCGCAGGAGGCTGGGCGTTTCGCTCAGCACGTTCCGTGACGGCTCACAGCGGCTCCGCGCCCGCCTGTCAATGCCGAGGCAGGGGCGCGTGTCGTGGTGGCTCTCCTCCAAGCCCGCCCCGTCCGACGTTTGGGACGCGGGGGCTATGCGCTTCCACAGGGGTTCAGACACGGCCGAGCGCGCTAACAGGGAGATTGAGTCCCTTGCCGCGGCCGTGGACGAGGTCTTCGGCCGTTACGAGCTTATAGAGCGGCGCGTGCCGACATTGCAGGAGGCGAAGAGGGACATTGACGAGGTCCTCGGTCTCTCCACGCCCGCCGAGGACTTGCGTCTGAGGGTCTCCGAGGTGTTCAAGGAGTTCGTGACCAAGCAGGGGGAGCGTAACGGGTGGGCTTCCGTCACGGTGGACAAGTTCAACGTCTTCGCCGCCCATATAGAACAGTTCCGCCCCGGGCTGATGTTGCAGGACGTGGACGACGCCCTCTTGGAGGACTACCAGCGGTATATGCTCGAAGACCTCGGCTTCCGCAACAGCACCATCAATAAGCAGGTGCAGATGTGGAGATGGTTTCTCCGCTGGGCGGCGGCGCACGGCTATTACGCCGGGCATAGCCACGAGACGTACCGCCCGCGCATAAAGGGCGTGAGCGCGTCGTCGCACGAGATTGTATACTGCACCCGTGACGAGGTGCGGAGGCTGATGGCGTACGAGCCGCCCGCCTCGCTCCGCCGCATAGCCAAGGTGCGCGACGTGTTCGTCTTCTGCTGCTTCACGGGGCTGCGGTACTCGGATGTCGCCAAGCTCCGACGCTGCGACGTTCACGGCGAGGAGTACATATCCGTCGTGACGAAGAAGACCTCGGACGCTCTTCGCATTGAGCTGAACGCCCATTCCGCCGCCATACTCCGAAAGTACCGTGACGAGGCCGCCGACCCGCTCTCCAAGGCCCTGCCCGTCATCAGCAACATAAAGTGCAACGCGTACCTTAAGATACTCGGGAAAGAGGCGGGGCTTGACGCTATGACCCGCACCCTCGTCTACCGGGGCAACGAGCGCGTTGAGGAGTTCCGCCCGAAATGGCAGCTCCTGACTATGCACTGCGCCCGCCGAACGTTCGTCGTCACGGCCTTGCAGCTGGGCATACCGCCCGAGGTCATAATGCGATGGACAGGCCACTCCTCGTACGAGGCTATGAAGCCCTACGTCGCCATCGTGGACGAGCTCAAACGCCGCTCGATGGACAAGTTCGACCTGTTCTGAGCGTAGCCCGCCCGCAGCCCACTTCTTTGCCGTCAGATACCGCCGACGGGCGGAAAAGACGGGCAGAGGGAGGCGCATTCCCGTGATTTTCAACCCGAAAGGGTCGCCCCTTAGTCCTACTTCCACCGCTACTGCCGGTGCGCCCCCGCCGCCTTCCACGTCCGCGCCACGCGCCGCCTCCTCGCCGACCCCAACATCTACGAGGTCAGGGCGTGGAGCAGGGAGCTCGCCAAGTCCGCCCGCTCGATGATGGAGATATGCTACCTCGCCCTCACGGGGCGGGCGCGCAACGTCCTCGTCGTCTCCAACAGCTACGACAACGCCGTCCGGCTCCTCGCCCCCTTCCGCGCGCAGCTGGAGAACGACATGCGCATCACCCTCGACTACGGGCCGCAGCCCCTCGAGGGCAAGTGGGAGGACGGCGAGTTCACCGCCCGCTGCGGCTGCGCCTTCCGAGCCATAGGGGCGGGGCAAAGCCCCCGAGGCACGCGCAACGCCGAGGCGCGACCCGACTTCATCCTCATCGACGACCTCGACACCGACGAGGCGTGCCGCAACCCCGACCGTGTCCGCCAGACGTGGGAGTGGGTGGAGGGCGCGCTGCTCCCGACCCGCTCTGTGTCCGAGGCGTGCCGCGTCCTCTTCAACGGCAACGTCATAGCCAAGGACTCCTGCATCACCCGGGCCATGAAGATGGCCTCCCACGTCGACATCGTCAACATCCGCGGCAAGGACGGGCGCAGTTCCTGGCCCGAGAAGAACTCCGAGGCCGACATCGACCGCATCCTCGGGCAAATATCAGCCCGGGCGGCGCAACAGGAGTACTTCAACAACCCCATGAGCGAGGGCGACGTCTTCAAGACCGTGGCGTGGGGCAAATGCCCGCCCCTCTCGAAGTTCAAGTACCTCGTGGCCTACGGCGACCCCGCCCCGTCCGAGAACAAGACCCGCCAGAGCTCCACCAAGGCCGTGATGCTCTGCGGGCTGCTCCGCGGCACGCTCTACGTGCTCAACGCGCGCCTCGACCGAGGGCTGAACTCCGAGTTCATCGACTGGTACGCGGAGCTCGACGAGTGGGCGGCGGGCAAGTCCACCGTCTACAACGTCATGGAGAACAACAAACTCCAGGACCCGTTCTTTCAGCAGGTCTTCAAGCCCCTCGTCGCCGAGAAGCGCAAGGAGCTCGGGATGCCCCACTTCAACGTCATCCCCGACACCAAGAAGAAGACCGACAAGGCCACCCGGATTGAGGCCAACCTCGAACCCCTCGCCCGCGAGGGACGGCTGATCCTCAACGCCGACGAGCAGCAGAACCCCCACATGAGGCGGCTCGAGGAGCAGTTCCTCATGTTCTCCCTCACGCTCCGCTTCCCCGCCGACGGGCCCGACTGCGTCGAGGGCGCGCTGCGCTTCCTCCGCGACAAGGCCACGCAGGCCGACCCCACGGAGACCATCCCCGCCACCTACTTCCGCCACAAGAACCGACAACGAATATGAGCGACTTCATAACCCCCGACGACTACGAGGCATCCATCCACGCCGAGATCCTCGACAGCGTCACCCGCTCCAACCCGTCCAACCTCGAGACCTGCGAAGACCGCGCCGTGGCCGAGATGCGCGGCTACCTCCGCTCCCGCTACGACGTGGACGCCATCTTCGCCGCCCGGGGCGACGAGCGCAACCCCCTCGTCCTGATGAGGGCCATCGACATTGCCATCTACCACGCCTTCTGCGCCCACAACCCCCAGAAGATGTCGCCCCTCCGCCTCCGACGCTACGACGACGCCATGGAGTGGCTGCGCCGCGCCCAGACGGGCGAGGTGGTCATAGACGGCGCGCCCACGCTCCCGCCCGCCGACCTCGCCCGCAACGGCGGCTACCAGATGGCGAGCAACCGCAAACGCGAGTGCCGCCTATGACCCCCGACGAGTTCGCCCGCTCGCTGCGCGACCACGCCCGGGAGCTCCGCCAGGCTTTCGCCGACCGGTGGCCAAGGATGATGCGCCGCGAGGCAATAGAGCATTACCGCGACGGCTTCCGACAGGGCGGCTTCACCGACAAGAGCCTCGAAAAGTGGGACGTGACGCGCCGCCAGACCGTCCCCTTCAACGGGGCGGCGGGCGGCTACTCGCCCCTCAACAGCCGCTCGGGCGACCTGATGCACTCCGTCGACGCGCGCCCCGAGCCGGGGGCCGTCACCGTCTTCGCCGACTCGCCCCACGCCGCCTACCACAACAAGGGGGCGGCGACACCCGTCACCAAGCGGATGCGCGCCTTCTTCTGGGCCATGCACGCCGAGGCCAAGAAACGCTACGGGAAGGACAACCCCGAGGCCGCATTCTGGCGGGGGATGGCGACGACTTGCAAGACCTCGCTCCGCTTCCCCCGCCGCACGTTCCTCGCCCCCTCGCGGACGCTCAACGACAAGATAGCCCAGGCCATCAAGGCCGACATAGCCCGAATACTCAACACCCCGCCAAACTGACCGACCAATGAAACAGAAGAAGAGAGAGATAACGCAAGGCCCGCGATCCCTGTCGCCCGCCCCCGTGGTCCGAATCTCGCAGCCCCGCCGATGGAACGTCGGGATTCAGGACTGGAAACAGGCCATAACGTCCGCCGAGAACGTCGACTACCCCATGAGGGCGAGGCTGCTCGACATATACTCCGACATGATGCTCGACGCACACCTCGCCGCCGTCATCGAGAAGAGGAAGAGCAACGTCACCTCAGCGCCCATAACCTTCGTCCGCCCCGACGGCACCACCGACGACAGGGTATCCGAGATGATCGCCGCCCCGTGGTTCGACCGCTTCCTGAAGGACGCCATCGACTCCAAGTTCTGGGGCTTCTCCCTCTTCCAGTTCGACACCGACCGCGACGGATGGCCCACGTGCCGGATGATACGCCGCAAGCACGTCGACCCCGTCCGCCGCCTCATCCTCCGCGAGCAGTACGACCAGACGGGCGACCCCTTCGACGACTTCTACTCCCTCCTGCTCGTGGGTGACCCCGACGACCTCGGGCTGCTCGCCAAGGCCGCCCGCTACGTCATCTACAAGAACAACGACCTCGGCGACTGGACGGAGTTCGCCGAGATTTTCGGGATGCCCATCCGCGAGTACACCTATGACGCCACCGACGACGACAGCCGCCAGAGGCTGCTGCAGGACGCCCACAGCCAAGGCGCGGCGCAGGTGTACATCCACCCCGAAGGCACGAGCCTCAACCTCGTCGAGAGCGGCGGAAAGACGGGCAGCCTCGACGTGTACCGCGGGCTTGCCGACTTCTGCAACGCCGAGATCTCCAAACTCTTCCTCGGCAACACCCTCACCACCGAGGCGTCCGACACCGGCACGCAAGCCCTCGGCTCCGTCCAGAAGAAGGGCGAGGACATAATCCTCCGCGAGGACCGCAAGTTCATCCTCAACGTCCTCAACTACCAGCTATCCGACATCCTCGCCGAGCTCGGCGTCGACACCCGGCAGGGACGATTCCAGTACGAGGAGACCGAGGACGACGACACCGAGAAGCAGCTACGCATAGTCCAGGGACTCTACGCCATGGGCCTCGACATCGACCACGACTACCTCTTCGAGAAGTTCGGGGTGCGCAAGGCCGAGAAAAACGCCTCAGAGGGGCAAATAAGCCTCGAAAACGGAAAGGACGGAGAAGTTACCCGCCCGGACGGGAAAGGCAAAAAATCGACCCCTACAGAGCGAAACGGCGAGGATGGGGGAGAGGGCGGCGGCGCGGACCCCGGCGGCGAGGCGGGCGGCAAGCCCGGCGAAGACCCCGACGGCGACGAAAACGCCCCAGAGGGCGGAATAAGCCCCGAAAAAGAAAAGGACGAAGAAGTTACCCACCCGGGCGGGAAAGGCGAAAAAAAGACCCCTACGGAGCGAAAGGCGGGCAAAAGGGGGAGAAAGGACGGGGGCGAACTCGCCGACACGGGCGAGGGGGCAAGCCCCGCCCCGAAGGCGGGCGGCAAGCCCGGCGAAGACCCCGACGGCGGCGGAAACGCCCCAGAGGGCGGAATAAGCCCCGAAAAAGAAAAGGACGAAGAAGTTGCCCGCCCGAGCGGAAAAGGCGAGAAAAAGACCCCTATGGAGCGAAAGACGGGCAACGACGACGGCGAGGGCGAGCGTCAACTTAGCTTCTTCCGCCGTTTTTTCGCCGAGGGGGCAAAAAGGAGGTAGCCCCCCAACTCATCGACGACCTCTACTACGCCGAGGCTGACGGCGGCCGCGCCCCCGACCTCGGCGAGGGCATACGCCTCTCCGACGAGGCCCTGGCCGAGATGCTCGCCGAGGTCTACCGTGGCGAGTGGGACGCCGACGCGCTCCTCTCCTCGCGCCTCCTCGGCGAGACGAGAGCCATATTCGGCAAGGCGGTGGACAAGGGCACGCCCCGCTCGACACCCCATCGAACGGCGTTCAAACGGTCTTTGAAAACCTCCACCGACGTGTTCTCGGCGTTCCGAGTCCACCGCCAGGCGGCGGACGTGGCGGCGCTGCTGACGGGCGACGACGGGCGTCGAACCCCCTTCGGCGAGTGGGCGGCCAAGGCTCAGCCCTACCTCAACCACCAGAACCGGGCGTGGCTCATGACGGAGTACTCGACGGCCGTCCGACGGGCGCACGACGAGGCCGATTGGCAGCGTTTCCGCGAGGACTCGGACATATACCCCAACCTCGAGTGGGTGCCGTCGACCTCAGCCCACCCCGGGGCGGACCACAAAGTCTTCTGGGGCATGGTGCTGCCCGTCTCCGACCCGTTCTGGAGTTCCCACCGCCCCGGCGACCGTTGGAACTGCAAATGCTCGCTCCGCCCCACCGACCGCCCAGCCTCCTCAGCCCCGCGCCGCGCCGCCAAGGCCGACGACCCGCAGCCCGGGCTGACCGCCAAGCCCGGCAGCGGCGAGGTCTTCAGCACCGACCACCCCTACTTCCCCAAGTCGTGCGCCAGCTGCCCGTTTGGCGGCAGCCTGCGCGCGCTTGCGGCAAGCCTTAGGGGCGGGAAGAGGGACTGCAACGTCTGCCCCAAAGCCCGCAAGGCGTTGGGGGGGCTTGGAGAGAATGCGCGCAGGGCGAGGACGGCGGCTAACGCAAAACGGCGGGCTGACCTCGACAAATGGGCGGACGAGAGCCTCCCGAACGTGACCGTGGGGAAGTTCAAAGCGAAGCGCGACGTGGTGGGCGGCATCGTCATCAACAAAAGGACGGCTCGCGAAGTGTTCACGAAGAACGTAAACGGGCGGACACTGCCCGAAGTACTCGGAATGCTAAGGAATTACAAATCTTGGCTGCTGAAAATGACCAAGTTGCGCACAGAGCCCGCAAGGCATCACGACAATGCGTTGTTCTACGTGTACTCCGTTGAGTACGGGGATGCCGACTACGAGGTCAAGACGAAAGTGGAATGCGGAGAGGAACTCCTTTACACAATAAAAAAAGTCGAGAACTAAACTACTTTTCTCCGAGGGCTGCCACGAGGGGGGAAACCCTCGTGCGCCGTGAGAAGATGTACGAATAATTCTCGACTGCGCAAATGTAAAATGGGAAATCCGAATATGCAAGGATTTCGGGGAGAAAACAGCCGGACGGATGGGGATGGATTGAAGCCCCTCCCCAACCGGGCAGCACTGGCGGGCGCAAAAAAAAGGGGCGGCCGCAATCGCTGCGCCGCCCCATAGGATTACCGTTACTTTCTGAAAAAAAAGAACCGCCGTTGCGGCTCACAGATACGGATGCGAACTTACGTGATTTCCCCCGACGGACAAAACGCCGAGTCCGCACGTTTTCTCTATTTTTCTCTTAACCCCTTAACCCTCAATCTCCTATGGCAAAGTACAACCAAGGAATCCTCGGATCGTTCAGCGGCAAGGTAGGCTCGGTGGTGGGCAGCTCCTGGCGCGGCGTGTCCTACATCCGCGCCCGCCCCGCCAAGGTGTCGAACCCCCGCACCGCCGCCCAGACGGCCGTCCGCCTCCGCATGGCGACGCTCACCGGCACCCTCAAGCACTTCGCCCCGGCCATAGCGGCGGGCTTCACGTCGTCGGGCCGCCTCAGCCCGTGGTCGGCTGCCGTCAAGGCCAACATGAAGGCTCTCGCCGATGGCGGCGACGGAGCTCCCGTGGTGGACGTGTCCGCCCTCGCGCTCACCGACGGGGCGGCGGAGTTCGCCGTGAAGGCCACGAAGACCTCGGGCAGCGCCGACTTCACGTGGAAAGCCCCCCGCGTGGCGGACGACTTCTACGGCGGATGCCTCTACGCCGTGGCGTATAACACCGCCAACGCCAAGGCCGTGACGTTCGTGGCGGACCTCTCGGCGGCGACCGCCTCGGTGGAGGCTTCGAGGATAGCGACGGGCGAGGATGACGACATCCACATCCTCTACTTCGTGGCGACCGCCAAACTCAGCACGCCCACCGCCCACCTCGCCCTGTAGCCCGCCGCCCGTCGCCCTCCCGCCCCCGGGGAGCTGATGACGGGCAGCCCCCGAAACGCCGACGGCTCGCGACCCCTTGCGGGGCTGCGAGCCGTCTTTCCTTTATCAGAACTTCTTAAGGACGTACTTGATCGGGGGCTGCCACCCCACGCCCTCGGGAGCCGTCCGGAATAGCCACGTGATGGTGGCGTCGTTCCACTCCTCCTTCACGTCGCCTTTCCTTACGAGGTCCTCGACGTAGAGGCGGATGTCGGCGTCGGCCGACATCCTGTTCTCCGACCACACCACGCCGCTGAAAGGGGTGGAGCGGTCGCGGTCGTCGAAAGCCTCGAAGGCGTACTGGTTGCGCCCGAAGCGGCCGCGGCTGACCTCCCACACCTCTATGAGTAGCGGGTTCTGGCGGAAGAGGCTCGCCCCTTGCGGGGCGGCCTTCGCCTTGCTTGCCTTCTTTTTCACTGTCTTCATTTGAATCGGTCTAACTTGTTCAACATTTTCAGCCTGTCCAACGCCTCGCCCTCGGTGCGGTAGGCGGGCGGGAGGAAGAGGTAGGCGCGCTTGCCCGGCTCGGTGGACATCCGCGTGTCGTCGCGCTCCATCACGTACCACGCCCCCGTATCGGGATGCCGCCACGTGCGGTAGCGGGGGGCGAGTCCGTCCACCCTGACGAAGAGTCCCCTCATCGCCCGCCCCCCTTAGCCTTGCCCTTGCCCCGCCTGTCGCGGACGAGGTCGCAGATAGCCTCGTAGAGGAGGCCGACGAGGAGTCCGCCGCAGATGACGAGGGAGCAGACGAAAGCCCCGTAGTTGAGAATCTGCTCTAACATTGTCCGCCCTCCTTCCCGTCGCCCTCCGTGGGCTTCTTCACGTTACTGTCGTCGTCGGTCAGGATGAAGTAGCACAGGGCGTAGCCGGCCAGCACCCCCAGGGCGAAGGCGGCCAGGAATACCTCCCTCTCCATCATTGCGCCACGAGTTTGAGTGTGTAGCCCTTGGTCTTGCTCTCGCTGTAGCCCACCTCGTCGAGCAGGTCGGCTATGCGCCCGCGCTCGTCGGCCGGCACGTCGAGTTTGGCGGAGAGGACTCCGCCCGCGAGGCGGTAGCGGTAGAGCCAGTCGGGCGTGACGGCGTCCTGGTTGAGTTTCTGGGTGGTGCGGGTGGTGGCGGAGATGAGGACGGGGCCTATCTGCATGCTGCCCTCCACGCCGCGGGAGGAGCACGCCTCGACGAGGGCGTCGCGGAGGGGCTTGATCTCGGCTTCGAGCTCCTTGATGCGGACGGCGATGTCGTAGTACTTGTCGGCGGTATCGCTGAGGATGCCGAGGTTGAGTCTCTTTGAAGATGCTTGTGCCATTGGGTGTAAGAGTTTAGTTGTTAGACTTTTGCGTTGTTTTAGCCTCCACCGCGCGGAGGCTGCCGAAACTGGTGAAGATGACTTTGCCCATGTTCATGGCTATGTTGTTCTCCATCCGGCATCCCTTGCTCTGCCGCCATCCGTAGAGGAGGAGTATGGCGTCGGAGTCGAGGAGCATCTTGAAGTCGGCGAGCAGGTGCTGCTCGTAGGTCGCCCCTGTCGGTACTCCGTTGCGGAAGGGGTTGACGGGTTCGTGGCCCGCCTCGGCGATGTGCTTCTCGGCCTCGTTGAAGAGGCTGAGGGTCTCGCGGTAGTCTTGCCCGCTTATCGGGCCGCTGATGTAGATTTTCATTTCCTTGTCGTCCTGTTTCGGGTTATAGCAATAAGTCTGTCCTGGTTGCGGCGGATCTGCTCCGCCCGGAGCTCGTCCGCCACCCGCTCGGCTTTCAAGAGGCGGGCTTCCCTCGCCAGGCAGCGGCGGAGGGCGTTCCACCTGTCCCTCTCCTCGGCGAGGCGGGCGAGGGCGGGGGTGGGGGTGTCGGCGAGCATGGTCTGCGCCATCGTCATGGCCTCCTCGCGGGTCAGGACGGCTTGCGAGTAGCCCGGCTCGCCCCAGTGGGTGAACATCTTGCCCTTGCGGGTGTCCATGGCCTCGGGGCTTCCGTAGTCGAGGATGTTGGCGTAGCCGTCGGGGGCTATCGACACCCGGACGTGGGTGGCGCTCTCGGGCAGCTCCACGAGCAGCCCCATTGTCAGTTTCTTGTACATCGTTCAAATGCTTTTTAAAAGGTTTTCTAATGGCGTTTCAATACAGTTCCGATATGTCCATCTCGTCGTCGCCGCCCTCCACCATGGCGGCCTCGTCCTCCATGGCGAGGCGGGCCAGGTCGCGCCGCCGCTTGTGGTTGCCCTCCGAGTCGGTTATGAGCAGTTTGGAGAGGGTGCCGAAGTCGCGCTCGGCGGTGTCGGCCCCTATGCCGTCCGCCGTGGCGGGGCGGGGGATGGACTCGGGCGGCGTGGCGGGCGGGTCGAGGGCGAGTTTCCGCGGAGCTCCCACGCCCGCCTCGCTCAGGGTCTCGGCCACCCGCCGCTCCTCCTCGCGGTTGAAGTCCATCACGCGGCGCAAAGCCTCGCTGTCGCCCTCCTTGCGCTCGATGAGCGCCATGGGCTGGACCCTCTTGCGCTCCAGGGGGTAGCGGAGGCGGCCGTCGTCGCCCAGGGCGAGGGCGTGGTCGAGGTCGTCGGGGTCGTAGACGACCCTCCACGTGGTGGCGGCGTGGCGGCGGAAGCCGTGGTCGAAACTGTCGTAGCAGACCTTGACCCCGCTGCCGGGGAGGATGAACCTTATCCCGTCGTTCGGGCGGAGGAGATACTCCCGCTCGGTGCGGACACCGTAGGTCAGGAGGTACTCCTCGTCGGTCATCGGGAAGCGGTTCGCCTCGGGCATCGCCTCCCACTTGGCGAGGAAGTCGCCCCTCAGCCTCGCCCTCTCGGCCTCGATGAAGCCCGCCAGCTGGGCCTCCACGCCCGCGCGGTCGGGGAAGGCGTGGCGCACCGTCTGGAGGAACGAGGCGTTGGGCTGGCTCTCCTTGCGCGCCGTCAGGCCGTAGCCGCTCCAGTTGGGCTGCAGGTGGCAGTAGGCGTCGTTGAAGTAGCGGAACCACGGCTCTATGATCTTGGCCTTGGCGTTGCCCACCTGCGCGGGGGTGACGTGGACGGCCGTCTTGGCGTAGAGCGGGAGGAGGGTCTTGTAGCCCGCGCGGTCCATCTGGAGCTGGGCCGGCTTGTAGCGGCGGCCGAAGAGGGAGCGGGTGTGGTTGACGGCGTCGCGGAGGGCGGCGGTGACGAGGGCGGGGCTCTCGGTGTCGCCTATGGCGTAGCCTATGGGGTACTTGGTGCATGCGTCGAGGACGACCTCCATCTTCACGCGGTTGTGGTAGGTGGTGACGCTGCCCGCCCCCCTCTTGGCCACGCTCTGGTAGAGCAGCTCCGCGTCCCACCCGTCGAGGACCCAGAAGTAGAGCGGGGCGGAGGGCGCGCTGCGGACGATGGTCATCGACCTCTTGGCGCGGAACTCGCGGCCGCCGAAGCGGCGGGCGAAGATGTCCTGCTCATGCTCCTGGCGGAACGCCCTGACGGTGCCCACCGACACGGGCGGCTGCCCGCTGCGGGCGTTGAAGATGCGCGTGACGGAGGCGGCCGACAGGTTGCGGGGGTCCGAGACGAGGTCGAGCAGAAGCCCGCCCTGCTCGACGAGGGCGGTGGAGCGCGCGTTCCTGTTGCCGAAGCCCCCGTGGACGAGGGCGGCGTAGCCCCCCGCCTCGTAGGCCGCCGCCTTGCGCTGGAAGGTGCGGGCGCAAGCGGCGAACGCGTGTGGCCACTCCTCGGGGTCGAGCCGCCCCACGAGCTCCCGGACGTGCGCCCACGACTTGTCCGTCCGCCACGGGGCGAGGCACTGGCGGAGATCCCGCACGCCGTCGAGGATGGCCGCCTCCGAGGCGTAGAGCCTCACCTTGTCGGGCGGGAGGAGCAGGCCGCGGTCGTCGACCTTGTAGGCGTTGAAGAAACTCTCGGCCGAGGGCGACGGGCAGAGGAAGAGGGCGAGGGGGTTGTAGCGGTCGACGATGCCGCGCCACCTGGAGGGGATGCGGTCGTAGTCGGCGACGTAGTCCTGATAGGCCTCCCCGCTCCCCATCCGCGCCTCCTTGTTCTCGTACAGGTAGGAGCGCACGGTGTTCTTGCCTATCAGCCCCGCCTCGGTGAGGGGGCGGAGGTCGACGCACCGCCGCCCGCCCGCCTCGAACACCTGGCCCGCCGCCGCCGAGGTCGCGGGGTCGTAGGCGTGGTGCTTATATTTCTCGATAGCCATAGGCGCGTCAGTTGAGCAGGGCGGGGTCTATGGCCGTGAGGAGCGACTCCACGTCGCGCGCCGTGCGCATCTTGGACGTCCACGACATGTAGATCTGGCGGAGCTTGCCGATGGGGATGGTGTTGAAGTCCTTAGCCCTCGCCGCGCGGCACACCACTGTGCGGATGGCCTCGGAGTCGTGGCGGTAGCCGGCGTGGGCGAGCCACTCGGCCACGACCCCGTAGACTTTCCGCGACCACTTCGCCCGCTGATAGTCCGCCTGTCGGGCTGCCTCCTTGTCGGTTATCTCGTGGAGGCGGCGGCGGAGATCGGCGAGGTCGGCGTCGGAGAGGTCCTTGCTGCTCCTCACCCCCCAGGGGTGGAGGAAGTCCTCCCACGCCTCGCGGTCGAGCCCGATAATGCTCTTCATCCGGTGGATGTCGGCCAGGGCGGAGCGGCGCGCCGCCGGGGTCTTCCTCTCGTCGCTACTCATGTCCGTCCTCCTTCCCCTTGGCCTCCTGCGCCTTGCGCGCCCTGAGGGCGGCCTTGCGCTTGGCGGCGTGGACCCGGCGCGCCACGCGGCGCAGGTCGCTGTCGGAGTCGGCTATGATGGCGTCGATGGACTTCTCGTCGTCCACCCCGTTGGCCTGGCAGACGAGGACGATGTCCTGCGCCGTCACGCCCGCGAGGGCGACGCACTTGCGCCCGAGTCGGCTCCAGATCTCGTTATAGCCCTGCTTGTTGTGGCGGACTCCGTTGAGGAGTTTCTTCTCGAGGTGCGACGTGGCGATGAGGACTATGCCGCAAATGCCCTCGAGCTGGTTGTAGAGCGTGATGAAGGCGTTCAGCACGCGGTCCGACAGTTTGTCGGCCTCGTCGAGGATGACGAGGGGGCGGTCCGTCATCCTGAGGCGGCGGACGGCCTTGCGGGTGAGGGCGGCGAGGGTGAGGCCGGCGGTGTCCTCGCCCATGGCGGTGAGCAGCTCCTCAATGAGGTCCTTGCGGCTCCAGTACGAGTCGCACGAGACGACGACCACGCCCGGGTTAGTCTCGGCGAAGAGCCGGCACGCGAAGCTCTTGCCCGAGCCCGCCGAGCCTGTTATGGCCATGACGAGGGCGTTCTCCTTGGCGTCGGCCAGGATGGCGGTGAGGGTCCGGAAGTCGGAGGTCTCGACGGCCTCCCACCTCTCCTCCTTGTAGCCGATGCCGGCTGCGGCCTGGTGCCACTGCTGGTCGGCAATGAGCTCCCACGAGCCTGTGAGCATCTGGCTGACCATGGTGCCGGACATCTTGAGAGCCTTGGCTGCCTTGCTCTGGCTGCCGTAGCGGTCGCAATAGTTTCTGAGGGCGACCGCGATTCTCTGTTTCTTGATTGTCTCCATGTGTTAAAATGTTTTAATTCTCGGGTCCCACGCCCGTCACTCGTTTTACCGAGGTCGGCGGCGTGATCCCGTCGTAAAGACATAGAGAGAAATGTGGCAGAATATGCGGTGGCGGCGGCATATAATGGGAGTACACATATAAGGTGTCAGACAGAGCCTTATGGCAACAACAAAGGGCTCAGCGCAATTTGCGCTGAGCCCTTCCTAATAGACGGCAAAGCAGACTATATATTTCGGGTCCCACGCCCGTCACTCGTTTTACCGAGGTCGGCGGCGTGATCCCGTCGTAAATTTAGCTCTTGCCTGATGATATGTCGAAAGGACGCCTCCAAGCCATAGGCACACGGCCGAAGGCGATACCGTCCTCTATGCCATAAGCAGAGCCTGCAAAAAACGCTTATCAGTGCGCTTTTACCCGATTACGCCACTGGGACAATTCCGTGCGGTGCTCCTGTACTGTTCGTTTTGCGATGAGATGGACGATTCGATATGCGTGGGGTAATAATTTGTCGGCTCTTATCCCCCAACCTTCATATTATGAGGGGAGGCGCAGAAGCGTAATGCGGCTGTCCGCCTTTGACATTGTGGGACAGTAAAAAGAGAGAATACTGTCACAACAAACCGCCGCCCCATGCGTAGTAAGAAAGGTTAACACAATGAAATCCAATCTTTTGATTAAGCGAGAGCAGAGCGAACTTGTTCACTCTGCCGAGCGTGAAAAACGAAAAGTGATATCCAACCTAAAAAAAAAAAAAAACGGTTATGATTGTGTGGTTTATCAGCGATAACAAATACAGGCGACAAGGAGCTGAAAGATATTGTTAATAGCGGACTGGGGATTAGTATCGAATCCTTGAAATAGATTCTATGAAAGAAAATAGTAGGCTTCATGCCCTACGTCCAAGCTTTTAGTATTGAGTGAACAGATTTTGCCATACGTCAGTAACATACTGTCTCCCAATACGCAGAGCTTTATGCCGGACGACAAGAAGTTTAACCAAACTCTTAAAAACACACGGTTATGGAAAAGTTCTTCTGCACCACCATCCTTGCTCTTGCAACACTCACAACTTGCACGTCGAGTGAAGCGATTTTCTCCTTTGTCAAACAAAGCGCAATTGACACTTAGCAAAAGCTATGAATGAGGGACAATTTTGCAAGAGGTAGTGAATGGGCACACCCAACATTGGCTCAAAGCCGCCCCCCTCAACTTCAGCAATATAGTGCGCGCCTCGTAGCGGATAGCGCCGCTACTATCATATCGTCGCCTCGCCGGCTATTGATTTATTCATCATCGCTATAACCTCCCTCTGTGACAACCCCTCTCCGAAAAGGAACATCAGCTTTGTAAGGGCGGCTTCAATAGTCATGTCGCGACCGCTAACTATGCCCACAGTCGCAAGCTGCAAGCCTGTCCCATATCTTTCCTGGTGGACACACCCTCTCGGACACTGTGATATGTTAACTACAACCTTCCCTGCCGACATCGCGTTGCAAAGGTTATTGAGGAGCGTCTGATTTCGCGGCGCATTGCCAGAGCCAAAAGTGCGGAAGATAATACCCTTGAGTTTCGGTGAATTTAGCACATTGTCGACAATGTCAGGACGAATGCCTGGGAACAGGGAGAAGATGATGAGCCCCGTGTCCATCGTGTAATGCGGCTTCAGCTTGAGACCAGCCACATACGGCCGTATGTATTGCCTGTTATATTTAATCTCGGTTCCCGACTCAGCAAGAAGTGGGTAGTTCGGTGAACTGAATGCGTCAAAATTGTCAGTATCCACCTTCGACACCCTGTTACCTCTGAGAAGTTTCTCGTGGAAAACGACGCACACCTCTGGTACAATTGGCGTACCATCCGCATTTTTTGCCGCCGCTATCTCTATGGCCGTGATGAGGTTTGCCTTGCCATCGGTACGAAGCGCGCCGATCGGCAACTGGCTGCCAGTAAGAATGACAGGCTTACTTATGCCTTCCAGCATAAAACTGAGCGCCGATGATGTAAACGCCATAGTATCGGTTCCGTGCAGGACAACGAAGCCGTCATAGTTATCATAATTGTCGGCTATTATGGACACGAGTTTTTGCCAATGGGAAGGGTCCACATCAGAGGAGTCGATAGGGTGCTCGAATGCGCACGAGTCAATTTTCAGGTTGAACTGCCTGATCTCTGGTACGTGCGACAGGAGGTGTTCAAAGTTGAAACTTTCAAGCGCACCAGTATCGTGGTTCTGGATCATTCCAATTGTACCACCTGTGTAAATCAGCAATATAGCCGTCTGTTTCATTTATCCCGTTGTCATCTGTTGTCGTGTCCAAAAATAACTAATGTGACCAATATGTGCAAAAATATGACCCGTCTACAACGTGAAGAACAATAGGCCCAAGTTTGTCTTGTATTTATGTGGATGGGAAACCAAAGGGTGGGGAGTGGAAGTTACTAAAGTAGTGTAAATTGATTACATAAAGCACACAAGCGAACAAGCATGTGGTCTTTTACATCAGCGAAGCAGTTTCGATTTACATACTCTATCTAAGGATGCGGCATACCGAACCATTTTACATATATCATTTATATCAAGACTGTACACAGCTTCCATCGATAGCATCTGAACTTCTGCGGTTGATTAGCCTATCGACCTAATGGGGGTACGATATTTACATATTGGTAATGCTATGAATTAAGGCTTAGCACACAGCAACATGTCTTTACTTCATAAAGAGCTGTGATTCGAAGATTGATTATACTATGTATTTAGCTATATAAAAAGTTTTAGTATGCTTATATTCAATTACTTAAATAACACTGTCTAAATTAAAGACATAAATTAATGGTAAAATAGTAATTTACTTGATATGATATAATATAATTCACTGTTGATTAGTGCTTTACACTGAGTAATTATAGCATATCTGCCGTTGCTGTCGAATTTACCGCTACATTGTAGCAAAAGCAGGTGTTTTTTACACGTAAAAAATACCAATGCCAATATTTACGGTAACATTTACCGCCTCACCTCTTGACATTTTGTCATGTTTATGTAAATTTGCGAGAGGTAAAGCTGTTTGGTTCTCGCTTTACTCTGTCTTTTACACTATAATGCTTCCATCTTATGGCAGATGAGTATTTAGATTCCCGTGGCCGACTCCTGTATGTCATTAGCTTGTCTGGCCTTACCGGTAAAGAATTTGCGGCGAGGGTTAATGTCTCGCCGAGTACAATCTCGCAAATCACGTCAACATCCGAAAAATCCCGAAAGACTGACCTGACGGAGATGGTGGTAAATAAGATTCTGTCGGCTTTCCCTCAGTTTAACCTAAGCTACGAGTGGCTTCTCAACGGCATAGGGCCAAGGACTATTCAGACAAAACAGCCATCTCTTTTCGAGCATCAGTCACATGAAAGTGACGCTGATGTGCTGCTCACAAAGAGCCAGCTGCAAGAGCCTGCCGTAGAAATCATATCCGCATTGGGCAAAGTAAATGAAGTGCGAAATGGCAGTACGCAAGTAAACATCCCCCGGACTGAGGTGGCCGTCCCGTCTTCACAAAGTAAAACGGATGGTCGATCCGGAAACGAGAGATCATCAGACCCCATAAGTAGCAGGGAAAAGGATGGGACTGATGTTGATTCACATAGCACGGCACCTCAGGAGGGCCACAGTCTCCCCATCCCGCCCAAAGGCGTGACGATAGAGCGCATAGTGATACTCTACTCCGATGGCACGTTTGCCGACTACTCGCCGCGCGTGAGAAAATAATCTATGACATGTTGGAATAGAAGCGCACACGGTTAAGGGCGGTTTGACTAATTGATATATATTTGCACGGTCACAAACTTATTATCAAAATGCCAAGAAAGTACAAGTCGGATCTTACAATACTGTCTGTCAACAGGATTGGGACCGACTTTTTTGAAATGACCATCAACGCCGATAAGGACGGCGTTGAGATACGGCCAGGACAATTTGTCGAGATAAAGGTCAATGGCGCTGACGGCGTACTGCTCCGCCGCCCAATATCCATACACGACTACGACAGCCAAAGTAAGACTATGAGCCTCCTTGTCCACATTGTGGGCAACGGCACACGCCAGTTGGCAATGCTCAGGGAAGATGACAAGCTCGATGTCGTTTTCCCGCTCGGTAACGGCTTCGACTTGGCCGCTGCCGGCGCAAGGCCACTCCTCGTTGGCGGTGGTGTTGGCGTGGCTCCACTATTCCTTCTGGCCAAGGAATTAAAAAAATGCGGGGCGGATCCCGTGTTCCTACTCGGAGCAAAGACAGCCAGCGGGCTGATCAAGAGGGGAGACTATGAAGGCGTTTGCCGAGTCGACATAGCCACAGAGGATGGCAGCGAAGGCATAAAGGGCTTCGTGACGAACCATCCGGACTTGGCATCTGAGCAGATCAAGGGCTTCACGTCCATCCTCCAGTGCGGCCCGACGCCTATGATGAAAGCCGTCGCCGCCAAGGCCAAAGAGGCTGGCGTCGAGTGTTTCGCGTCGCTTGAAAACATGATGGCGTGCGGCTTCGGAGTGTGCCTCTGCTGTGTGACCGACACTGTAAATGGAATGAAGCGCGTATGCGCTGACGGTCCTGTCTTTAATGTAAATGACTTAAAATGGTAAATACCACGGTAGACCTCGGTAATGGTCTGATATTGAAGAACCCGGTGCTGACCGCATCCGGGACTTTCGGCTACGGCGTTGAGTATGACGACTTTTTTGACGTTTCGTCGCTTGGCGGTTTCATTGTAAAAGGCACGACACTCAAGCCGCGCGAAGGCAACCCATATCCGCGCCTTGCAGAGACCCCAAGCGGGATGCTCAATGCGGTAGGACTTCAGAATAAAGGCGTCGACTATTTCTGCGAGCATATTTACCCGCAACTGACAAAATACACTAACAACCCTATCGTAAACGTGTCCGGCTCCTCCATTGAGGACTATGTGGAGGCAGCTATGCGAATAGATGGGCTGGAGAGGATCCCTGCAATTGAGCTTAACATCTCTTGCCCCAACGTAAAACACGGAGGTATGGCCTTTGGCACTGACTGCACGCAGGCCGGCATCGTGGTGGGTGCTGTAAGAAAAGTGTACCACAAGCACTTGATGGTCAAGCTTACGCCCAATGTTACCGACATTGCCTCTATCGCAAGGGCCGTAGAGGGTGCTGGGGCCGACTCTGTATCGCTTATCAACACCATGCTGGGTATGGCCATAGATGCGGAGAGGATGCGCCCGCGCATTTCGACCATTACGGCAGGACTCTCAGGCCCCGCCGTAAAGCCCGTGGCCCTTCGTATGGTATGGCAGGTTAGCAAAGCCGTAAAGATACCCGTCGTCGGGCTTGGAGGCATAGTCAACGCCACAGACGCCATAGAGTTCATGCTGGCTGGCGCAAGCGCGATACAGATTGGAACTGCAAATTTCTTGGATCCCACCACATCCGCCAAAGTGGTAAAGGGAATAGAGGATTATATGCTCAGGCATGGCATAGAGAACGTAAAATCGTTAACGGGTGGACTCATCACGGAGTAAACTATCAAGTATGTCCCTGCAAAGTAAATTTACAATACTTTTTGCCCTAATTATTGTAAATTTACATATTTCTATTGCGTGTAAATCGCAGAATTTTACATCAGAGGATGTAGAAATAAGCTTGCTTACATGCTCTTCTGGTGACGAACTCTACTCCGCATACGGACATAGCGCTGTCAGGTTAAAAGATTCGAAGCTCGGGCTTGATGTCGTCTTTAACTACGGTACATTCGATTTCGACACTCCATTCTTCTATTTGAAGTTCCTAAACGGAACCCTTGACTATATGCTGTCGACTGCGAGCTACTCTCGATTTATCAGCTCATATTCAAGAGAAGGAAGAGGCGTCGAAGAGAGTAAATTGATACTGTCAATATCACAGAAGGAGCAAATCGAGCGTCTTCTTTTAGAAAATGCCCAACCCCAAAATCGCTCCTACCGTTATGACTTCTTTTTCGACAACTGTGCCACACGCATACGCGACATCGTGTTCAAAGTGGCCGATATAGATGTCGAGAAGATTAAATCGAATGTCGAGGGCGTGACGTACCGCGACTGTCTCCACGAGAAGGTTGGCCCTAATGAATGGAGCGGGTTCGGCATTGACATAATACTTGGCGTACGAGCCGATGAATGTGTTTCCGCCTATGAAAAGGCTCTGCTCCCCGACTGCCTCAATCAGCTGTTCAAGGATGTTTCGCTGACGGCCTCCAGTCGCCCAATCCTGACAAAAAGAGTGAAAGAGACGCAGCCGGCTGTGCTTACACCCACTCTTTGCGCTTCGCTCTTTCTTGTGGTCATTGTAATACTTTCACTTATTGAAGTATTTAGTCGCAGGTGGTTTCGGTGGTTTGATATAATGCTTGCTGTGATCTGCTCATTGCTGGCCGTCCTGCTTTGGTACTTGTGGGTCGTGTCCGAAATACGCATAACGGACTATAATATGAATGTGCTTTGGGCATCAGTGCTTTATGTTCCATTACTGTTCGCCTTTGCAAGACGTAAGGCAAAAATGCTGAAAGTTTTATCGTCTATCAACCTGCTGTCGGTTGCTATTTTCCTTGTTGCCACACTCCTTGGCGTTCAATACGCCTCTGCGCCCATTGTGCTTATATCGGTAGCCTTAGCTATAAGGAACTTAACATACCTGCGAAGGATATAATGCGTCTCCACAAGTTCAACTTATGGCATAAGACCGTCCTGCTTCTGGTCGTAACACTGCCGACAGCGTTCTATGCCTTCAGGACGGACGGCTGCGTCAGCCTCACGTCGGCAGGAAGTTTAATCCCGCCCTATGCGAAGCCCGCAACTTTTAGAGTTTGCAATGAGGATTCGCCCGATTCGTTGACGGAGTATATGCGTACACAACTGACCACGTTCATGCGCAAGAATGGTCTTCGGGGTGGTATCAATGTGGCAATAAGCAAGGGTGGGCATCTCATCTTCGCTAAGGGCTTTGGATATGCTGACTTGAGCGACAGTTCACTGATGGAACCCCACAACGTCATGCGTGTGGCCAGCGTCTCGAAGCTTATAACGGCGGTTGCGGTTATAAGGCTTGTTGAAGACGGAAAGCTATTTCTCGATCAGAAAGTCTTTGGCCCCGTCGGCGTACTCAATGACGACGTCTACTCCGTCTTTAAAGACTCGCGGATGCGAGACATTACTGTACGTCAGCTGCTTAATCATTCTGGCGGATGGACTGCTAAATATGGCGACCCGATGTTTATGCCGCAAGCTATTGAGGCGTACATGGGGTGCGGGTTGCCCATCGACATTGAGGACATAATTCGCTTTATGCAGTGCAAGAGCCTTCACTTTACGCCAGGCTCCATATCAGTCTACTCCAATTTCGGCTATGGCATTCTTGGTGAGGTCGTAGAAAAAGCCGCAGGGATGCCCTATGAAGAGTACGTCAACAGCTCAGTGCTTTACCCGCTTGGCATTTATGATGCGCACATCGGCTTTTCACACAAGGAGGAAAGGTTAGTCGATGAAGTGGCTTACTATGAGCCAGATACGACTTCGCTTGTAGCCGACTATGCCGAAAAAGGAAAATTATCGAGACGGGCATACGGAGGCTCCGACATTCACACACTTGGTTCTGCTGGCGGATGGGTCATAAGCCCTGTCGACTTGCTCAAACTTATGCTTGCCATAGATGGCTTCGCTTCTGTCCCGGATATAATAAAGGAAGAGGATATTTACAAAATGACAGATCCAGACAGTCGTTTAGACCCTCTTGGATGGAGGAAGGTTATTGGCGATTGCTGGTTCAGGACTGGCACGTTATCTGCCACGTCCGCAGCGCTATGCCGGAGACCAGATGGAATTTGCTTTGCCGCCGTCATAAACAGTTCGAGTGGAAGCCTCGGACCTAATCTCGCAATTCTTTTGACCAACAAGATGAACGACCTGATTAACAGAATTCCATATTGGCCTGACGATGATCTTTGGGCAGGAGATGAAGTCTGGAACGCATACAAGGCGATGAACGCATATTAGCGTTAGTATCCTCTGAAAATAAGGAAGGAGGTTCGCCCCTCCGCAATCTCCGTCGTAGCAGACTCTGTTCCGCACGACGTGTAGTCAACCGAGTAAGTACCAGCGTCAAGTTCGGTATCGACGATTCTAACCCGTGCCGGCAACGACATCCAGCACCTTGTGTCAGCCTTCTCTGTGACCGCATTCATAATGTTAACTAATAGCCCCACGTACTCGTTCTGATTGGATACGGTCTTATGCACAGTCTCCTTGACCGCCGCTCGCAGGATTGATTTTCCAAGTTCTTTCCACAGCCTATCATTCAGACTTTGCCGCGCCACTTTGTCTATGTCCTCCACAAGGTCCGCCTTCTGAGGAGTGCCGTTGATAGACAAAGAGCCTTTGCAACGTGAGCCGCGACTGACGTACTGAGGTATTGCAATGCGGATGTAAGAAATATCATTCAAGCTGCTTTGTTCGCTGCTTGTGCAATCACCCCAGAAAATGGGTATTGTCAATCCTGTATTATCGTCGGAAAAATTAACGACCCCGCTCCCACGTCCTTTTACAAAGTCAACATTTCTTTCTGCCTTGACAGGCGACATCCCGTCGAGCAAAAATGTTATGAGCCGGCCCTTTCCTTTGCTCGTCGCCTTATATTTTATCTTGAACTTCGATTCATATTTAGCGCCTTCCGCCGCAAAGCCTGTTCGGTATGCTGTGCGTATAATTCCGCGCTTAAGGGCATCAGGGACAGGAGTCGCAAATAACTTAGAATAGTCATCCTCATATATCTCGAGCGAATTCCGATATGCGATAAAGGCATTGTTATTGTCGCCGCTCATCTCGTAGAGAATAGCCATAAGCAGATGCCCGAATGCGTCTCGCGAATAGCGCTTACCGTCATGCTTACGAAATGCGTCGGCCATATTATCGAGCACGAGGTTCATACGCCTGCATTCGACGAGGGCATTCTCTATGTCGTTTTGCTTTATATAGTTAAGGGCTTGGTAAAAGTGTATCATGACACTCTCGTGATACTCCACTTCATACGGGCGTACAGTGGGATTCGTGATTAGCGCAAGAGCCTCATAGCTGTAATTTTTCGAGAAGTCATCTACATATTTGTCAGCCAACCAGAAATGCGCTATGCTCGCATTGGTACTGTCCATCATAAACGACGATGTCGCATAGTTAAGGTCATATAGGACCTTAACGCCGCTTTTTTGCAATTTGCTCTGCGAGGACAGATACTTACGGGCATCATTATAGTTCCCTTCCTCAAATTTTTGGTTGAATGTGAGCGTCTTGTCGTAGTACGTACGGCATCCGCCCAGCAAACAGCATAATGAAATAATGAAGGGTATAGCTTTCTTGCCACAGGCATTCATTCTTATGGATGACATAGGTTGCTGCGTGATTGTTTTCCCCTAAAAATAAGGCGGCACCCCAGGATGGCACATAGGCCACAAACTGGGATGCCGCCAATTAGTCACGGTTACTTGACGACGTACTTCTTGAGCTTCTTGTCGCCTATCCAGACAACCTCGTTGCTCTCAAGGTCTGAAAGTTCAAGTGAAGTCTGGTAGTAGACCACTTTCTCCTTCTTATACTGGTCTGTTATGGACGAGATATCACCTTGAAGCATAAAATCTGCTCCAAGTTCTCGCCCCCATTTCTTTGCGGTCTCTGAAGATGCGAAATCTTGCTGTGCCGCACGCTCCTTGCGAAGGGCCTCACGTTTTTCGCCAGCTTGCACCAGACGAACCTTACCAGATTGGACAAAGGCCTTCTCTACATCCTTGATGAATGTGTTTGCGTCGATATGCTCACTGGTGTTATTATACACGAGACCTACAATGACGACGGGTTTTTTGCCATGGTTATTCCGCATATGGTTAGCAATCCAGTCACCACTGAGTACTTGGCTAACCATCTCCTCTGCGACAAGCCGACTGTCCGTATCATTCCAGCGACCGCTCAGGTCAATCTGCTCGTCGACACTTACCCGTTCTACACGGTGACGGCATCCAGTCTCTGTCATGGCCATAAAGGCGCACAGAAGAACCGCCAAAATTGTTCTTTTCATATTTTTAATCGTTTTAAGCAAATAGCATTTTTAAAGCCCCGACAACGTCAGCGATTGCGTCCTTTTTATCTGAATCAGATGAAATACAAAGATTTAAGAAGCCAATGCTGGCCAGCTCTGATTTTGCCAGTCCGACTCTCAAATCAGCATTCACGTAGCTCGACGCAAAATTTGCGACCACAACATCATCAGGCTTAATAAGAAATACCGCAATATCGCGCTTCCTCTGCAAGAAATGCAACAAATCCACATCCTTAAACATGAAAAAGAACGAGAACCTGTCCTCCGAAAAGTATTTTACGTCATCGTCGGATATTAGGTTATACGCAGATTCGCAGCCCTTGTTATAACAGCAGGCTATATTTATCGACGCCTGCGGACACAGCTTGCGCATCTCCGCCTTAACAAGGGACATCGACCGCTTATCCTGCTCATTTCCAAGGTCACACAAAATCAAGACTGACTTCTTTTCGGATATAGGTCCGTTAAAGCCGTGCGACTGTACGGACTTTCGACCATTTAGCCAATGCCCTATTTTTTGTCTTATCCCTAAAGCGAACTGTAACATATTGACTTCAATGTATGAGATGTTTTGGGGCAGCTGCTATGAGTTTATCCATAAATCATACCATTGAGTTCGTCGAAGCCGATAATCTTGACCCCAAGCGCATTCGCCTTCTCAAGTTTTGCCGGCCCCATGTTTTCTCCTGCCACCACATAATCGGTCTTCTTTGATATCGAGCCTGTAACTTTCCCTCCGTTTGCGATAATGAGGTTTTTCAGTTCCTCTCGCTCTATCTGCTCAAACACCCCGCTGACGACAAACGACTTACCATTGAGTGACGTCGAGACAGCCTCAACCCTCCTCGCCGACATTTGGAGACCAGCGGACTTCAGCTCTTCAATAACCGTTACGTTGCGCTCATCACGGAAGAAGCGGAAGACACTGCCCGCAATCTTGACACCGATGTCGCGTGACGCAACCAATTGGTCTATGGTAGCTTTCATCAACACCTCTATGTCAGGGAATGCCGCTACGAGCCTTTTTGCCACAGTGCTGCCTACATATCTTATTCCAAGGGCGAAAACGACCCTGTCAAAAGGTCTTTTCTTCGACTCATTTATCGCCTCTATAGTCTTTACGGCCGACTTCTCTTGGAACCCGGGCAGAGAGAGCAAATCCTCTTTAGTGAGTTTATATAGGTCATGAAAGTCACGGATGAGTCCCTGACGGTAGAGCAGCTCAATTTTTTCATCACCCAACTGCTCAATATCCATCGCTCCGCGCTCAACAAAATGAATCAGCCGACCTATAATCTGAGGAGAGCAAGCATTGTAGTTTGGACAGTAGTATGCAGCCTCGCCTTCCATCCGAATAAGGGGCGACCCGCAGACGGGGCAAACTGATGGGAACACTACTGGGGCGGAGCCAGCCTCCCTTTGGTCCTCATCAACTCCTACAATTTTCGGGATTATTTCGCCGCCTTTCTCTATCACGACCATGTCGTTGATGTGCAATCCCAACCCGTTAATTATGTCCACGTTATGAAGCGAAGCCCTTTTCACTATTGTGCCGGCAAGCGGAACGGGATCCATATTGGCGACCGGCGTTACAACCCCTGTGCGCCCCACTTGGTATGTGACATTCCTCAACCGGCTATGCGCCTGCTCCGCCTTAAATTTGTATGCGACAGCCCACCTCGGGCTTTTAGCCGTAAGCCCTAACTCAGTCTGCACCCGCAGATCATTCACTTTCAGCACTATGCCGTCAGTGTCATATGGCAAGCTGTGTCTTTTCTCATCCCACTCGTCAATGAAGGCGAATATGTCTCCAGGACTATGGCAGAGCCTGTAGTTCGGCGAAATAACAAAGCCCCATTTTTTTGCGGCTTCAAGGCTTTCGGTGTGCGTCGCAAAACTGATGTCGTCAGTGAGGACGTAGTATAGTGTGCAAATGAGCGGCCTCTCGGCGGCCATGCTGCTATTCTGCAACTTCAGCGAGCCTGCGGCAGCATTGCGCGGGTTAGCGAAAGGAGGTTCCCCTATGTCGGCGCGCAGCCTATTAAGTTCCTCAAACCCGTCACGAGGCATGAGAATCTCGCCTCGCATTTCAAGATGAGGCGGGTAGTCTCCCGTTAGCTGCAGCGGAACAGTTGGTATCGTACGGACATTTCTTGTCACATCATCACCCACAGTGCCATCACCGCGTGTCGCGGCTCGTTGCAATTTGCCATCCTCATATATGAGGCTAATTGAAGTACCGTCAAATTTCAGCTCGCACGATATGTCGAGCTTCCGCCCTGCGTCTCCACAAACCCTGTTGTAGAATGCCTCGACTTCTTGCCTACTATAAGTGTTCCCGAGTGACAACATAGGGCGTTGATGCCTGACCTGCTCAAATGCAACATTTATGTCGCTGCCGACCCTCTGAGTCGGACTGTTTGGGTCGAACATCTCTGGGTGGCGTTCCTCAAGGCTCTGTAGTTCAGCCATCTTCTGGTCGAACTCCATATCGGATATAATGGGCAAGTTGAGGACGTAATAATTCCTGTTCTGCTCGTGAAGAAATGAGCGCAAATACTCTATGCGTTCAGCATCGGACATACAATCGGCTTTTAAGTGACAGATTCTAAGCTATGATTTCAGCTTATTCGTTCCAATAGAGCCATGCGCCTTCGGCTTGTAAGTGCAGCATCTCCAATCCATTTTTCACCGCCGCACCCTTCTCTTTAGCCTTATGGAGGAAAAGCGTCTCCTCAGGGTTATACACCAAATCGAAACATACGTGTACGGGGGTAAGCATGTCGTACGGTATGTCGGGGCAAGTGTCGACTTTAGGCGACATCCCGACAGGCGACGCATTGACAATGACAGTGTAGTCTTTCATTATGTCCGAGTCCAAATCGCCATATGTCAACATTCCCTCCGCCTGATGCCGGCTCACGATAACGGGGGATATCCCAAGCCTTCGAAGGCTATAAACAACAGCTTTCGACGCACCTCCAGAGCCCAGGACAAGAGCCCTTTTATGGGACGCATCAAGCATAGGGCGAATAGACTCTGTAAAGCCATATGCGTCCGAATTGTAACCTTTTAGAACACGCTTGCCATCCACATATGATATTTTTACCACGTTTACGGCCCCGATTTGGCGAGACTGCTCATCAAGATCGTCAAGGAACGCCATAACTTCCTGCTTGTAGGGTATTGTGACGTTAAAGCCGGCAAAATTGTCTACGTCTTCCAGCAGCTTTGGAAGTTCGCCAATGGACTGGAGAGGGAACAAGTCATATCGCGCGTCGATGCGCTCAACAGAGAATTTTTGCGTGAAGTATTTCTGAGAGAATGAGTGCCCCAAAGGGAACCCTATCAAACCGTATCGTTTCATTTTAACTTTATATTGAACTCATCAAGTACGCTCTCTATGCCCTTCTGCTCAAACAATTTAGACAAATCAGGTTCGACGGAGGCATCCTTAATGACTTGCGGCATGCATTTCGCCACGTCTCGCATCAAGCTTGTCGCCGCACGCTTTTTACGGAAGACGAAAAACTCAAAATATGCCTCTATGAGAAGCAGAGCCTTTGGCGAGCCGAATTCCTGCTTCTTGTCATCAATGTATTTATGGAACTCAGTATAGTCGCAATTCGAGAAGTCGAATGTTAAGCGTATAAGCTCAAACCAGGCTAAAACGTCGTCGGGCGAGCTTCGAAGCCCTTTTTCCAATGCTGAAATTGCCTCACCCTGATTTCCAAGGTTCAACTCGGCCTGAGCAAGAGCAAAATGATAGCATGCTACATCCGACTTCAGACAAATTGCCTTGCGGAAATCATGCTTCGCCTCACCATTCGCCCCCATCTCAAGATGGCAACGCCCGAGGTCATACCACGCCGCATCGTATTCGGGCATCCGTCCTACGACGAAGTCAAGAACACGCGACGCCAAATCGAAGTTCTCCAACCTGAGCCAGCAGTCGCCGAGGTAAGCGTACACGCGCAGCTCCGGATCTGGCTGACTCAATGAAAGGTAACTCGTATAGCACTCTACCGCGGCAAGGAGGTTGTCCTGCTCCAAACGAATGTTCCCAAGGTTGAAAAAGGCCTCCCCGTACTCAGGATTTGCATCCGTACATGCGGTGTAAGCCTCTATGGCTTCGTCATATCGACCATCTTTTGAATAGAGAATGCCAAGATTGTACCAGGCGTTGTCGTGGAATGGGTCTTCTGAGGTTATATGCTCATAAACATGAATAGCCTTGTCATCCCGCCCTGTCTGACTGAGTGTATAGGCATATTCAAACGCTGTCGGAATGGATCCCTTAATAAAGTCGGGGGAGAGCTTAGAAAAGAATTTCATAGCCATCTCGAACTTCTCAAACTGGACAAGATTTGAGCAGATCTCACTGATCGTCGTCTCTGCCATATCGCCTTCGGCGACTCTCACGGCATCATTGAAATGTTCTTCAGCCGCCTTGTCGTCACCCTTACGCAACGACAGCCAACCTCGACTAATGTGATAACCAGTATCACCATTAGCATCATCTTCGACATAGTCCAGCAGCAACTCCGCTTTTGCCAGTTCCGCATTATCAATCAAGGACATGGACTTGACGACAAGAAGTCTCCAATCGCCTGCGTGAATGTCCAACCCGTAGTTCAAAACCGCGTCAGCATCCTCACGCCTCTCGTGCATGACAAGCCAGTTGTGGGCATCGACAATGTCATCTACGTCGATGTAGACACCACCGCATGTCACTTTGCGTAAAATGTCGTCGGCGAACTTGTCGTCAATCTCGTCATCATCCTCATCATCGGAGAACATACTCATATACGTCTGACGCCTTTTAATTAGTTATCAAGCAAATGTAGCGAAAAAAGAGGTCATGGCCGCACGAGCTTGGGATAGTTTATTACGTAAAGCTTGCCCCTGGCGCGCGATACCGCCGTGTATAACCACCTCGCAAATTCCTGCGTAGGGGTGTCGGCGGGCACATAACCAGGGTCAACGAAGACTGCGCCCCACTGGCCGCCTTGCGCCTTATGACATGTTAGCGCATACGCATAGCGCACCTGTAATGCGTTCAACCAAGGGTCATTCCGCATATCCAACGACTTTTTGCGCTGGTTTGTGTAATCGGCGTAATCAGCCTCAACACTTTGCGCCAGACGTTCACAGATGTCCCTTGTCGTTCGGCATCTTGGGATCTGGGTATCAATATCAGGCACCTCGGCATCGGCCGTGAGCAAATCGAGTAGGATTTTACAATCGACATCTATGTCGTCGCGGTCTATCAGCCTTACGGAAACATCGGCAAAGTGAAGACCATACATTTCGGAGTAGCCAAAAATTGACACCACTTCGGCTATGTCTCCATTCGCGATAAAGTCGCATCCAGCCTTAGCCGACCATAAATAGTTGTTCTTATTGACAATCAGAAGGTCGCCCTTGACGAGCATATCCTCATAATTCAAAACTTGTGAACGGACGGCAAGATTGTAGAGTGTCGCTCTCTTGTTTGACCGCGTAATAATCGCCACGTCTCTCATACCAAACTCCGAGAGAGAGCCTTCTATTTGTTCAAGAAACCCCTCGCCACCCGCCGGTTCGACGTCAGCCCCCTCCTTCCCTACAATTTCCGGCAGTTCCTGACAATCAACTTCCTGACGGTTCTCTACGATGTCACGCAGATGCAATGCGTTAGAGAGAATGAGACTACCGGCTTGCTGCCTGACGACATCAGTAAGTCTGACTCTTCCAACTGTCAAGCCCATAGACCTGAGGTAGGCGACGTCAAGGGCAGGCGATGTCGCGCAACCGACGGGTGGTAATTGGTCGGGGTCTCCTATCAGAACAAGTTTCGTCGCCTCCTGCGAAAAGACAAAATCAACAACATCAGTCAGCAACCTGCCGCAGCCCCATGTGGGGGCGGAAGAATCCGGATTGGCGCCATAAGAATCGCCAACCATTGAAGCCTCATCAACGACAAACACGGCCCCGCGCCATCTATTGAAAGACCTGTCGAAGGCTGAGTCAATGGCAGAACCCGCTTGCCTGTATATTATGCGATGAATAGTATGAGCAGGTCTATGAGTGTTGAGCGCCAAAACCTTTGCCGCCCTGCCCGTTGGTGCAAGAAGTACTACGGGCAAGCCAAAAGTCTCTGCGGCATCACAGAAAGAACGCATTAAAGATGTCTTGCCCGTTCCTGCAAACCCGTCGACTACAAGCGTTGGCCTTGGCTTTGCGGAACGCACAAGCATCGCAAGGCCCCTGATAGCGACACGTTGAGACGGGGTAGGGGAGAAGCCCAGAGCCGAAATCATCCTCTCCTCGAACTGGTCGACATTACTCATTTTTTTGCACTACGCCTACGCTGACTGAAAACGAAATGATATTCCACGCCGAAATAAACGCAAAAAACCTCATAAAAGTCTACGTAGCTTGTGATTTTTTGTAAATTTGCATTGGTAGTGCGGCTGAACCCAATACACGTAGCGCACTAATATGACTTCTGTAACTTAAAGCAAATCAACAAACCGAAAAAACTAAAGTATAATGAAGAAGGTTATCGAGATTGTTCTCCTTGCTGTAATCGTTTGCTTGGGATACTTCATTTACAACAGTATCAACGAGCCAATCGAGTATAATAAGCAGTACAACAAGCGTTACACTGCCGTCGTGAACAGGCTCAAGCTCATCAGGGATGCGCAGGTCGCCTATAAGTCGATCAACAACAAGTACACTGGCAGTTTCGATACACTCATCGACTTCGTGAAGAATGGCCAGCTGAAGATGCTCCGCATGGAGGGCAGCCTTAACGACAGCCTCCTTGCCGCAGGTATGACCGAGAAAGAGGCCATCAAGCAGGGTATTATCAAGCGCGACACCGTTTTCATCGCAGTCAAGGACTCTATCTGCAAGAACATCAGCCCCGACTCTCTCCGTTGCGTACCTTTCACAGATGCTCAATTTGAGATGGGTGCGACCATTCTCACGACCAACTCGAACTTGCAAATACCCGTCTTTGAGGCTAAGGTTGCGAACAAGGTCTACCTCAATGGTCTCGACGACCAGATGCGCATCAATATGGATAACCTCGCAAAGAAGCTCGACAGATACCCTGGTCTGAAGGTGGGTTCTCTTGAGGAGGCCAACAATAACGCTGGTAACTGGGAGTAAAAGACGTCACGTCATGATGGACGAGTCGACAGTGACGTCGCCCCGCTTTGATTGGCGAATGTCAGAATCGTACTATATGTCCATCCAGCTTAGTCTGGATGGACTTTCTTTTTGTATCCTCGACCCGGTGACGAATGTGTTCCATTCACTCACCGACGTGACATTCGACAAGTGCGACCCGAACTTTGCGCAGCAGGAGCAATATATACTCGGGAGCAAAGAGATGCGGCAGAAATTCAGAAAGATTCTGATTAGCGTCAACAGTCCTGCCTTTACCATAGTGCCCTTGCCTCTTTATGATGAGCGCCGGATACGCAGCGTCCTTGCGCTGTCAGGTATAAACGTCAGTCCTGACGATAAAGTGCTACGAAACGACGTGGAATCAGCCAACTCGACTACCGTTTTCACAATCCCGAGTTTTCTGTATTTCTTCCTAAAAAACCAGTTTTGCGGAGCGGAGATATTCCACTCGACGACGCCCGTGGTGTCGTCTATGCTCCAGAAAAGGCAAAATGGGCTGCACGGTCCAGCAGTGAACGTTGAGCTATGCAAAGATTGTATGACGCTCACTGTCGTTGACAATGACGAGCTTAAATTGTGCAACCGATATTATTGTCGTGAGACGCTCGACTATGTCTATATGCTGCTTTACGTCATTGAGCAATTGCAAATTGATGCCAAGGCAGCCACTGTGACAATTCAAGGCAGCGTACAGACAGATGACGAGCGCATCCGGGGCATAAAAAAATTCCTAAGGAATGTGCATATGGCCGAAGCACCCAACTTCTTTAGTTACGGTTTTGCAGTCCCGGCGCAAACTCACAAGTATAACTCACTATTTCTTATGCCATTATGCGTGTAGTAAGCGGCACATTGCGAGGGAGGCGATTCGACCCGCCTGAGAGCTTCGACGCCAGACCCACAACCGACTTCGCCAAGGAGAACCTATTTAACGTGTTGTGCAACATCGTTGATTTTGAATACATTTCGGTTCTCGACTTATTTGGTGGCTCAGGCTCCATAAGCTATGAGTTCGCCTCTCGTGGTTGCGCAGATATTACATGCGTCGAGAAAAGCGCGACACATCAGCGGTTTATAAGCAGAACAGTGGACGCATTCGGAATAAGCGACAGCGTGAAAGTTATCCGTGGCGACGCCATCAAATTTATATCATCGGCCACTCGCAAATATGACCTCATATTTGCCGACCCGCCTTACTCTATGCCAGAAGTCGATGAAATTCCCGATTTAGTCATTTCACGAGACATTCTCAGCAAGGATGGTTTTTTTATCCTTGAACACTCCGGGGCTGGCAGGTTCAATAGCCACGCCAACTTTTGGCAGACACGAGCCTACGGAAAAGTAAACTTCACCTTCTTCAGGACCATGCCATTAGAGCAAAAATAGGAAACTGTTGTAATGACCAAAAGAGCCTTCTCCATAAACTGCGGCGGACGCCTGCTAAGCACGCAGAAACCATTGATAATGGGCATTCTCAACGTAACGCCAGACTCCTTTTACGATGGCGGACGTTATTATGACTCGCAAGACGCCATAAAAGCAAGGGCAGATGAAATACTTGAGCAAGGCGGAGATATAATTGACATCGGAGCGTACTCCACAAGGCCAGGTGCCGAAGACGTCGACCCGGAGGAAGAGTGGAGGAGGCTCTCCACGGCGCTCCGCGTCATAAAACATGACCATCCTGAAGCCATAATATCCGTCGACACCTTTCGAGGCGACATTGCCCGCCGCTGCATAACAGAAGGCGGAGCCCACATCATCAATGACATCTCGGCCTACACGATTGACCCTGAGATGCTCACGGCTATTGTCGAATTAAACGTTCCCTACGTGCTGATGCATATCAAGGGAATTCCCCAAAATATGCAAAACTCGCCACACTATGACGGCGATGTGACGGAGGAAGTCATAACATTCCTGTCCGAGAGGATTGAGGAGCTGTCAAGCCGCGGAGTCTCCGATATCATCATAGACCCAGGGTTCGGATTTGGCAAAACTGTGGATGACAACTACAAAATGATGGCCGACTTAAGGCGATTCGATATTATGGACAGACCCATACTTGTCGGAATCTCGCGGAAATCAATGATATACAAAATTACTGGGGGTAAACCTCAGGATAGCCTTAACGGAACAACCGTATTGAATACCATCGCACTCATGGCAGGCGCAGACATACTGAGAGTCCATGACGTAAAGGAGTGCGCCGAGGCCATTAAGATTGTGGGACGCCTCAAACAAAATACAGACTAAACTCAGGGAGGGGATGCTATTCTCATTTTTGGATATAAGGCCAATAGATATTGTAGACATTGTGCTAAGCGCATACCTGATGTTCGCTCTGTACAAGCTCATAAAGGGGACTTTGGCGGCGAATATCGTTATCAGCATACTGGCGATACTTGTTTTCTGGGCCATTGTCCGCGCCCTCAACATGAGCATCCTGTCTGCTGTCATGGGCAGCTTTGTGAACATCGGCCTACTGGCTCTTATAGTGATATTCCAACAGGAGATTAGGACATTTCTCGTAATGCTCAGCACGAGGCACAGCGTATTCAGGCGCATGGGACTTGCCAAGGTTATCGAAACCGACGAGGCCGAGACTGAAGCAGCATTTATGACATCCATCTGCAATGCATGCGAAAATATGTCACATGCTAAAACCGGGGCACTCATCGTGATAGGCAAAAAGGTGGGACTGAAAGACTACATTGAAACTGGAGATTGCATAGATGCCCGTTTTTCTCAACAGCTGATTGAGACTATCTTTTTCAAGAACACACCGCTTCATGACGGAGCGATGATTGTCAGCAAGAACAGGATAATCGCGGCCGGCTGCATATTGCCAGTCTCTACCGATATGAGTCTACCCAAGTCTTTCGGACTACGCCACCGCTCAGCGATGGGAGTAACGGAAGTTACAGACGCAGTGTCTGTTGTCGTATCGGAAGAGACAGGAAACATAACTGTTTTCAACAGGGGGAGCTTCAAGCACATAGCCGACCGAGGGGAACTTAAAGAATTGCTTAAGGGAATATGATCGAGGAACGTGAAACGTTAGAAAGCGTCGCCATCTGCGGAACAGATAAACCTTTTGGTGCAGCACTAAAGGCAAAATTTGCAGAGCTTGGCGTAAAAGTCCTGTCTCTGGGAGATGACGATTTGCGCCAACCAGCGCCGACACTCGGCGAAAAGATGAATGGCGTTGACGGCATAATTAATCTATATGGTGAACCTTATGTAGCGCGCTGGAAAGGCCGTTACGAGTTTGACATTTACAGAAGCCGTCTCGTAGCCATACGCTCTTTAGGGACAGCGATGCTATATATGCAAAAGACACCCAAATTTTTCATTACGGTGTCAAACGCGATGGTTTACGACCCGATTGAGGTACATGACGAATACTCAATGTCTTACGGAGATACTCTGATGTCCGAAGTCGGCCAGATGGAGACGAAAGAGACAATGAAAGTATCTCATTCAAAGGGCAATGTACGCGTTATAATAGCCCGAATGGGCTATCTCATGTGCTCAAGCGGCGGAGCTTACCCATTGCTTTACAGACTTGCGAAAATTGGTTGGGGAGGCAGCGTGGACGACGGGTATCAATGCATACCGATGATTTATGAGCAAGATGCTGTCAATGCAATCGTTCATTTGTCTGAAAATAAAACGTCACAGGGCATATATAACCTCACGCTTCCCGAAATGGCGTCAATGAATGAGCTTGTCTCCGCATTTTCCCATGTTGTTGGCAAGAATCAGCACAGACTCCCCAAATGCCTAATAAAACTATTGGCAGGACGTGCATTCAATCTTCTTGAGCAGAACTGCAAAGTTGTACCATCCCGGCTCTTGTCGGAGGAGTTCAAGTTCGATTGCCGCAATGTCTTCGATATTGTTCACCATTTGAGCAAACAATAGGACGTGGACAGAGATTGAATTTAGCCAGAATATAACTTAACATAATACAAATTATCGTTTAGTATTGTACAACTAATGGCAACATCCCCCTCAATCGTTAACTGTAACAACCGGAACGCCCGCAACTCACAGCAAACCGCAAATACGCACGATAAGTCTAAAGTCAATCCGCACACCGTATTCAATCGTCACCGAGGGGAACAATTAAGTTATCGTTGCTCTTCCAAAAGCATAATCTTTCGCAATGCGGTTTATTATACCTAAGATTCTATACAGTCTCCCAAGACCCCCTGCGCAATCATCGTTGCACATAAAATCGCCATATGAGCATTACATAGGCCGAGCCTACATATTAACAGTATCAACGATGCGGGCAAAGCCCTCTTTCTCAGACGTGATTCAGTGTTGGGAGAAGAGAGAGTCGAAAAGAAACATCACCCATTACAGAAAAATTTCCGTAATATATTGTTGTAAATACCCCAAAGTATCTTATTTTTGTGGTGTCGCAAGGTGTGCAATGAGACCCTACGGCAAGAAACTGAAATTGCAACTTATAAATAAATTAATCACAAGAGACATGGCAAATATCGATTTGACCAAGTACGGTATCACAGGTTCCACCGTGATTGCCCACAACCCCTCATACGAGGAGCTGTTCAAGGAGGAGACAAAGGCTGGACTCGATGGATTCGAGAAAGGTCAGGTTACCGAGCTCGGCGCTGTCAACGTCATGACTGGTATCTTTACCGGTCGTTCTCCTAAGGACAAGTACATTGTTGACGACAAGCAGTCTCACGACAAGGTATGGTGGACGAGCGATGCTTACAAGAATGACAACCACCCGATGTCTGAGGAGGTTTGGGCGCAAGTTAAGGAAATTGCCAAGAAGGAGCTCTCAAACAAGAACCTTTATGTTGTAGACGCATTCTGTGGCGCCAACAAGGCTACCAGGCTTGCTGTACGTTTCGTCGTCGAGGTCGCTTGGCAGGCTCACTTCGTCACCAATATGTTCATTCGTCCTACTGCCGAGGAACTCGCAAACTTTGAGCCTAACTTCGTAATCTACAACGCATCCAAGGCTAAAGTCGAGAACTACAAGGAGCTTGGCCTCAACTCTGAGACTTGTGTTGCTTTCAACACCACAACCCGCGAGCAGGTCATCATCAACACATGGTACGGCGGCGAGATGAAGAAGGGTATGTTCTCTATGCAGAACTACTATCTGCCTCTTCAGGGTATTGCTTCAATGCACTGCTCCGCTAACTGCGATATGAACGGTCAGAATACCGCAATCTTCTTCGGTCTCTCTGGCACGGGCAAGACCACTCTTTCCACCGATCCGAAGCGTAAGCTCATCGGCGATGATGAGCACGGATGGGACGATGAGGGCGTATTCAACCTCGAGGGTGGCTGCTACGCTAAGGTTATCAACCTCGACAAGGACAGTGAGCCTGATATCTACAACGCAATCAAGCGTGACGCCCTCCTTGAGAATGTCACTGTTGATGCTAATGGCAAGATTGACTTCGCAGATAAGAGCACTACGGAGAACACCCGCGTCTCCTACCCTATCTACCACATCAAGAATATCCAGCCGGGTTCGAGCGCTCCAGCCGCAAAACAGGTAATCTTCCTCTCTGCTGATGCGTTCGGTGTTCTCCCTCCAGTCTCCATCCTTACCCCGGAGCAGACAAAGTACTACTTCCTTAGCGGTTTCACCGCCAAGTTGGCTGGTACTGAGCGTGGTATTACCGAGCCGACCCCTACATTCTCCGCATGCTTCGGTCAGGCGTTCCTTGAGCTTCATCCGACGAAGTACGCCGAGGAGCTTGTAAAGAAGATGCAGAAGAGCGGTGCTAAGGCATACCTTGTCAACACCGGCTGGAACGGAACTGGCAAGCGTATCTCTATTAAGGACACTCGCGGCATCATTGACGCCATCCTCAGCGGCGCTATCGACAAGGCCCCGACGAAGCAGATCCCCATGTTCGACTTCACCGTGCCTACCGAGCTTCCTGGTGTCGACCCGAAGATTCTCGATCCTCGCGACACTTATGCTCAGGCTTCTCAATGGGAGGAGAAGGCAAAAGACCTCGCAGGTCGCTTCATCAAGAACTTCGTCAAGTACCAGACGAACGAGGCAGGCAAGGCGCTCGTTGCAGCAGGCCCGAAGCTCTAAATCGAAATCAACTGGCGCTTTTTAGCGTCTGACATATACGCCCCTTGTGAGGTTTCTCACAAGGGGCGTATTCTTTGCGTTAGACATTAGTTTCGTATCTTTGTCGCAAAATAAGGAGACAGATGACACCCGTGCTTAACCTCCCCTTTGTCGGGAACACATCGACTTGGGCCATAGCGGTAAAATCAGGCACCGTGATATTCGAGGCTTGCGGCCCATATCAGAGGCGGACGTACCGGACGAGGACGACAATTTTAAGCCCTTCGGGACCTTTGTCCCTCTCGGTCCCGGTACACACTGGTCACGAACTCAAGTATTCAGATGTGCGGATTAATTATGAGACTGATTGGGATAGGCAGATGCTGTATGCGCTAAGAACGGCTTATAACTCCTCGCCATTCTTTGAGTATATGTATGACGATATTTCGAAAGTACTGCAAAGGAGGCACAAGTTTCTTTGGGATCTCAATATCGATATGCATAGAACGATAGCGCAAATTCTGGAATTGAACATAAGAGTCAATGTGACAACGGAATTCTCTAAAGTTCCTGATGGCAGCACAGATTTTAGAATAGCAGTCGAACCCAAATTCTCACATATTGTAGATAACGCTTGCCTCTGCGTGCCATATTCGCAAGTATTCTCAATGCCTTATACCGACAGACCGTTCACTCCTAACCTCTCAATGTTTGACTTGATGTTCAATATGGGATGTGAGTCTCGCGATATTTTGAGGATGATGACTGACGATAAGGTACATTAAATAAGAAATGCTCATTCCTGATAACATAGAGTCAAAATTGAAGTTTGACAGGATTCGCCATACTGTCGGTGATTATTGCCTTACTACGATAGGTAAGGGATTTGCCGCACAGATGTCATTCCTTACTGAGTATGATGCTGTCAGGCTTCAGACGGGACGCACGGCCGAGTTGGCTGCCATATTGGAATCCCAAGTTTATTTCCCAGCCTCAGAGTTGCCGGACATCCGTGAGGGACTGAGGCGAATAAGAGTTGATGGACTTTACCTTGATGAAGAAGAGCTGTCAGCCCTTAGGGTGTCTCTTAGGTTGTCAGTAGAGGTTATAAATTTCTTTGGAGATCCCAACGGATTTGCGGATGACGCAAATCCGGGCTCGTGCGGTAATGTGGATTACCCCCTTCTTTGCGTCCTTGCAGCCGAGCTCACCCCCTACCCTCTCACAATTCAGCTGATTGACAGGATTCTGACCCCAGACGGCCTGATTAAAGACAATGCGACACCTAAACTCGGGGAAATCAGGGCTGAAATTAAATCTTCGGAGGCTGCCGCATTACGTCGGCTTAACGCAATACTGAAAAAAGCTCAGGCTGATGGAATTGTAGATGCGGATGCCGCAGTGGCAATCCGAGAAGGAGCAGCTGTCATTCCAATTCCTGCCGGCAACAAACGCGCACTCGGCGGGATTGTTGTTGACGAATCGGCTACAGGGCGGACAGCTTATGTCCAGCCCGCAGAAGTCGTCGCCATCAACTCCCGACTAAGTGAGCTGCGCAGCGAGGAAAGGCGGGAAATCATAAGGATATTGAAAGATGTGTCATCCAACATTAGGCCATACGCACCTGAGATGATACACTCTATCGAGGCTCTTGGCGAGATTGACTTTGTCCGAGGCAAGGCATTATACGCTAAGGATATAGATGCCACTTTGCCTATAATAGACAAAGAGAAAGGCCTTTATCTCAGTGGCGCACGCCATCCTTTGCTTATGAAACAGCTCGCCGAGCAAGGCAAGAAAATTGTACCGCTTAACATAGAGCTTGCAGCCCCCACGAGCCGAATACTCATAATATCGGGACCAAATGCTGGTGGCAAGTCAGTGTGTCTTCAGACTGTGGGTCTACTCCAGTATATGCTGCAATGCGGACTGCTCGTACCTGTAAACGAGGGGTCGCGAATGTGCGTGTTCGAGAAGCTGTTTATCGACATTGGCGACAACCAGAGTATAGACAATGATTTGAGTACATACTCATCTCACCTGCTTGCGATGAAAAACTTCGTCAAGAATTCCGACGCTAACACCTTGATTCTCATAGACGAATTTGGGACAGGCACGGAACCCCTTGTCGGTGGTGCCATCGCCCAGGCCGTATTATCTGAACTAAACAAGCTTGGCGCCTTTGGTGTGCTGACAACACACTACACAAATTTGAAGCACTTCGCAACCCAAACCGAAGGTCTCGCAAATGGCGCAATGACATTCGACACTCAAAAAATCGAGCCAAAGTTCAACCTCCTAATTGGGCAACCGGGAAGCTCTTTCGCCTTTGAAATCGCCCATAAGATTGGATTGCCAGACAGCATTTTGCAAGAAGCGAAAAGCACCATGGGACAGGAAAATGCAGACTACGACCGCAATCTGCGTCAAATAAACAGAGACAAACATTATTGGGAGCAAAAAAGGCAAAACGTAAAAGAGAATGACAAGCGGCTTGCCGAGACACTTGCAAAATATAATGAAATGCTCGAGGGCATACGGGCTGAGCGCAAACAAATCATAGCGAAAGCCAAGGAGCAAGCCGAAGAACTGTTAAAGCAGGCGAACAGGCGAATTGAGAACACCATATTGGAGATTCGCAAGAGTCAGGCTGAGAAAGAACAGACAAAGAAATTGCGCCGGTCTCTCGAAGAGTTCAGGGAAGATGAGGTTGGAGCTGTAAAAACGGACGATGAGCTAATTGCACGTAAAATAGAACAGATTAAGCGAAGGCAGGCTCGACAAAAAGAAATGCCGGCTGACAGAAAACAAGAAGAGCCGGCGAAAGAAGAGGTCGTCGGCCCACTCCGTGATGGGGACTTCGTCGTGATAGACAACAACACGGAGCATACGGGGCAAATACTGACAATTCGAGGGAAGACAGCCCAAGTGGCAATAGGCAACTTACTGTCAACCATTAAAATAGAACGCCTTCGCCGAATTAGCGCAACAAAGGCTCGCAAGATGGGCAGCGAAAAGAGTGGCGTAGACTACTCAAACGTTGCCGCCACTGTACGCGAGAAGAAGCTTAATTTCAAAGCTGAGGTTGACGTGCGAGGGATGCGCGGAGAAGAGGCGGTTCTTGAAGTGGCAAACTTCCTCGACGAGGCTGTATTGTGCGGCGCAGCACAAATCAGGGTACTACACGGCAAAGGTAACGGCATCCTTCGCCAAATGATACGACAATTTCTTAAAGGACAAAGCTGTGTGTCTGATGCTTACGACGAGAACGTACAGTTCGGCGGGGCCGGGATAACAGTTGTGGACTTGAAGTAACAAGCCAAATGATGTCATCAGAAGCGCATTTTAAGCATAAACGGCTGTGAAATATTAAAGTAAAAAACTAAATTTGCATAGCGATAGGACTGATTGATGACAAGCGACGATAATAACGAGGCTGAATTTTCAAGTTCAGCTAACGGTCGATTGGCCAATGCCGTACAGAACGCAGTAAAGCGACTGATAGGCAGGTCAATAGAGTTAAAGTCAAGAGTCGTCCAGCTCGAAAAAGAGAATAAAGCACTCAGGGATGCCTTAGCGGGAAAAGATGATGAGATTTGTTCGCTAAAGCAACAACTGGAAAGCTGCAAGCTTGGCCTCGCCTTGCGCGACTCTTCTTCGGAGGCTGCCGGATTTACTCGCGAAGAGGCGAAAAGACGGATTGGTCGTATGGTGCGAGAAATAGATGAGTGCATTGCACTTCTCAAGCAATAGAAAGGTGACGGTAGACAGGGAGATATGGAAAGCGCAGGTGAAGTTAAGGAGGATATACTACTCAGACTTGGCGAGCTGACCATTCATTGGAGGGTTCCTATCTCGCAAAAAGGCATACTGTCTGAGGCGGAGAGGCTCTATAACGATTTCTACGCGAGGCTTCAATCGAGTCAAAGCATAAAGAACGATGAGAGCTTCGCATTGACAGTATTAGCTTTTCAACTTGCCGTCCAGTATATTGAGTTAAGAGACTCCAAGGTTGACAACGTATTGGCTCCTACTATGGAGAAAGTGCTTGGTGACGTAGAAGAGGCTTTAGACAAGCTTGAAGATAAGCATTAGCAACGTGTCTTAATAGTTAGCAGACGAGCCGTAAGCATTAATTTGCGAAACGGGGCGTGCTGTTTAATTAGCAACAACTCGCATCATAGGCATTATTGGCGTTTTGCCAGTAATCCTGTGGTGCTTTATTATTATATATACAACACAAATACAACAAAAAGCAATGGAAATCCTATTATGCGTAGGCTGCCTATTGGTTGGTGGTTTCGTCACATGGCTGTTGATGATGACCGCCTTCAAGAAGCGCAGCACCAAGATAATCCAGGAGGCTGAGGCGCAGGCCGAAGTGACCAAGAAGGACAAAATCCTTCAGGCGAAGGAAAAGGCACTCGCAATAAAGGCAGAGAACGAGAAAGAGATAAACTCCCGAAATCAGAAGATTGCGGCTGTCGAGAATAAGCTTCGCCAGCGCGAGGCGCAGTTGAAGACGAGCTTTGACGAGCTGCAAAAGCGCCAGCATGACCTTCAGGACGAGCAGGAGAACCTTGGCAAGCAAAAAGAGGCAATAGCCAAGAGGCAGGATGATGTTGAGAAAGTCTACAAACAGCAGATAGAGAAACTCGAGAGTTTGTCTGGCATTTCAAGCGAGCAAGCGAAAGAGAGCCTCATAGAGAGCCTAAAGGCGGAAGCCAAGACTGACGCCATGTCGTACATAAACGACATTATGGATGAGGCAAAGATAAACGCAAACAAAGAGGCGAAGAAAATCGTCCTCCAAACGATACAACGCGTCGCGACTGAGACCGCGATAGAGAACTCAGTTACTATATTTCATATCGACTCAGATGAAATTAAGGGTAGGATTATCGGCCGCGAAGGACGCAACATCCGCGCTCTTGAGGCTGCAACAGGAGTCGAAATCATAGTCGACGACACTCCAGAAGCTATTGTCCTTTCCGCATTCGACCCAATGCGGCGTGAGATTGCAAGGCTCGCACTCCATCAACTTGTAACGGATGGTCGTATTCACCCAGCTCGTATTGAGGAAATAGTCAACAAGGTGCGTAAGCAGGTTGAGGAGGAGGTCATAGAGACTGGCAAACGCACAACAATTGACCTCGGAATACACGGTCTACACCCGGAACTTATAAAGCTTGTAGGCAAGATGAAGTACCGTTCCTCCTACGGTCAGAATCTACTTCAGCATGCGCGTGAGACCGCAAACCTCTGCGCCGTGATGGCGTCGGAACTTGGCCTTAATCCTAAAAAGGCAAAGCGGGCCGGCCTACTCCATGACATTGGCAAGGTAAGTGACGAGGAGCCAGAGCTTCCGCATGCCATCCTCGGTATGAAACTTGCGGAAAAATATAAAGAGAAGCCGGAGATTTGCAATGCAATTGGAGCACACCACGACGAGGTGGAGATGCAGACTATGCTGGCTCCCATCGTACAAGTGTGTGATGCGATTTCTGGCGCTCGTCCTGGCGCAAGGCGTGAGATCATCGAGGCTTACATCAAGCGATTGAATGATCTTGAAAGTATGGCAATGTCTTACCCTGGCGTAATAAAAACATACGCCATTCAGGCAGGACGCGAATTGCGCGTAATAGTAGGGGCGGAAAAGGTATCAGACAAGCAGGCTGAGGAAATCTCAACAGACCTCGCTAAGCGTATTCAGACAGAGATGACCTATCCGGGTCAGGTAAAAATTACCGTTATTCGCGAGACACGCGCTGTAAGCTACGCGAAATAGGCGTTGCTCGAGACTAAAAAAGGCGTCACGAATTGTTACAGATTCGTGACGCCCTTTTTTTAACGACATAAGACTGCCGGAATGATACTATACGTACGAGTAGGGTCGTATAAGATTTATTAGTGTCCGCTAAACATCGTACCAGGCGATTTAGCATAGCTAAACGCCTTA
>JBJEGU010000049.1:0-42425 GCA_051875415.1 Marinilabiliaceae bacterium
AGACGACCGCCAAGGAGAGCTACGACTGGGACACCTACAAGCATATGAAGGAGGGCGGGAGCGACTGGAGCCACATCAATAAATACACAACTGAGGATGGCCAAACGGCTGCCGACTGGTACACCGTGAAGTTCGTGGGCGACAGCAAGACGACCCTCGCCGAGTCCGACGATGCGGCCGCCGTGAATTGGGGCGGCGGATGGCGGATGCCGACCCAGGCTCAGCTTCAGGAGCTCTCAGACTACTGCTCGTGGGAGTGGAAAAAAGCCAATTGGGACTCCAACGGATCCCTCGCTGGCTACTTGCTGACAAGCAAAACTAACGGCAAGGAGCTCTTCCTCCCCGCCGCTGGCCTCCGCTGGGATTCCGACCTCGACTTCGTTGGCTTGCGCGGCTACTACTGGTCCGCCGAGCTCTACTCTGGCTTCTCCAGCCGCGCCCGCAACCTCGACTTCGGCTCGGGCTACCAGTTCGCAGACCACTACCTCAGCCGCTTCCGTGGTTTCTCTGTTCGCCCGGTTTGCCCCTCCGCAGAGACGACCAAGGCGTACAACGCACCCGACAGCAGCGTGGGCGGCCAAGTTCCCACGGCCGCCGATGCCGTGGATCTTGGCCTGCCGTCCGGCACGCTCTGGGCGCCCTACAACGTCGGCGCAACCAAGCCCGGCGAGGCCGGCTCCTACTTCGCCTGGGGCGAGACGACCGCCAAGGAGAGCTACGACTGGAGTACCTACAAGCATATGAAGGAGGGCGAGAGCGACTGGACTCACATCAACAAATACACGGCTGACGACAACCAGATAACCGCCGACTGGTACACCGACGTAAAGTTTGTCGGCGACGGCAAGACCACCCTCGAGGCCGCTTACGACGCGGCCGCCCAAAATTGGGGCGGCAAGTGGCGTATGCCTACCCGCGACCAGCTCAACGAGTTGTTCTCCGAGTGCACCTCCGAGTGGAAAGACGAGGACTGGGACGCCAACGGCTCTCTCGCCGGCTACCTGCTCACCGGTCCCAACGGCAAGAAACTCTTCCTCCCCGCCGCTGGCCGCCGCCGGAATTTCGACCTCCGCTCCGTTGGCTCGCGCGGCTACTACTGGTCCGCCGAGCTCTACTCTGGCGGCTCCAGCGGCGCCCGCTACCTCGTCTTCAACTCGGGCTACTGGAACGCAGACAGCAACTACGGCCGCTACTGTGGTTTTTCTGTTCGCCCGGTTTGCCCCTCCGCAAAGTAGCGAGCGAGAGGGCGGGGTTCAACCAAACAAACTAACAGGAGCATCAGTGCCGTCTGTCATCTGAAGACGGAGGCGCTCCATGCGCAGCGGGCGCGGCACAGTCCTCAGATGGCGGACGGGGCGGCTCCAAATTTCTGACACTGCACACACGTACATCCTTGCAGCACCTGGTTTATTTTCAGGTACTTAGTTCAAGTGGAAAACTTTAGTGTCTAAAAGAAAAAAGCCGGCAGCGAGGGGCGCACCTCGCTTGCCGGCTTACTTGTGTTATGGTTGGTCGCCATTGCGGATCCCGTCAGTTCTTGTCGTTTAGGGCCTCTGCCATGATTTTAAGGACATCCTCGCCATCGTAGACGAATTGCATGGTGGCCCTGTTTATGAGCCCGCTCTGCTCACGCCCTGTGCCGGTGTAGCCATTGTCCCAGAATATGGGGGCGAGGTGGTGCTTCCGTGCCGACGAGCAGAGATACTGCAAATATCTTTTGCGGAACTCCAGTCCGGTCTTCGTGCTGCGGTTTACGCAGCCTATCTCGCCAAGATATACAGGCGTGCCTTTGGCGACGAATGTCTCTTCGAGCTGTCCAAACACCTTGTCGATGTTGTCCTCGTCGCCCCACTTCTCTTTCTTTGCAGTGTCCGCCTCGCTGCCCCATTGCTCATACTTGTCGTTTAGAGTGTACTCGTATGGGTCGTAGAAATGGACGGACACGATAGTGCGCCTGGCTCTATCGGCCGGCAGACGGAGGTTCTTTATGGTCAGGTCTGGGTTGCATACGTAGCCTTGTACGGCGATCCACCTTGTGCTGTTTTTCCCGCCCGTGGACCTTATGGCGTCAACGCATGTCTGCTGCCAGTCGTTGAGGATGGCGTATTGGCGGCCTCCGTCTGTCAGGTTGGCGCCCCAGCCCCATCCGCCATCGTGAATCTCGTTCATAGTCTCGAAAATGAGGCCGTTGTCGTAGTCCTTGAACCTCTTTGCAATCTGAGTCCACATTGCGGTGAGCTGCGCCTTTATATTGGAGTTCGCCTTGTTTTGCGCAATGGAGTCTTCACCCGTGGCCGTGTCTTTTATGCTCAGCCAGTGTTGGCTGTCTGCGCCGTCATGGTGGATGTTGATTATGGCGTTCAAGCCGGCGGCTCGTACCATGTCTACGATACCGGCCACGTGGTTCAGCCAGATGTTGTCAATCTCATACTCTGGCTCTTTGCCCACGGCGTCGAGCCATGTTGTTGGTATTCTCACAGTTTTGACACCCGCCGCCGCAAGTTTTGTGAAGAGTCCGGGCTTTATTTCCGGATTCCCCCAGAGTGTGTCGCCTGGGAGCTTCGCCCCGTCAGGTGAGCTGCTCCAAGCGTCGAGCTGGTTGCCGAGGTTCCATCCCAGGCCCAGGGCTGCGGCAACTTCGGCCGGCGAGGCTGCGGTCTCAAGTGTGGGGGCGACCGTGGCGGTGTGCGTGTCGCATGAGCTAAGTCCGAGCGCTGCGAGCAGCAGCATGTAGATTCTATTCATATCTTTGGGAATTTAAGCGTGTTAGAATAACTGGCGGAATTTTTCAGCGAGCATGTTCGACAGGTCGTTGCGAAATGTTGTGCGCAATCGCATAATCGGTGCGAGACCTATTGCGGGGTCGAGGACGAAGCATCCGCTGGCGTTCTTTATCATCGTGTCGTCTATGCCGTCCGTCTCCTCGTATGTGATGGCGAGTAGTGGGTTGCTCTCGCTGTTAATCTCCTCTATTGCTGTTTTGAGAAACGGTAGCAGGGCGCATGGGGCTGCGCCTTCGCCCTCCTTTACTCCTATCACGCGCCGGCTCGCCGTGATGTATATGTTGCCAAGCGTTGTGCGGGCAATCCGGCCGTCAGGTCTCAGCAGCTCTATGCCGGCATAGTCAATAAGGTCGGATCTCGAGCGTTCCGCCGCTTTGCGTCTGGCCGATGCCTCTACCGCTATGTCGGCCCAAGCCCCGGCTGCCAAGTTTATGGTCTCTTCTTGCGTCCCCTGGGTTATAATGCGCTTAAGCCCGCTGTCGGCAAAGGCGTTGCGTGTTAGCTTTTGCTGGAAAATGGCATAGTCCGTCTTGCCGCTCGATGCACGACCTTCGCGCCAGGCGAATATGTGGGCCAGTGAGTTCGCCGGGTAGCGGTTCCTTTGGCACAGCACTGCTATTCTGTTGCGCATATCGTCCTGTGAGTCAATGTCAAATTTCGATAGTGCTATGTTCTCCATCTTGCGGACGATGGTTGCGTAGTGGTGGCGCCACAGGCCGTCGAATGGGTGATTTCCTTTCAGCGGGACGACTTCATGGACTACAATGCCCTCATGGACAGACGAGCGCACGCCCCACAGAGGCGTGTCCAATGCGTGGTAAGCTCCGTTATGGTAGAACTTGTCGCACCAAGTGTCCGGCTCTTCCTGCATCAGCATCCCTAAGACATCAATCATTTTGCGTCGTATAGTCCTTTTGCGGGAATGTTTTCCCCCTATAACATATAGTGTGAAAAAGGCCCCGGCGGGGACTTGACTTCCTGCCGGGGCGAGAGGTGAATGGGCTACGGCCTGACGGCGGAGCCGCTATGCGTTTATGTCAGCAAGCGATGCGATTCCCGACGCCTTGACGTCGCGGCTCGTCTTGCGGATGAGCCCTTGGAGGACTTTGCCCGGGCCGACCTCAACGAACTCGCTTGCGCCTGCGGCTATCATGTTCTGCATTGTCTGGGTCCAGCGGACTGAGGACGTGAGCTGAGCCACGAGGTTCTTCTTAATGGTGGCCGGGTCCGTCTCCGCCTTTGCCGTTACGTTCTGATAGACTGGGCAGACGGGGGCGTTGAAGTTCGTCTCCTCAATGGCCTTTGCGAGTTCAGCGCGGGCAGGCTCCATAAACGGGGAGTGGAATGCGCCGCTGACGGCGAGCTTGATGGCGCGCTTAGCCCCTTTCTCCGTGAGGATGGCGCAAGCCTTGTCTATGCCATCGACTGAGCCTGATATTACGAGCTGGCCCGGGCAATTGTAGTTGGCGGGAACCACACCCTCAACCTCGGCGCAGACCTGCTCGACGGTGGCGTCGTCCAGACCTACGATGGCCGCCATTGTCGACGGGGCGAGCTCGCATGCGCGCTGCATTGCCTGAGCCCGGTGCGATACGAGGCGTACGCCATCGGCGAACGACATTGCGCCAGCCGACACGAGAGCCGAGAACTCGCCAAGGGAGTGACCCGCTACCATGTCGGGCGTAAACTTGGCTCCGAGCACCTTGGCAAGGATTACCGAGTGGAGGAAGATGGCGGGCTGCGTCACCTTAGTCTGGCGGAGCTCCTCGTCGGAGCCAGCGAACATTATGTCGGTAATGTTGAAACCGAGAATCTGGTTTGCCTCGTCGAACATCTGGCGCGCCTGGGCGTCGTTCTCGTAAAGGTCTTTGCCCATGCCAGAGAACTGGGAACCCTGGCCGGGAAATACGTATGCTTTCATTTGAAGGGTTTTCTTTCTTGCGGCAAAGTTAGTCATTTTGGGCAAATGGCTAATCTTCAACGGCTCAAATGGATGGGAAATGTGCCTTTGGGTCGGATGCGATTACCCATCTGCTCATATCGGAAATTTATCTTATTTTTGCTCCGTACAAAACAAGCGTACTGATGATGCAAAATAGCGAATCCCCGATCCCGGACAATCTTACGAAACGCGAGTATGATGCCGAGGTTGAGTCGTGCCGCAATCTGTTCGTCAAGAAGGCTGCTGACTACGGCACGGCGTGGCGGATTATGCGTCCCACGTCCCTCACTGACCAGATTTTTATAAAGGCAAGCCGGATTCGCTCCTTGCAAGTGAAAGGCGAGGCTTGCGTCGACGAGGGGGTCGGAGCTGAGCTTGTGGGCATCGTCAACTACGCCGCCATGGCTCTCATCCAGTGTAAACTCGGTTTCGCCGACTCCGCCGACCTCTCCGCCGACGAGGCTGTCCGCCTCTACGACGAGCAGATAAAGAGGGCATACCGCCTTATGGCCGATAAGAACCACGACTATGACGAGGCCTGGAGGCACATGAGGGTCTCCTCCATCACCGACATCATCCTTATGAAAATCCACAGGACGAAGGAGATTGAGAATCACGGTGGGGCGACTATCGTGAGCGAAGGTGTCGAGGCCAACTATCTCGACATGATTAACTACGCCATTTTCGCCCTGATCCTGCTTACAGAGGAGTCTGCCAAATAAATCAATCTAAATATTATGAACATACGGAGTAAGCAAGCTTTGTTCAGAATTTTGAGAATGCTCCTTGGAGCCCTTTTCATCTTCTCTGGGCTCGTCAAGTGCATCGACCCCACTGGCGGGGCAATTAAGGTCGAGGACTATTTTGTAGCCTGGGGATGGTTGGGCGCACCGTGGTGGCTGTGTATGACCCTCTCCGTCATCCAGAACGTGGTGGAGTTCACCGCTGGTTTCATGCTCGTGTGCGGAGTCTATGTCAGTGTGGCCTCGTTCATCACGTTGGCTTTCATGGTCTTCTTCACTCCGCTGACGCTCTACATAGCCTTGGCTAACCCCGTGAGTGACTGCGGCTGTTTTGGCGACGCTTTCAAAGTGACCAATTGGCAGACTTTTGGTAAGAATATCGTGTTCCTCGTAGTCGCTATTTTTGTCTTCCGCTGGCGCAATGTCGACGGCCGAGGCGGGAAAAAGTGGCGTCAGGCGGCAATGACGGCAATGGGGCTTCTTGTCGCTGGTCTTGTGACAATGAAGGGAATGACGGATGAGCCTATGATTGATTTCCGCCCCTATGCCGTGGGCACTGACGTAAAGGCCTCAATGTCAATACCCGAGGATGCGCCTATGACGGAATACAAGACGACGTTCATCCTCGAAAAGGACGGCGTGAGAAAAGAGTTCGACGAGAACAACTACCCCTACGAAGACTCTACGTGGGTGTTCATCGACTCCAAGTCCGAGGTCGTCAGTGAGGGCTACATTCCGCCCATAGCAGATTTCTCGTTCGTGACTCCAGAGGGGGAGGATATGAGCGATGCCCTGCTTAACAACGCCAACCCCGTCTTCGTGGCCATATCGCCGAAGCTCGACAAGGCGGACAAGTCGCAGATGGTCAAGCTTGGCCACCAGTTCGAGCTTGCCCAGAAAAACGGCTTCGATTTCTTCGTCGCGACATCCTCGTCATCTGATGAATTTATCGCCGCCGACAGCCTCGCAGGCGTCGCCCTCGATTACCTGCAAGCCGACGAGACAATGCTAAAGACGATCGTAAGGAGCAACCCGGGCCTCATTGTCCTGCAAAACGGAGTCATCGTGGCAAAGTATAACCTTGACCACGTTCCTTTCGATGCGGAGATGGCGTCGCCCGCCGCGGCATACTTGTCGAACCTCAGTCGTTCATACGCATGGATGATGCTCGTGTGCCTCGGACTCTCGTGCATTGTGGTCTGGCTTCTGCTCTATTATGACAGGAAATAAAAGGCTCGCTCTCTTGGTCGCAGGCCAACTAAACGTACTAAATACAAACAGATAAATAACTTAATCTTTTAAGAAAATGAGAAAGAAAATTGTAGCTGGCAACTGGAAGATGAACAACACTCTCCAGGAGGGTGTCAAGCTCGCCCAGGATGTCAATGCCATCCTCAAGGCGCAGGCTCCCAAGTGCACCGTAATCCTCGGCACTCCGTTCATCCATCTCGCCGACGTTGTCCGCAACGTCGACAACAACCTCGTCAAGGTTGCCGCCGAGAACTGCGCTGACAAGGAGAAGGGTGCATACACGGGTGAGGTCTCTGCCGCTATGGTTAAGTCCACTGGTGCCGAGTACGTCATCCTCGGTCACTCTGAGCGTCGCCAGTACTACCACGAGACCGACGAGATCCTCAAGGCTAAGGTGGATCTCGCCCTTGCTAACGGCCTCAAGGTCATCTTCTGCATCGGTGAGGATCTCGCGCAGCGCGAGGCCAACAAGCAGAACGAGGTCGTCGGCGCCGAGGTCAAGAACGCCCTCTTCCACCTTTCTGCTGAGCAGTTCAGCAACATCGTTCTCGCCTACGAGCCCATCTGGGCAATCGGCACTGGCAAGACCGCCACGAGCGCCCAGGCCGAGGAGATTCACGCATACATCCGTTCGGTCGTAGCCGAGAAGTATGGCAAGCAGGTAGCTGACGACACCACCATCCTCTACGGTGGCAGCTGCAAGGCAAGCAACGCTCCCGAGCTCTTCGCTCAGCCCGACATTGACGGCGGCCTCATCGGTGGTGCGTCGCTCAAGGCCGAGGACTTCCACGGCATCATCGCTGCTTTCAAGTAGTCCTTCCGGCTACCTGATCTAGCGTACCAAAAAGGCTGCCAACCGTAAGGCTGGCAGCCTTTTTGGCGCTATTCTATCGACTTTCCGTGACGGACATCTCCGTCACCAGTCCCCTTTATCACTGTTCCTTCTATTGCCGTGCCGTTTTTTCTGCCCGCTACGTGATTGAAAGGCCGAAGCGGACTGCTGCCGACGGTCGCCCCCGTTGCGACGATTGCGCGGCAGGAAGTTCTCCGTGCCGTCTCCTTCTTCCTCGGCTTGAGCTTTAGCCTCCTTGCGGCTGGCGCGGCGCATCGCTTTCCTCCTCTCACGCTCCTGCGCCTCTTTCTGGGCTTCGGGCGTAAGTTTCACGTGCGCACGGATTACGCCGTCGTGCGCCTGTTTCACCTTCAGCCAGAACATTTGTCCCCAAAGCAATTCGAATTCGTCAATGAACTTGTGGACTATGGTGAAGTTGGTCGTTATGACCAGGTTCTCCTGATTGTGCATCTTGGCGGTGTATGTCCAATTGTAGCTGCCGGTGAAGGCGATGCGGCCGTCGACGATGCCGAACTTGTTGTGCATGTGGTAACGGCTGTTGTCCACTTTCACGTCAATGCCGCATCGGGCGAGCTCTTTCACCTGCGAGCCGGCATCTTGCATCTTATTCCCGTCAGTTATGATTCTTATCTTTATTCCCTTCTCGTGCAGCGTTTTGAGGCATCCGGAAAGGACGTCGTCCGATATCGTGAAGACGCACAGGTCGATGCTCTTTTTGGCTTGCGACAGGTAGAACGCGATGTTCTCGGGAATGTCCTGGCCGGGGCTGAAAAGCACGTCGTGAAGCCTGAATGAGTATTTCTCAATCTGCTCAAACGTGGTCTCGAGCCACCTTATGGCTCTCAGCCCGTCGCCCCCTATGCCAAGCCGCTTGGCCTCTATGAAAAGGCGCGACTTTAGCTCGCCTCGTTCCGCGCGGTCGAGCGCGTTGAGCTTGTTGACTATGCCCTCGGGAAGGGGGGCATGCCTGTCAAGGTGGAATATGTCAATAAAGTAGCTTACAATGTCTTCCATTATGGCTCATTTGTCAGGGTCCAACTCTATGATTTGCATATCCTTTATCTCCTTGCCGTCTATGACGAATTTCAAGGCTGTCCGCTTGGAGTGGATGCCGTAGTGTCCGCATGCCCCTGGGTTCATGTGGAGGCAGTTGAAATCCTTGTCGTATATGACTCTCAGGATGTGCGTGTGGCCCGCGACGAATATGTCCGGCCGCAGCCTTGTCAGTTCTTTTCGGGCTGGGGTCGTGTACTTGCCCGGGCGGCCTCCTATGTGGGTCATGAGTACGCTCACACCCTCGACCGAGAAGTGTGCGAAGCTGTCTGGCAGGGTGGGGGCGAGGCTTTTGCCGTTGCCCGAAGCGTTTTCGTCATAAACGAATCGCGGTCCTGGGGCCACCTCGCGCCTTATGTCGTAACAGTCGGCGTTGCCATAGACGGCCCTCGTGGGTCTGAACTCCTTAAGCTTATCAAGTACCTCTATGCTGCCTATGTCGCCAGCATGCCATATCTCGTCAACATCGCTGAAGAACTTGAAGAGGCGGTCGTCCAGAAACCCGTGAGTGTCCGACAGTAGGCCTATGCGCGTCATTGTCTATTTCTTTTTCTTAAATATAGTTATTCTTGCTCACAAACACGAGCAAAGCACCACTCTTTTTCACGCCGCAGCACCATATGGCTACCACTCAATTCCGCTGTCGCCAACTTCAATCCCCTTGTTCATGCAAACGGCAAGTTCCGAGTATAGCGTGTCAGTTTGCATTATGTCAAGGTCGCCCACTACGATGAGCTGCTCTCGTGCCCTTGTTAATGCGACATTGAGCTTCCTGTCAACGTGCGACCCGTCCGCATCGTCATATGTGCTGTCTTTCAGAAACTCAAGTTGGCTCGGGTGTGTAACCGTAAGTCCATATATTATCACATCCCTCTCGCTGCCTTGGAAGCGCTCCACTGTGTCTATCGTCAAGTTCTGCGCGATGGGGCGGAGGCTGTCGGGTAAAGAGTCTGATGTGAGCAGCCTTGTCTTGATAGCCGTAATCTGGTTGCGATATGGCACGACGATGCCCAGAGTCTTGTTGGCGCAAGGCTCTTTGCCGGCTGTCGTGTATATTTTCAATATCCTTATTGCGATGTCGGCCACGATGTCGGCTTCATGTGGGTTCACCTTGTCCTGAGCTGTGCCTGCGTAAGCGGCAGAGTGCGAGTTTACGTAGAGTGTGCGCCTTGTGGCGAGGAGGCATGTCTTGGTAGAGTGCTCCTGCAATTCCGGACTCAGATCCAAATCGGCTGTCTGATGCTGGAGAGGGATGGTGCTCAGTTCGCCGAGGTAGAAGTGCCTGTTGCTGAAGTCGGATACCTCTGGGTGCATGCGTCCCTGCCTTGTCAACTTGAACACCAGGCGTGGGTCCGTGCCATGGAGCCTTATCATACGCTCAAAGAATGAGTCGCGGCAGTTCAAGAGGCTTATCTTTTTCAGTCTGTCGTCCTTCACCGCGCTCTGCGAACTATTCTGTTGCACCACTGCCGGCAACTGCTTCTGATCGCCAATTAGGATGAAGCGGGCAATGCTCGGCTTCTTTAGCATGCCTTCGCCATACGTCTCTGAGAGTATTCCCACAATCGACGGCTCCAATATCTGCGATGCCTCGTCAACAATGGCGAGGTCGAACCTCTTGAGCCTGAACAATGCCGGTGCTCCGCTTATTGAGGCCGTCGTGCCGACGAAGATGCGAGTGCGTTCCACGAGGTTCCTCACGCTCGCCGTGTTCTCAAATTTCTGCGAGATGAGAAGCCGTCCTCTGAAACTCTCCGGGCATGCGTAGCGGCTGCCGATACGGACATAGTCAAGCCCGTCCTTCTCAAGCTTGGAGCATATCTCGTCCACCGCCCTGTTTGTGTACGACAGTAGGAGGATGGAATGCCCCTCACGCGCCAGCTCCTCCCTCAGGATGCTCATAAGGCCATAGGATGTTTTGCCCGTGCCCGGCGGACCAATGAGCAAAAATTCCTCCTTGGCGGCAAGCTGCCGCTCCACAAGGGCGTTCATCGGCCCGTGGTCCAGCAGCCTCATTGCGCGGCTTTCGTCAACTGCTGGCGGCCTCGTGCCGAGCAAGAGGCTTATGCGTTCCGCTGTTGAACGAAGGACGTTTGCCAACTGGCAGAATGTCCGCATGTTCGACGATTCTATAAGGTCGTGGTCTATCGCCCAAAGGCGCGTCTCGTCGTTAAAGATCTCAGGCGGCTGGGCGGAGCGGAGCTTGACTTCCACCGTCCCGTCCTCCCCTATTTTAAGCAGGGTGGCGCGATGTGCTATCGTTTTCAGGATGTCGGGTGAGCCGCCCTTGGCGTAGTCGTAGAGGTTTATCGGGTCGCCAGTCCTGAAGTTTGGCGAGGAAGTCGACTCGTCATTGTCCCTAACGCCCGTCAGCGTCAGGATGCTGCACTCTCCGTTGGTGTCGAACTCTTCGTCGCGCCTCATAGACTTGTAGCGCAGCCCGGTTATGGCGCACCCTGCGGACTCACGGTCGGCATAGTCCGTATTCCATAAGTCGGCGAAGCCGTTCCGGCCATGCGACGAGCCGCCTATCCTCGATTCGATGTCTTCTCTTATGACAAAGGCCAGCATCTCAAAGAAATAGGCTTGAGCCAGTTGGCTCGCGTTCCTGATTGGCACCAAGGCGCGTTCCAGCTCTTTCTTGCCGAATGGCTCCCAGAACCTGTCGCTCACCTGCCGTTGGCGGAACCCGTCCACAGTCCAGCTTGTCAGCTCTCGGCGCAGCTCCACAGGGTCGCCGAAGCGGATGAGGTCGTGCACGATGGCGTTCCGCACCTCTAAGGTCTGGTATATGTTGCTCTTGCTCATGCTCGAACCCTCGCGCATCAGCCCCACCTTGGGCTGGTATTTCGAGTAGAGGAAATACTGTGACGAACTGCGGTAGTCGTTGTCGTAGCAGACCGACAGCATCGTCTTGTACAGCATCATTTGCAGGTAGTGGTCCTCCTTTGCGCCCTTGTGGCCGAATGTCTCCATCTTGCCCGATTTCTGCTCTATCAGCAAGTTCCAGTCCGACTGCAGCAGGTCGGCTCGTCCGCGCAAACCAAGGTCTGCGCTTATGAGAGACGCCTCGGTCGATGCTTTGCGAGGTGAGAATAAAGGGTCAGATTCTTTGAGCATGAGCAGTGCGTCAGCCACGTTGCGTTGCTGCTCCTGCGCCTCTTTATGCCAGTCGGGTGTGATGTCGGGAGTAGCGGCGAGCGCGAGGGCGTTGTTACTGAAGAAAAGGCGCGCGCTGGCTGTGTAGTCGGGTGTCGGCTGTTGGCCATTGCGGATGGCGGATAGGCTCTCGTCGAGAAACTGGCCCGCCATGTTGCCCAAAAGGGTGTGCCGTGTCGATGTGTTCGGGGTCAGTTGTTTTATGAAGAAGAGCCTGTGGGATATGCAATAGGGCGTGAAGCATGACGTGATTGAGGTCACGTCGATGAGGTAGTCGGGTTCATAGATAACTATTGACAACTGCGGCATGTTGGCCGTGTTGTGGTATATGAGGCTGAGTTTCGTGCCTCGTTTCAGCCAATGTGCGAGATAGTCGTAGGCTGATAGGTCAGCTGTCGTGAGGCTGCCGTCGTCGGCGTTTTCGAGCGTGACGTTGGCTAACCGGTGGCCGTCGATGACTCTTACGCGCATCGTGCGCCACGGCGTCTTTGCGTATTTCTTGTCTGCCCATCCGCAGCTCGTGTCGTCCTGTACGGAGTCAGGGTGGCTGGCGACTTTACGCTCTTCACTTAGCAGGTCGGCCATGAGGTGCAGTGTGCCTATGTCGCTTTTTATGTCGTGTGCCGATGCCGTGCCGGCAAGCCTCCATTTTTTGCAGTGCATACGCAAGGTGCGCACTCGCCTTTCGATGTCTGGGCATACGAAGCTGACAATATAGTCTATCTTTGCGTATGTGCCGGACATGGCGAATGGCATATCTGCCGTCAGGAGGTCGGAGATTTCCTTCATAAGAGCGTTCATCTCCCTATATTTCGCTGTGGGATAGGATGTTGATGACTCTATTGCGCCTATCCTGTCACGAAATTCCTGCGTCAGTCTTTTGGAGTATGTCTTTCTGTTTTGCATTTGAGCCGTAAGCCTCTTCGTTGCCTAAAATTAGCACAAATAGAGACATCAGCCTCGCAGCGAAAGCTTAGAGACAGTGCGGGACTCGGATGATGTTGTGTCTCTTCCATATTTTTTGCTAAATTTAAGACTGGATTCTGTCCTTTTTACGTATGAAGAGATTCTTGCTGTGTGCGCTCCTTGCGCTTTGCTCCATTTTTGCGAGCCTTAAACCATTTGCGCTGGCGGCTGCTGACCAAGCCGCTGTAAGTGAACGCTATTCTCCGCACATAGGGACTTCCGGCGTGCCGCCGTCCCCTCTTTTGCCAGCAAGTCGTCCCGGTTTGTCGGAACTCATTCTGAGGCGGACTGCCTACACGGTGAGCTACAATGCGGAGACCCGTCAGCCCAATTGGGTGGCGTGGACTATCACGGGTGCCAATGTCACTGAGGAGAATATGGTCGTAGCCCGTCCGCGCAACGCTCCTTTCCGTGAGGATGACCAGACCCCGGCTCCTCGCGCCACGCTCGATGATTACAAGGGAAGCGGGTGGACGAGAGGGCACATGTGTCCCGCTGGCGACTGCCGTTGGCGAAAAGATGTGCAATACGAGTCCTTTCTGCTCTCCAACGTATGTCCGCAGGCTCGTGCGCTCAACTCTGGCGTATGGAACGACATTGAGAATTCGTGCCGGAAGTGGGCCGTCAAATATGGCAAGGTCTATGTCGTGGCCGGTCCCATCTTTTTCAAAAGGGGTGTCAAGGGGACGATTGGCCGCAATCGGGTCAAAGTGCCCGATGCCTTTTTCAAGGCCGTGCTGTGCCTCGATTCTCCCAAACCTATGGCCATAGGCTTCATCTGCCGCAACGAGGACGTGAAGTCGCCAGAGGCCGGTTTCACGCCAAGCGGGCGCAAGCGTCGCAAAGCTGAATTGTATATCCATTCGGTCGATGAGGTCGAGCGTATCACAGGCTACGACCTTTTCAGCTCTTTGCCCGACGATCTGGAGGCCAAGGTCGAGGCTAATACCAACATTGAAGACTGGTAGCAAACTTTTATCTCAACGATATGAACGTCCATAGTTTTCTCTCCATCGCCGCGTCAGCGCTCGTCATGTCCGCTCTCTCGTCGTGCGCAAGTTCTTCCGATTCAAATACCGATGAGGCTCCAGAGTCCCAATCCTGTGGCAAGATTAAGCGCGTACTCTTTATCGGCGACTCGATAACCGATGGCTCATGGGGACATGACTGCGCCGGAAGCCCTTCCGCCGAACGCGACACCACCGACCTCAACCACATATATGGTCACGGCTATATGTATCTCTGTGCGGCGGAGCTGCAAAGCCTCTACCCTGAGGATGATATCAAGTTCTTCAACAGGGGCATAAGTGGCCATACGCTCAAGATGATGTCCGACCGCTGGGACGCCGACTGCATCGCACTTCGCCCCGACCTCGTCTCAGTCCTTATCGGCACTAACGATGTGGAGTATTTCGTCGGAGCCGACACCGTCAAAGGCGATTTCGATTTCGCCTCTTGGGATGCGCTTTACCGTCACACTCTCGACACTCTCATCTCCGTTTGTCCGGATGTTAAGCTCGTCCTCTGCACCCCATTCGTCGCGAAGAGCGGATGGCGCGGGCAGGCCGATAGCTTCGGTCTCAGGCAGACTCTTGTCGACAGCCTCTGTGTCCACGTGGCCTCCATCGCGTCAGACTATGGGGCCACGCTCGTCAAGTTCGATCAGCTCTTCCGTGAACTTGCGCAGATCCAGCCACGCGACGACTATTGGGTGTGGGACGGTGTTCACCCGACGGCGGCAGGTCACCGGCGTATGGCAAACTTGTGGCTCGGCAAGGCTTTCGACGCTAAGCTGTTCAAGTAGCGTCAGTTCCGCCAATCAGAGTCCACCTCTTAGCGTATAAACATAAATAGCCGCCTGCGACAACATCGCAGGCGGCTATTTATGTTCTGGTGTCAGCCCTTAATTCTTGAAACTGTGTATCGGGGCGGGAATCCGTCCTGCCCTGTTAACGAACTCTGAGCAGTCGAACTTGTTTACAGGCATGATAGGCGCATAGCCAAGCAGCCCACCGTAGTGAACCTCTTCGCCCACGCCCTTGCCTATGACTGGCAATATGCGGACCGCCGTTGTCTTCTGGTTTATCATTCCTATGGCTGCCTCGTCCGCAATGATGCCGGCGATAGTGGTTGCCGGCGTGTCACCAGGGATAGCAATCATGTCAAGGCCGACGGAGCATACGCATGTCATCGCCTCAAGCTTCTCTATCGTCAGCGCGCCAGCGCGGACGGAGTCTATCATCCCCTGATCCTCGCTCACGGGTATGAACGCGCCGCTCAGGCCGCCTACGTACGAAGAGGCCATCACGCCGCCCTTTTTCACCTGGTCGTTAAGCAGCGCAAGCGCGGCCGTCGTGCCGGGTGCGCCGCACTCCTGCAATCCCATCTCCTTCAAGATGTCGGCAACCGAGTCGCCAATGGCAGGTGTCGGGGCGAGGGAGAGGTCTATGATGCCGAATGGCACTCCCAGTCGGCGCGATGCCTCCTGAGCCACAAGCTGACCTACGCGCGTGATTTTGAACGCCGTGCGCTTCACCGTCTCGCACAGAACCTCGAACGACTGGCCGTGTACGTGGGTCAGCGCATGCTTCACTACGCCTGGTCCCGACACGCCTACGTTTATCACTGCGTCAGGCTCCGATACGCCATGGAATGCGCCAGCCATGAATGGGTTGTCGTCAGGCGCGTTGCACAGGGCTACGAACTTCACGCAGCCGAAAGAGTCCTTGTCGGCCGTGGCGATGGCTATGTCCTTCACCGTCTGCCCAATGAGACGAACCGCGTCCATGTTGATGCCCGTGCGTGTCGAACCGAGGTTGACCGATGAGCATACGAGTTCCGTCGTGGCAAGAGCCTGGGGCAGCGAGCGGATCAGCATCTCGTCAGATGGGGTCATTCCCTTGCTGACAATGGCGGAGAAGCCGCCAAGGAAGTTTATGCCTATGTCGTGAGCCACCTTGTCCAGGGTCTGGCAGACCTTTACGTAGTCGTCGGGGCTTTGGCATATTCCGCTGCCGACAATTGCGGCCGGTGTTATGCTTACTCGCTTGTTTACAATGGGAATTCCGAACTCGCGGCTTATGTCCTCGCCCGTCTTTACAAGATGCTGTGCCTTGCCCATTATCTTGTCGTAGATGTTGCGGCAGAGGGCGTCAACCGTCGTCGCCCGGGCGCAGTCCAACAGGCTTATGCCCATCGTTATGGTGCGCACATCCAGGTTCTCCTGGTCGATCATCTTGTTCGTCTCGATGACCTCAGATATGTTTATCACTTCAGCTTTTTTTGTTGTGTTCAACCTCCGTCACTTCCGTTCGTCATATTTATGACGGTTTCACGGCCCGCTGGCTTAGATGCGGTGCATCTTGTCGAATATGTCCTCCCGTTGGCACTTGATCTGGACGCCTATCGAGGTCCCTGTCTCCGCAAGCTCGCTCACGAGCGCCTCGAAAGGCTTGGTCGACGATGCCACGTCTACTACCATCATCATGTTGAAGAAGCCCTGGACGATCGTCTGCGAGATGTCAAGGATGTTTATCTTGTTCTCTGCGAGGTAGGTGCACACCTTTGCTATGATGCCGACCGTGTCCTTGCCGACTACAGTGATGATCGCTTTGTTTGCCATTATTCTTGTTGCTTTGTTTTGTCGTGTTATTTAACCGGTTTAGCCGCTTTTGCGCTGCTTGTTAACGCAAAATGCGCTCCGCTCGCTAAATTACGGAAAAATCGCATATCTGAGTGTTACCCATAGCCATTAAAGGCGGTGAATGACAGGCTCGCTCAAGTCTCCGTCCTCTGTTTGTGCCCGCCGATATTCGCACAACTAAAATTAACCACCTTTTGACCCCGTTTTTAATGCCGTTGTTATACTTTTGTAACACACGCATTAACAATGCGTAAGTCAGATACCTACTTAGCATGGAAACCATCTACCTCTGCATCGTCATCTTCCTCTTCGCTCTCGCCATCCTCGACCTGTCCATCGGCGTGAGCAACGATGCCGTCAACTTCCTCAATTCTGCCGTCGGCTCTAAGGCTGGCTCCTATAAGGTCGTCCTTATCTTCGCCGCCATCGGCATCTTTGTCGGCTCATGCTTCAGCAACGGTATGATGGATCTGACGAGGCACGGCATCTTCCAGCCGCAGCATTTCACTTTCGCCGAGCTCATGAATGTCTTCATGGCCGTGATGGTGGCCGACATCATCCTTCTCGACATTTTCAACTCCCTCGGACTCCCCACGTCAACCACGGTGAGCCGCGTCTTTGAGCTCCTCGGCGCGTCGTTCACTCTTGCGGCCGCCAAGATAATGTCCGATGGCAGCAGCCTGCCTCTCTCCGAATATATCAATACGGACAAGGCTCTCACGGTCATAATCGCCATTTTCCTCTCTGTGGCCGTCGCCTTTTTCTTTGGCGCGCTTGTCCAGTACATCACGAGGCTCATCTTCTCTTTTAATTTCCAGCGTAATCTCAAGTGGAAAATTGGGGTGTTTGGCGGTTTGTGTATAACCGCCATTATTTATTTTATGCTCATAAAGGGTGTCCGCGATATGAGCTTCATGACGCCCGAATTTAAGGCGTTCATCGATGCTAATACGTGTGCCATAGTCTGCGTCAGCTTCGTCGTGTCCACCATTCTGTCGCAGATTCTCTACGCTCTGGGTGTCAATGTCCTGCGTGTGATTGTTCTTTTCGGGACTATGTCTCTGGCAATGGCTTTCGCAGGCAACGACCTCGTTAACTTCATTGGCGTGCCGGTCTCTGGCTTCGAGATTTTCGGCTACTTCCGCGAGGGCGTCGACGCCGGCCTTGCCGACCCGTCTGCGATGACGATGGAAAGGCTCAACGACCCGAGTCATACACCTATATATTTCCTTATAATTTCGGGCGTCGTGATGGTCGTCTCGCTTATGAACTCCGAGAAAGCCAAGAATGTCGTTAAGACTTCCGTTAGCCTCGCAAGCCAGGAGGGTGGCGACGAGATGTTCGGCTCTTCAAGCGCGGCGCGCCATATCGTGCGCTTCTCTCGCAACATGGGCGAGTGGGTCGACGACCATACGCCACAGAATGTAAGGCGTTGGATTAATACCCGTTTCGATACCAACGATGCCATCATTCCCGAGGGGGCTGCGTTCGACCTCGTCCGCGCGTCGGTCAATCTTGTCCTCGCCGGACTGCTCGTCGCGCTCGGCACTTCGTTCAAGCTCCCCCTCTCGACAACGTATGTCACGTTTATGGTCGCCATGGGCAGCTCCTTGGCCGACAGGGCGTGGGGTAGGGAGAGCGCCGTCTTCCGCATCACTGGTGTCATCTCCGTCATTGGCGGATGGCTTGTGACAGCCGGCGCCTCGTTCATTCTTGCCGCCATATTTGTTGTGGCCATGCACTACGGCGGCATCTACGTCTCCGGCGCTATTGTCATTCTCTCCATCGTCATCCTTGTCCGAAATAATGTTGAGTATAAACGCAAGGCGCAGGCGGAGAAGTCAGAGAAGGAGAATGTCTACTCTGCTATCGTGGCCTCTAAGGATAAGGCAGAGACTTGGCGTCTGCTCAAGAGGTATATCGCCCTCAACGAGAGGGAGTACTTCAATTTTATCCGCGACTCTTTTCTCGCCCTCACCGACTCTTTCCTCTCGGAGGATGTCAAAGGCCTCAGAAAAATAAACAACTCACTGCCAAAGGAGAAGGTGGCGATAAAGGCCATCAGGCGAAAGCAGACTATGGCTCTCCGCAAGACCGAACCACGCCTCGCCATCGAGAACAACACTTGGCTTCACCTCGCCTACAACAGCAACCAGCAGATGATTTACTGTCTCATGCGTATGTGCGAGCCTTGCTACGAGCATATCGACAACAACTTCGCCCCGCTGCCCGACGACCTGAAGAACCAGTTCCTCCCGCTCCGCGACCAGGTGGTCGAGCTTTTCAACAAGAGCCTCAATGTCCTCGAATCTGACGATTTCGACTCCACTGTCGACATCCGTAACGAGGGCGACGAGACAAAGGAGCAGATCTCCAAGATGCGTAAGGACCTTGTGGTCCACATTCACGAGGATATGGAGTCTTATTCCGTCATCTATGTCTACCTCAATATGTTGCAAGAGACACAGGAGATGATTAGCTCCCTTAGGCACAACCTCAGGGCCCTCCGCAAGATCGAGAGGGAGTCTTAGCGTATCTCTTCCAACCCGCCGAACGGTAAATTTATTTGCTCTAAATTATGACAAGTCTGACCCTAAAGTCGCTATATTCGCGACAGTCAATCAGACAATGAATTTAGAGAGGTTTTTAAATATTCTGACAATGAAAAGAAGATGGTCCGTCGAGAAGGGGCATCCCCTCACTCAGATGGACAAGAAGATATTGGCCGCCCAGAAAGCCGGCCACACAGTCCCAAGCCGTAACCTTATCCGGACTCCCGAGGAGATTGATGGCATCCGCAAGAGCGGCGTCCTCAACACAGCCCTGCTCGATATGGTGGCCTCGGAGATTAAGGAGGGCATGAGTTCCGGCGAACTCGATAGGCTCGTCTACCAGTTCACGATGGATCATCACGCCATCCCGGCGCCTCTCAACTACGAGGGCTTCCCTAAGAGCTGTTGCATCTCTATTGACGATGTGGTGTGCCACGGCATCCCCGACGACAATACTTTCTTCAAGCCTGGCCAGATCGTAAATGTCGATGTCACGACAATTCTCGACGGCTATTTCGCCGATGCCAACCGTATGTTCATTATCGGCGAGACCACTCCCGAGAAGAAGAGGCTTGTCGATGTCGCCTACGAGTGTCTTCAGGTCGGTGCCAAGGCCTGCAAACCCTATTCTTTCGTAGGCGATATCGGTTTCGCCATCCAGTGCCATGCGCAAAGCAATGGCTATTCCGTCGTGCGGGAGCTCTGTGGACACGGCGTGGGACTTGAGTTCCATTGCGAGCCGGAGGTTACGCACTATGGGCGTCCTGGAACCGGCATGATGCTTGTGCCGGGAATGGTGTTCACCATCGAGCCGATGATTAATATGGGAGCGAAAGAGGTGCATTTCAGTCAGGAGGACGGGTGGACTGTCACCACGCGCGACGGCTCTCCGTCCGCCCAGTGGGAACACACTTTTGTTATGACTGAGCAAGGTCTTGAGATCCTCACGCGCTGATTGTGGCTGTGGGATAGAATATTTGCGCATCGCCCTTGGTTTTCAAAGCCGGGGGCGATGCCCGTTTCTCTCTCGCCTCCGTCGGGAGGCTGGGCTACGTTTTTATGTACGCTGCTTTTGCTGGCAGCCGGCTAAAAAATGCTATCTTTGGGGAAACAAGACTGTAAAATATGGATTATGTGGCCGTGGCTCTCTCTGCCATTTCGCTTATCTCTACGTTGGCCGTGGTTTGGCTTTTTCTTCGCGATTCGCATCGCGGGCGCATTGCAAGTTACAGGGCTAAGACTTTGACCGAGATTCTACCCAACAGGCTGCAGGCGTACGAGAGAATGTCGCTCTATCTGAGCCGCATTTCGCCCGAGGAGATGGCTGTGCGAGAGCAAATCTCGGCCGCAAGCGCGAAGCAGCTCTATCTCGCTATGTCGAACTCCGTTCGTCAAGAGTTTGAACACAATGTGGCTATGCAGATTTACCTCTCTGAGGCATCGTGGAAGAGGATACTCAAGGCTAAGGAGTCCGTCCTGAAAGACATTAAGGAGGCTTTAAAAGGCACCCATCCCGATGCCAAGCCCATCGAGTTCGCTGCTGAGTTTATCGAGCTTGCCAAGAACTCTTCCGGCTTCTATGTCCAAAGGGCCCAGGAGGGGCTTCGTAAAGACATCGCGGGCGAGGTCTTCGACGACTAATAAGTCTGTCAAGTCAGGTTCTGCGATTCCTGTATGGCGGAAGATATTTTACCCGCCCTCTGTTAATTTACCGATTGGCAGTGTAGAATTGAACAGAAAAATTTTATTTTTGCGTGCGAAAAGGCGCAAGTCAACCCGCAACAAGGTTTCCCTTACGCAACGATTGCAAAAACAGTTACAAAACCTAAATAAGATAAGGACAAAGATGAAAAAGCACAATTTCTATGCCGGACCCTCTATCTTGCCTCAGTTCACGATCAAGGAGACCGCTGAGGCTGTGTTGAATTTCGCAGGAACAGGTCTCTCCCTCCTCGAAATCTCACATCGTAGTAAGGAGTTCCAGGCCGTCATGGATGAGGCGCAAGCCCTCTTCAAGGAGCTTCTTGACGTCCCTGCCGGCTACGAAGTTGTTTTCCTCGGCGGCGGCGCAAGCCTTCAGTTCTGTATGGCACCTTACAACCTGATGAACAAGAAGGCCGCCTACCTCAACACCGGTACGTGGGCCAACAAGGCCCTCAAGGAGGCCAAGGCTTTTGGCGAGGCTGTCGAGATTGCTTCATCTAAGGATGACAACTATACTTACATTCCCAAGGGCTTTGAGTCTAAGGTGCCCGCCGATGCGGAGTACCTCCACATCACTACCAACAACACCATCTACGGAACAGAGCTCCATTCCGATCCCGTCGTCAACGTCCCACTCGTTGCCGATATGTCCTCCGATATTTTCAGCCGTCCCGTCGACGTCTCCAAGTATGAGCTCATCTACGGTGGCGCCCAGAAGAATCTCGCTCCCGCGGGCCTCACTTTCGCTCTCGTCAAGGTCGACGCCCTCGGCAAGGTAGAGCGTCACATCCCGACGATGCTCGACTACCGTACCCACATCGAGAAGGGCTCCATGTTCAACACTCCTCCCTGCGTAGCCGTCTACGGCGCCCTTATGACTCTCCGTTGGCTCAAGGAGCAGGGCGGTGTCGCTGCCATGCAGAAGATTAACGTCCGTAAGGCCACAAAGCTCTACGACGAGATTGACCGTAACAAGCTCTTCCGTGGCACTGTCACGGATATGGGCGACCGTTCTTATATGAACATCTGCTTCGTCATGAACGATGAGTATAAGGATCTTGAGAAGGAGTTCCTCGACTACGCTACCGCTCAGGGTATGGTCGGCATTAAGGGTCACAGGTCGGTTGGTGGTTTCCGCGCCTCTTGCTACAATGCCCTCCCCGAGGAGAGCGTCGATGCGCTCATCGAGGTTATGAAGACTTTCGAGCGTAATCACTAAATCTACTTAACGAAATGACAGCACCGGGAAGTCTGCGACTTAAATGACCGCCTTCCCGGTGCTTTTCAATTATTAAATCTCTCTTTCATAATGACAAAGGTTTTAGTAGCAACTGAGAAGCCGTTCGCAAAGGTTGCCATCGATGGTATCCGCAAGGAGGTTGAGGCTGCTGGCTTCGAACTCGCTCTCCTCGAAAAATATACTGAGAAAAAGCAGCTTCTCGACGCTGTCGCCGATGCTGACGCCCTCATCATCCGTTCCGATAAGGTCGATGCCGAGGTCCTTGATGCGGCAAAAAAGCTCAAGATCGTCGTTAGGGCTGGCGCAGGCTACGATAATATCGACCTCGCCGCCGCGACGGCTCATAATGTCGTCGCAATGAACACCCCGGGTCAGAATGCTAACGCTGTGGCCGAACTCGCTTTCGGCCTTCTCGTCTATACCGTCCGTAATTTCTATAATGGTACGAGCGGCTCGGAGCTTATGGGCAAAAAACTCGGCATCCATGCATTTGGCAATGTTGGCCGCAATGTGGCTCGCATCGCCAAAGGCTTCGGAATGGATGTTTATGCCTTCGATGCTTTCTGCCCCGCTGATGCCATCGCTGCCGCCGGCGTGACACCTGTCAAGTCTGTCGAGGAGCTTTATGAGAATTGCCAGTTCGTCTCGCTCCACATCCCCGCAACCGCTGAGACGAAGGGTTCTATCGGTCGCTCGCTTGTCTCCAAGATGCCTAAGAACGCAGTTCTGCTCAACACTGCGCGCAAGGAGGTAATCAATGAGCCGGAGCTTCTCGCTCTCCTCGCCGAGAGGCAGGATCTCCGCTACGTGACGGATATTAAGCCTGAGGCCGATGCCGACTTCGCTAAGTTTGAGGGCCGCTACTTCTCCACCCCTAAGAAGATGGGCGCGCAGACTGCCGAGGCTAATATCAATGCCGGAATAGCTGCCGCAAAGCAGATTGTTGGCTTCATTAAGAATGGTGTCGATAAGTTCCGCGTCAATTAAGTCTTTAACCTTTCTTTCCGCACTTTTCGAGCGGACTGTGAGGTGAAATTGATTGTGCTGCGCCACTCTGGTCTCACCGGTGGCGCAGCTTTTGTTTACGGCCTTCGCCATGGAAGTGTACGCGCGGTATTTCTCTCAGGAAGGACTCGACTTTAGGCCCGACACCGTCTTAAAATTCGGGTCCAGCTGGGATGTCGTAGGAGCTGCGGTCCTTATCAACCCAGGCAGTGCGGCTCCTGTCTCGTATGTTGACGGTGAAACGACCAAATGCCTCGCAGCCATAACTGGCCGCGACGATAATTGGCGAGCGTTTAAACCGGACTCGACAATGCGGCAACTCGCTAAAATATTCAGCGGATGGTACATAGGGCTTAATCGGGAACTCAAAGGTTGCATCCTTTTGTTCAATCTGTTCAATATTCGGAATCAGAATCTCAATGCGGCTATAGGGCAACTGTACTCGATTGAAAATAATATAGTTCAATCTCCCTTTACTTCAGACTCGGATATGCTTAACCTGACTAAAGTTGAGCATGTTTATCTCGGATGGGGAAGCGCAGGGAAATATAAATTGCGGAAATATGCCGAGCCAATTTTCGAGCTTGTCAAGCGCAAATGCGATTATCTTGACCCTGATTTCATGCGTAATCCATTCTATCACCCCGGTTTTGTCAACCGCGCTTACAAACGCAATGCCAACGTGCGGAAAATTATCTGCGGTTTCTTAGGGATGCCCGCTGATGGCGCACAAGTCGTTTGGTCGAAAAATTCCCAATCATTCTGACTGCGATTAAAAAAAACATATTAAACACTGTCTGGATTTCTTCCTCAATACTATCGCCCTGACCGCTTATGAGTAACACCATTTTGACCGTACGCCGCTAAAAATAATCCGTGTAATGCGTAATAGAGAATTTTTTCTCTATTTTTGCGGCGTAATATATGGTAACGTGGAGTTGCGTCGTGACGTGAGCTCCTCTAACAATTATTAAATGGACTTTTTAGTAGACCTGTTTACGGGGCATGGCGTGGCGACTTCGCTACTGTACATCACCTTGACTGCTTTTGTCGGTACGCTTCTCGGCAAATTAAAGGTCGGCAGTGTGAAACTTGGTATTGCCGGTGTACTCTTCACCGGCATCATTCTTGCCCATTTCGGGGCGAGCGTAAATGCCGATATGCTGCATTTCGCGCAGGAGTTCGGTCTTATCCTCTTCGTCTATGCCGTCGGTATCGATGTCGGCCCCCGTTTCTTCAGTTCGTTCCGCAGCGACGGTCTCCTTCTTAATGGTCTTGCGGTCGCTATCATCCTTCTCGGGTTTGGCATTGCTTACTGCTTCCACTATTTCGGCGGGCTCGGTGCTAACGTAATGGCCGGTGTCATGTGTGGCGCCGTTACCAATACACCTGGGCTCGGTGCGGCTCGTCAGGTCATCACAGACTACAATGCGGCGTCGGGCTATCAGGTGATGGATGCCGACATCCTTGGCTCGGCTTACGCTATGGCTTATCCTCTCGGTGTGTTGGGTATCATTGCGACTATGATCCTCGTCCGCTGTATTTTCCGTGTGAAGATTTCTGAAGAGGTTGACTCCTACAATAAGTCGCTTTCTTCTGGCGGGCAAATCGAGAGCGTCGTCATTAAGATATCGAACAAGAACCTTTTCGGTAAGACTATCGAGTATATCAGCAGTTTTGTCGATTCTGAGTTCACCTTCTCTCGCGTGGAGCGGAATGGCGAGTTCCTCGTCCCGACGGCCAACTTCGTCATAAACGAGGGGGATGTTCTCCACGGTGTCGCAAGCAGCGGCAACCTTGAGGATTTAAAACTCAAACTCGGCGATCTCGAGATCGGTCAGAAGCAGCCTATCGATGGCGACCTTGTCATGCAGCGTTTCCTTGTCACCAATTCCAAGGTCGCCGGTCATACGGTCAATCAGATTGGCATCTTCCGTCGCTATCCTGCGAATATCACCCGCATCTACCGTACTGGCATCGAGATTCTCCCAACAAAGCAGACAACTATCGAGATTGGTGACCATGTTCGTATTGTAGGCAAGAAGTCCGTCATGGAAGATATCAAGAAGGAACTGGGAGACTCTATCCATGAGTGGTCTCACCCCAACGTTATCGCCATCTTCATGGGCATCTTCCTCGGGCTTGTCGTCGGCTCTATTCCTATCTTTATTCCGGGACTCCCCGTCCCTGCAAAGCTTGGTCTTGCCGGAGGTCCGCTTCTTGTCGCCATTTTGCTCGGCTGGAAGGGTAGGGTAGGAAAGTTCTCTTTCTATATGAACACGGCAGCCAATATGATGCTGCGAGAGGTCGGTATCTGTATGTTCTTAGGCTGCGTCGGCCTCGGGGCTGGCAAGGGGTTTGTTGCGACACTGCTCAATGGCGGTTACTGGTGGGTTCTCTACGGCTTCATTATCACTGTCGTGCCGATTCTTATAGTAAGCGTAATTGCGCGAATCCTAAAGGTCAACTATCTCAAGATTTGCGGCTTTGTCGCCGGTTCTATGACGGACCCACCAGCCCTTGAGTTCGCAAATGGCCTCAGCCCTGTTCAGGCTCAGTCCACGGCCTATGCGACCGTCTACCCGCTTACCATGTTCCTCCGAATATTGCTCGGCCAGACTTTCATCCTGATATCACTATAATCGAAATAGACTGCCGAATTGAACTTCTGTTCGCAGGTAGGCAGTGTTCTTAACTTTTAATCGATGGGATTAGCATACGATAAGTTCGTTGAAAGGCAAGAAAAACTCGACGCCCTTTATAATGATCAGTATTACGAGAAGCAGCATAATCGCGGTAAACTGACAGCGCGTGAGCGTATTCTCATGCTCTTCGACGAGGGCTCTTTCGAGGAGTTCGATGCCTACGTGCCTTCCGCCGGAGCATCTTTCGGCAAGAGCAAGTCTGTCATGGGTGATGGTGTCATTGTCGGTTACGGTACTATCGGCGGCCGTCAAGTCTATGCCTACTCGCAGGACTTCAATATGATTGGTGGCTCGCTCGGTGCTGTCCATGCTCAGAAGATCGTCAAGGTGCAGGATATGGCTCTCAAGACCGGATGTCCGATTGTAGGTCTCATCGATTCGGGCGGTGCCCGTATCCAAGAGGGCGTTTCGAGCCTCAACGGCTATGCCAATATCTTCCGTAGGAATGTGCTTGCGTCTGGTGTCATCCCCCAGATTTCTGCCATTATGGGCCCTGCCGCGGGTGGTGCAGTCTACTCGCCCGCAATGACTGACTTCATCTTTATGACTGAGGCTACGAGCTATATGTTTGTGACAGGCCCTGATGTTGTAAAGCAAGTTCTCAATGAGCAGGTTACCACAGAACAGCTTGGTGGCGCGAAGGTGCACAGCTCAAAGTCAGGTGTCGCTCAGTTCGTCTACTCTGACGATGCTAACCTCATCCTCGGCATCAAGAAGCTGCTCTCCTACATCCCGTCGAACAACATTGAGAATGCGCCTTTCGTCCCCAATGACGACCCTACGGACCGTGTCGAGCCAAGCCTTCGCGATATAGTTCCCGAGGATCCTGATAAGCCCTACGATGTCCGCGACGTTGTTAAGCTTGTAGTCGACAAGGGGCGTTTCTTTGAAGTCGCTGAGAACTATGCTCAGAACCTTGTCGTAGGTTTCGCCCGACTTGGCGGTTACACTATCGGAGTCCTTGCAAACCAGCCGAAGGTTATGGCTGGCTCTCTTGATATCGATTCGAGTGTTAAGGGCGCAAGGTTCATCAATTTCTGCGACTCTTTCAACATCCCTATCGTAACCTTTGAGGACGTCCCAGGCTTCCTCCCTGGCACGGATCAAGAGCATCAAGGCATTATCCGCAACGGTGCCAAGCTCCTCTATGCCTATACTAGGGCCACTGTCCCAAAGATTACGGTAATTCTCCGCAAGAGCTACGGCGGCGCGTATATCGTCATGAACTCTAAAGGCATCGGTGGCGACTATAGTTTCGCTTGGCCCACAGCAGAGATTGCAGTTATGGGCCCTGACGGTGCTATCGCAATTCTGTATAGGAAGGAGCTTGCCGAAGCTGCCGACCCTGTCGCCCTCAAAAAGGAGCTCGTGGCGAAGTATAGGAATGAGGTGAGCAATCCCTACAATGCCGATGAGCGTGGATTCATCGATGAGGTAATCGATCCGGCAATGACGAGAGTCAAGCTCTATAAGGCACTCAAGAGCCTCGACAAGAAGTCGGTAAGCCTCCCTCGCAGGAAGCACGGCAACATACCTCTCTAAGGTCTCTTTAGTGCGCTTGGCCTGTATGCTTTCGCAAATTCGGCTTCCGCGCTCCTCCAAAATTGAAATATGATAAAGTCTTTACTTATTGCTAACCGTGGCGAAATTGCCATCCGTATCGCGCGTACAGCACGTAGGATGGGAATTAAGACTTTCGCAATACGGACCAAGAAGGAACCCAACGCAGTCTATCTCCAGAAAGTAGATCAAGTTGTCGATTTCCCCGACACGGACTCCTCCGTTCCTGAGTTCCTCGACATTAAGAACCTCGTTAAGCTCGCCGTCGATAACAACATCGAGGCGATGCACCCTGGTTACGGTTATCTCTCAGAGAACCCCGATTTTGCCCAGGCTTGCCGCGACGCTGGAGTCGTGTTCGTAGGCCCATCTCCTGAAATCATCCATGCTATGGGTGATAAGATTGTCGCTAAGGGTATTGCAAAGAGAGGCAATGTCCCTATGCTCGGTGGTGATCTCGAGGGTGTGCCGACTGCTGAGGCCGCTGTCGAGGAGGCTAACAAGATCGGCTATCCAGTTATCATAAAGGCTGCGACGGGTGGTGGTGGACGTGGTATGCGTATATGCCGCAAAGAGAGTGAGGTAAAGACAAATTACGAGCTTTGCACTCATGAGGCTCTTACGGCGTTCAACGATCCTACTGTCTTCATCGAAAAGTATCTCGAGAACCCGAAGCATATTGAGGTTCAGATTGTCGCCGACAAGTATGGCAATGTCGTACACCTCGGCGAGCGTGAGTGCTCTGTCCAGCGCAAGCACCAGAAGCTTCTTGAAGAGGCTCCGTCGCCCGCTCTTGACGATGAACTGCGAGAGAAGATATGTGGCGCGGCAGTAAGGCTCGCAAAAGAGGCTAAATACGAGAGCCTCGGAACGGTCGAATTCCTCCTCGACAAGGATCATAACTTCTTCTTTATGGAGATGAACACCCGTATTCAGGTCGAGCATCCTGTTACCGAGATGATTACGGGTCTCAATCTCGTGGAGCTCCAGCTTCTTATCGCCTCTGGCGAGAAGTTGCCTGTCACTCAGGATGACATTAAGCTTAACGGTTGGGCCATCGAATGCCGAATCAACGCTGAGGATGTCCAGAGCGGTTTCACCCCAAGCATAGGGATAATTAAGAATCTGAGGCTTCCGTCGAATAACAATATCCGCATCGATTCTGGCGTCCGTGTAGGCACTGAAATCACCCCGTTCTTCGATTCGATGATCGCCAAGCTCATCGTGCACGGAAAAGACAGGATGGACGCCATTAACATCATGCTCCATTCTCTCGGCCACTTTGTAGTAACAGGCGTCAAGACGACAATTCCTTTCGACAAGGCTGTCATGCACAACGAGGTCTACCGCAATGGCGATTTCAATACTTCGTTCATCGAGACTTGCATGGATAGTCTCGTTTGGCGTGAGGAACACGAGGAGCTGATAGCCGCTCTGCTTGCGGTCTCCAACTATAACCACGATTCCGACTTCTCCGGCGATATGACCGAGAAGGCCGAGCCTAATGTCGACCCGTGGGTTCTCCAGAAGCGTATTCGCCACATCTAATGTTTTCTTCCCAAAATGGACAGCAATAATCAGAATATTCAGAACCGTACGCTCATTGCCGTAGGTGACAATGGTGAGCAGAACTATGAGTTTCAGGTCAAGAACCAGTACGAGTTCAGTTCTAAGGGACGGAAACTTAAAGTGGAGGTCATTGAGGAGGCTGATGGCATTAACCTATTCTCTTGTGAGGGAGTGCGTTACCCTTTTGAGATTGTTTCTGTCAAGCAGAATACCTATGAAGTTGTGGTAAATGGTGTCAGCTACCACTATACAGTCGAGACCCCATTTTCTCTTAAGCGTAGGGAGATTCTTGCTGCGCAGCGTCCTGCCAATGAGAATGAGGAGCTTGTCGCACCCATGCCCGGCAAAATAGTCGCCGTGCATGTCAAGGTTGGTCAAGAGGTCATGCCCGGTGATTCTCTACTCGTCCTCGAGGCCATGAAGATGCAGAATACTCTCACTTGCCAGTCAAAAGGTGTCGTCGTGGCTGTCAATGCCAAGCAAGGCCAGACGGTCAGCAAAGACGATCTCCTCGTCGAGATTAAGAAGGCTTAGTCTCCTATCCTGCTGAGCAAAAGAGGCTTGCAATATCATAGCCCTGCACCTTCCGCGGTGTGGGGCTTTTCTTTCTGATTTCTATTCCCTCCTTATAAAAGATGGCTAAAAAGAATACTGGTGCCCCAAATCCTTCTGACTCCGTGGCGGCTTATGCCGCTTTGTCTGGTAAGATGCCCCCACAGGCTGTCGATTTCGAGGAGGCTGTTCTGGGTGCCATTCTGCTCGATAAGGATGCGCTTCAAAATGTAGTCGAAATTCTTCTCCCCGAGCATTTCTACGTCGAGGCAAATCAGAGGGTCTACTCCGCCATGCTGAGGCTCAATGCCGTAATGGCTCCTATCGATATGCTCACCATCTGCGAGGAACTGAAAAAGACAAACGAGCTCGATGTCGTTGGCGGACGTGCCTATATCGCAAAGCTGACAAGCCGTGTAGGAGCTGCCGTAGATATCAAGTATCATGCGCAGATTATCTTCCAAAAGTTCATCCAGCGCTCGCTTATTCACCTTGGCGGCGATATGGTCACAAGCGGCTACGATGAGAGCAATGATGTTGAGGAGTTGCTCGAACAGGCCGAGAACGGGCTTTTCAACCTCTCGCAGGGCAGTCTGAAGCGCGATGTCGTCCAGATTTCGCCTGTCATCGACGAGGCCATTGACCAGATGCATATCGCCGCCCAACGTGAGGATATGCTTAGCGGCATCACCAGTGGTTTCAAAGGCATCGATGATATCACTAATGGTTGGCAGCCAGCGACAATGGTGGTCATAGCCGCCCGACCCGCCATGGGTAAGACGGCTTTCGTCCTCTCAATGGCCAGGAAGATGGCAATAGATCACAACATCCCTATCGCCATGTTCTCGCTCGAGATGAGCAACGTGGAGCTTGTCAAGCGCCTTATGACCGCCGAGACGGAGATAACATCCGATAAGATCAAGAGCGGCCGCCTTTCGCAAGATGAGTGGGATAAGTTCAACCATCGCATAGGCCGCCTAAGCGCCGCTCCCATATATGTCGACGACACGCCAGGCCTCTCAGTCTTCGACCTTAGGTCCAAAGCGCGTATCCTCAAAAAGAAGCATAACATTCAGTGCATCATCATTGACTACCTGCAACTCATGACCGCCTCTGCCATGAAGCCTGGTAGCCGTCAGGAGGAGGTCTCTATGATTTCGCGCTCCCTCAAAGGTCTTGCCAAGGAACTTAACATCCCTGTCATCGCCCTTTCACAGCTCAACCGTAGCGTCGAGCAGCGTACTTCCGAAAAGGGGGCAATCGACAGCAAGAGGCCTCAGCTCTCCGACCTCCGTGAGTCTGGCGCCATCGAGCAGGATGCCGATATGGTCTGTTTCATCCACCGACCCGAGTATTATCATATTACGGACGACGGCAAAGGCAATTCGCTTATCGGTATGGCGCAATTTATTATTGCGAAGCACCGTTCTGGTAAGATTGACGATGTCTTACTTCGCTTTCAGGCCGAGCTCATTAGGTTCGAGGAGCCGGAGGCTGGTTCCGCTCTCTTGGATTCAACTATGCCAGTGGCTGGCAACCAGACCATTATGTCCGGTGCCAACGCGTCCGGATCCGGCTTCAGCATTCCCGATATGTCAGGAATACAGTCCGACGACACTCCGTTCTGATTGTTGCCTTATGAATGCGAATACGTGTGTCGTCCATGGCGACGGCACTCTTCGCACTCTGAAATCATAAGGGAACTACGTAAAGGCTTACGTATAACACTTAAATGAGCCTCCTCCTGGTTGCAAGTTCACTGCCTTTGTGTAATTTAGCAATAGCAGGGGCGGAAAGAGGTGTCTCCGAGGCATAGTCCGGTCTTGCTCAATTACGAAAATTCAATTACAAAATAAAAGAACAGTATGGCTAACATCGAAGCTGAGGTCAATGAATTCATGACCAAGATCATCGCCAAGAACCCTGGCGAGCCTGAGTTCCATCAGGCCGTAAAAGAGGTCGTTACCTCCCTTATGGCCTACATCGACGAGAATCCGCAGTACAAGACCGCTAAGATTCTCGAGCGTATGGCAGAGCCGGAGCGCACCATCATCTTCCGCGTGCCCTGGCTCGACGACAAGGGTAACATCCAGATCAACCGCGGCTTCCGCGTTGAGATGAACAGCGCCATCGGTCCCTACAAGGGCGGCCTCCGCTTCCATCCCACTGTCAACCTCGGTGTCCTTAAGTTCCTCGCTTTCGAGCAGGTTCTCAAGAACAGCCTTACCACTCTCCCTATGGGCGGTGGCAAGGGTGGCTCCGACTTTGACCCGAAGGGCAAGAGCGATGCCGAGGTTATGCGTTTCTGCCAGAGCTTTATGACAGAGCTTCAGCGTCATATCGGTCCCGATACCGATGTCCCTGCAGGTGATATTGGTGTTGGCGGTCGCGAAATCGGCTACCTCTTCGGACAGTACAAGAGGCTTCGTAATGAGTTCACCGGTGTCCTCACGGGCAAGGGTCTCGGTTGGGGTGGCTCCCTCATCCGTCCTGAGGCTACGGGCTACGGCGTAGTCTATTTCTGCACCGAGATGCTCGCTACGCAGGGTAAGGATTTCAAGGGCAAGAGGGTTCTCGTTTCTGGCTCTGGTAATGTCGCTCAGTATGCTGTCGAGAAGGCCAACCAGATGGGCGCCAAGGTTATCACGATGTCCGACTCCAATGGCTACATCCTCGACGAGGACGGTATCGATGCCGAGAAGCTCGCTTGGGTTATGGATCTCAAGAACGTGAAGCGCGGCCGCATCAAGGAGTACGTCACCAAGTACACCAATGCAAAATACTTCGAGGGCGAGCGTCCTTGGGGTGTCAAGGCCGACATTGCTCTTCCTTGCGCTACTCAGAACGAGATTAACGAAGAGGACGCTAAGAAACTTGTTGCAAACGGCGTCTTCTGCGTATGCGAGGGTGCTAACATGCCTTCTACCAACGAGGCTGTCGACGTCTTCCAGAACGCTCATATCCTCTACTCTCCGGGCAAGGCTTCCAACGCCGGCGGTGTCGCAACCTCTGGCCTTGAGATGACTCAGAACAGTGAGCGCCTTTCTTGGACTCGTGAGGAGGTCGACGCTAAGCTCCACCAGATTATGGTAGGCATCCACGCTACCTGTGCCAAGTACGGCAAGGAGAACGACGGTCACATTAACTATGTCAAGGGCGCCAACATCGGCGGCTTCGTTAAGGTCGCTGATGCTATGATGGCGCAGGGTCTCGTATAGCGAGCATTCCCTCTCTTCTATATTGCCGGGGCGTCCTTTTGGCCGTCTCGGCTTTCTTTTTCTTCTCCGACGGGTTATTTGTGAAAAATTGCTTATCTTAGTCAATGCGTTAAACTAAAAGATCGACTTAGTCATGCTAAGACATTGCTTCATATTGCTTTCAGCTCTTTTGTCGCTTGCCACCATATCCTGCAAGGATGATTCTGCTCCTGAAGTCAGCGGTCCCGAGGCTGATACCTCCATCGTGCTTTCCCAAGATTCTGTCGTCCTCTCCAAGTCTGGCGGCACAGTCTCTGTGAAGATTACTACAAATGCTTCACCAGTTACGGCAGAGTCCAATGCAGGCTGGCTCAGCGTGTCGCTCTCAGTCGGCGAGCCTTCCGTGCTCACCCTCTCTGCCGACGTGAATGGGTATAGTGAGAGGTCGACGACGGTTACTGTCTCTTGCGGCGAGGCTCAGAAGGAATTGCGAGTCATTCAAAGGCCCGAAGATTTACTTGAGCCACTTGAGAGTACGAAAATAAATGGTGTGCTCCAACCTCTTTATCCAGATTGGCAGGGCGTTGAAATTATGGTCAACTACGAGACAAATGGTGTCCCGACTGTCGATATGCCTTGGTGGATCCGCGAGGTAAGCTCCGTGAAATTGAAAGGCGATACTGTCTCAGCCAAGTATAGGGTTTTAAAGAATTATGGCAAGGCGAGGACCGGTAAAATAACATTCACCCTCGGCGAGAAGTCTTTCTCATGCCAGATTGAGCAAAAAAAGACCAAGTTCGACTTCTCCAATGTTGACAAGTCAGCCTCTGAGGTCGCCAATGCTTTCCGTTGTGGTTGGACTTTCACTGGCATCAACGCAGTGGCCTCAGTCGAAAATCTTGGCGGCGTTCTTTTGGATGTCGTGGCGGCCGACGGCATAAACGTAGTCCGCATCCCATTCTCCGCTGGCGGCGATGTCGTGACGGAGCAGGTTGTGGCTTCACTCAAAAACGCCGTCGAGGCGGTCACTTCACGCAAAGTAGACGATGAGAATATCTTCGTCATCCTCTCTTTGAACAACGACTCCTGGCTGATGGACAATCTCTCCAATCCCACTGACACAGCCAACACTATCTCTTCTTTCGAGAATGTATGGTCTCTCGTGGCCGATGCCTTCGCCGAGTACGACTACCATGTCATTTTCGAGGCCTACGACCATATCGCCTATAGCCAAAATAAAGCCGACATAGCGGTATACAATAGCCTCAATCAGACTTTTGTCAATGCCGTTCGCCGATCCGGTGCCAACAATTTCAAACGTTGCCTCATCATTCCAGGCGGAGAGTACGAGTCTGGTGTCTATGCTCCTATGCCCGATGACGATGAAAACACCGACCGGCTCCTTGCCTCGTTCCCATTCTTCCAGCCGCTTGACTACACTAAGCCCGATGCTACGAAAAAATTCTGGGGGACCGAGTATAGTCAGGAGACCACCGACTGGTCGACCTATTCTGAGGATGATATAACAAAGGCGTTGTCTTACCTCCATAGCAAGCAGCCCCGAGTCCCGGTTGTCATCAACTCGTGTGGCGCGATCGCCCATTCTTCCGCAAACGATGACCTCTATGCCGCATCCGAGGCCGCTTATATTGGCTATGTCGCCAAGGCGGCAAAAGCCGAGTCTTTTACACCCATCGTGTTCGACGATGCTGTTTGTGGTCTCAACTCCTATGGCATTTTCTCGCTTTCCAGCGAAGCTGTGTCAACTCAGCGCGAACTCTATCTGAAGGCCTTCGTCGAAGGCTCTGGCTATACCTATCCTTCTTCCGATAAGAAATAACGTGTTGAGTTTTTGAGTAAGCTCGTTCTAACAAAATGTGTGCAAGGCGGTGTCGGGTTATCCCCGGCATCCCTTGTCTTTGCGTAATATCACAGCCATTCGACTATGATTTCTCTCAACGAGACATATGACGGCCTCAGGCCGCTCATTATGATTTCAAATGACGACGGCGTCGACGCCCCTGGCATCAAAGCCCTTGCTCAAGTCGCTTTGCGCTACGCCGATGTCATTGTCGTCGCACCCGATGGCCCTAATTCTGGCAAGAGCCACTCTTTCACTGTCATGGACGAGCTGCGCGTCCGTAAGGTCACTGGTTTCAGCCCTGCGTCATGCTTCGCTGTCAAGGGTACGCCCGTCGATTGCGTCAAAGTTGGCTTCTTTGGCCTTGCCGATAGGAGGCCCTCTCTCATACTGTCCGGAATCAATCACGGCAGCAATACGTCAATTAGCGTTCACTATTCTGGCACTCTCGGAGCGGCTCGCGAGGCTGCTATGCTCCGCATCCCAGCTATCGGCTTCTCATTCGCCAATTCTGACGAGGCTGCCGACCTGACAGAGCCTTGCCGTGTGGCCGATGCGCTCATCGGCGCGTTCTTCAACGGCGAATTGCCTAAGGCTGACTATCTTAGTGTCAACATTCCCCGCGGTAAAGTTTCGGGCGTTAAGTTCGGCAGGTTGGCGATGGGACGATGGATTGAGAAGCCGACGCACTATCAGAACATTTTCGGGCTGGATCTCTATTGGCTCAATGGCTCTTTCGAGAATGACGACGTCAATTGCGACGACACAGATGAGGGTATTATCTCCTCTGGGTGGGCTTCTGTCACGCCTCTCAGGCTCGATGTCACTGATTATGATGCTCTGGCTGAGGCCGATAATTTTAAGATAAACTTTTAGGTTAAGCTGATGTCGCTCGATAAAACATGGGTCGGTGTCGTTGTCGGACTTCTCTGCCCGATCCTGACGTCTTTCCTCTTCTTCAGGTTTGCGTATGCCGGCGAGCTGCCTTATTTCCCTTTTCTCAGGCAGATGACTGTCATCGGCGGGACGGGGATGCTTGTGGCAGTCTCGTGTCTCCCTAACTTGGCGCTTTTCACTCTCCTCGCCTATACCGACCACCTTAAGGTGTCCCGGGGGCTCTTCCTCTCCACACTCCTCTACGCTTTCGTCATTGTCATTCTAAAGTTCGCTATCTGATAATGAGGTACTATATTGTTGCGGGCGAGCCTTCGGGCGACCTTCACGGCTCTAACCTTATGAAGGCTCTTAGGTCGGTTGACCCTGAGGCGAGCTTTAGTTTTTGGGGCGGCGACCTTATGAAGGCTGCGGGCGGGCGTCTTGTGAGGCACTACAAGGATACTGCTGTCATGGGCGTTTGGGATGTCCTTACCCACCTTGGCAAGATTCAGCGTAATTTCAAGCTCTGCCGTAAGGATATCCTTGCCGACAAGCCCGATGCCATTATCTTTATCGACTATCCTGGCTTCAACCTCCCAATGGCCGAGTGGGCGAAAAGGCAAGGGTTTAAGGTTCTCTATTACATCTCTCCAAAGGTGTGGGCGTCAAAGGAGTATCGCATTAAGAAAATCAAACGCTACGTCGATCGCGTTTACTCCATCCTGCCTTTCGAGCCAGCCTATTTTGCTAAGCACGAGCTGACCAATGTCTTCTATTGTGGCAACCCTGTCATGGATGCCATTGCCCAAAGGCCGCACAGCGGCGAGTCCAAGCAAGATTTCAAACTCCGTAACGGGTTGTCCGATAAGCCCATTATAGCGCTCCTTCCAGGAAGCCGTGTGTCCGAGTTGAAATACAATCTCCCCCAGATGCTCAGGCTCGTCAACGACATGCCCCAGTTCCAGTTCGTCATAGGCGGAGCCCCTTCGTTTACTTCTAAGGACTACGAGCCGTTCCTTTACGGGGTCGATGTGAAAGTCCTGTTCGGCGAGACGTATGGCCTCGTGTCATCCGCCGAGGCGGCTGTTGTCACGTCAGGCACCGCAACCCTCGAGACGGCTATCCTCAATTGCCCTCAGATTGTGATGTACCTTATGTGGGGCGGCTGGTTCAGCGACTGGGTTGCCCATCTGTTCATCAAAGTCCCGTTCATTAGTCTGGTAAATCTTATCCTTGGCCGCGAGTCCGTCAGCGAGCTTTTCCAGCGCCGCTATTCCTACGAGAGGCTGCTCTCTGAGTTGCGAGAGCTGTCTTCCGAAAGCTCTCGCCGTGCGAAGATGTTGGCCGATTATGAGGAGATGCGTGCGGCTGTGGGTGGCGCCGGGTGCAGTCATAGGGCGGCCGTCGATATGTGTGATTTCTTACGCTCTATGAAATAAGGGTAGGCGAGCGTGGGCTCCTGCCGTGCGGCGTAGTTAAACAAGTTCGGCTCTGCTCTCGCTTAATTGTGAACTTATTATGTTTGAACTGTACAAGAAGGAGGTCGCTGCTTTTTTCTGCTCTGCCATGGGCTATCTTGTCGTCTCCGTTTTTCTTTTGGCCACATGGTTGCTCCTGTGGGTGATACCTTCTGAGTTTAATATAATATATGGGGGCTATGCCACGCTCGATTCGCTCTTCGACATCGCCCCGTGGATCTACCTGTTCCTTGTGCCAGCTATTTCTATGAGGCTCATTGCAGAGGAGCGGCGTATGGGAACGTTAGAGTTGCTGCTTATCAGGCCGTTGCCCGTGGGGCGCATAGTCCTCGCCAAATATCTTGCGGGCTTCTCTCTCGTGCTTATCTCCATCGCGCCTACGGCTGTCTATGTGTTCATTGTCTGTGCGCTTGGCGATCCCCAAGGAAATATTGATTTCGGCGGCACACTTGGCTCCTACATCGCCCTTGCCCTTCTAGCGGCGGCCTATATGTCAATAGGCATATTCTCTTCATCGCTTACCGACAATCAGATCGTTGCCTTTGTAGTGGGGGCAGCCCTTTGTGCCTTGCTCTATGTCGGCTTCGATATGCTTGCGTCAATTTCGCCTCAGGCGGATTGGGGGGCTGTGCTTATGAGCCTCGGCATCGCCGGGCACTATTCCTCCGTAAGCCGCGGAGTCGTCGATTTGGGCGATGTGGTCTATTTCCTGTCGTTGTGCGCCATCTTCTTAATGGCGACCTCGCTCATGCTCAATCGTGGGCGAGCATGGATTAAGAACGCCGCCGCCTGTCTGGTCTGTATCGCTGTGGCCGGGGTGGCGGTGTCGTTCTCGAACTTTCGTGCGGATCTCACTTCCGAGAAGAGGTTCACCTTGTCCGACGTCAGCGTCCATTACGCTGATAGTCTTCGGAATACAGTCTTCGTCAAGCTTTACCTCGATGGAGAACTCAACCCGGGTTTCCGACGTCTCCGTAGGCAGACTGTCGAGCTTTGTCAGGAGCTTTCTTCTGTCTCTTCTAAGGGTGTGAGGGTGGTTTGCGTCGACCCTGCCGATATGGATAAATCCGAGGCCAGTGATTTTGCAAAAAGTCTTTCTTCTGCCGGCCTGGCTGGAGTCCCAGTGTTCGAGACTAAAGAGGACGGGCAGAAGACCAGATCCATCGTCTACCCTTATGCCGAGATGTCAATAGGAGATAAGTCTCTATGGGTCAATCTCCTCGAAAATATCCAAGGACTATCGGGCGATGAGTCGCTCAACCGCTCCATTGAGGGCATTGAGTATAAACTGACCGACGCCATATGCCGGCTCTCACGCGATGAGACTCCCAAAGTTGCATTCCTTGAGGGGCACGGCGAACTCGATGACTACGATGTCCTCGACGCTACGGATGAGCTGGCCAAATACTTCAGCGTCGACCGGGGGCAGATTACTTCCAACGCCTCCATTCTCAACCCCTATAAAGTTCTAATCATTGCCAAACCCACGAAGCCCTTCTCCGAGAAAGATAAGTATGCCATCGACCAATATGTTATGCGTGGCGGGCGTATCCTCTGGCTGCTCGATGCTGTCGACCTCACGCTCGATTCGCTCCGTGAGAGTCCTCAGACGGTCGGCCTTCCGCTCGATTTGAACCTCGACGATATGCTTTTTGTATACGGTGTGCGAATCCGCCCCGCCGTCGTCGAGGATATGAATTGTGGAATGGTGCCAATCAGTGTGCCAGGTGCCGATGGACAGTCGCGCATCGTGCCTATGCCGTGGCTCTTTGGCCCGCTCTTGGCTACCAACATGTCTTCCCCCGTCACGCGCAATGTGAATTTTGTCCGAGCCGATTTCGCAAGCCCTGTCGATACTGTTGGCGAGGGGGCTGGCCTCACCCGTCTCCCGCTTCTCCGTTCGTCGGCCCATACCCGTGTCTCCGCGGCTCCCGTAGTGGCGGAACTTATGTCTATGCATCGTAAGCAAAACCCTGCCGATTTTCCCCATAGCCATATGACAATGGCTTTGCTCGAGGAGGGCGTTTTCCCCTCTGTCTTTTCGCACAGGCGGGTGCCGGCTGGCATCTCAGGCAGCGGCAGACGAAATGAGTCCGACGCTTCTCCCTCCAAGATGATTTTTGTCGGCGATGGCGACATCATACGCAATCAGGTGCGCTTCCGCAATTCCGATAACCCTACGGTCGTCCCTCTTGGCTATGACGAAATAACTCGTCAGACTTTCGGTAATAAGGATTTTATTGTCAACGCAGTGCAATACCTTGCCGATGATGAGGGGCTTATGGCCTTGCGCAATCGTACGTTCACGTTGCGCTTGCTCAATCGTCAACTGATTTCAGAAGGTACGACGGTATATAAACTTCTCGCCATCGTTTTGCCTCTTCTCCTCATTTCTTGTTTCGGCCTTGCCGTTTTCCTTGTGCGCAAACATAAGTTCGCCCATAAAGCTTAGGTTATATCATTGCGGTTTTGAGTCTTGTAAGTGCTTGATTTTGGAAGTTGTTGCATAGAGTGCGCTTTATGGCAGAGCATAACGATTTAGGGCGCGAGGGGGAGGATTGGGCTGCGGACTATCTTGCCCGTGAAAAAGGTTTTGTCATCCTCGCCCGCAATTGGCGTCACAGGCAGAAGGAGATTGACATCGTCGCGCAAGATGGCAATACCCTTGTGTTTGTAGAAGTGAAGACAAGGTCGTCTGATGACGTTCCGCCGTCAGAATTGATATCGTATAATAAAATCCGCTTTTTAGAGACTGCGGCCGAGGCTTACATACGTAAATCCAATTTCTGCGGCGACGCGCGTTTCGATTTGGTTGTCATACGAAAAGCGCACCCGGGATTCAGCGTTGTGCATATCCCGGATGCGTTCAGATGAATATCTGTTTAGCCAGTTGTTTATGAAGCAGAAAATCTACTTTGCGGCAATCGCCTCAACCTCCACAAGCGCACCCTTCGGCAATGCCTTTACGGCAAATGCGCTGCGGGCGGGCGACGGGAGGTCTGTACTGAAGAACTCCGAGTAGATTTCATTGAACTTGCCAAAGTCCGCGATGTCTGCCAACAGGCATGTGGTTTTCACCACGTCGCCAAGTTCATACCCAGCCTCAGCCAATATGTTCTTAATGTTTGTCAGCGATTGGCGAGCCTGCGCTTCCAATCCTTCAGGTAAGTTGCCCGTGCTCGGGTCGATGCCCAGTTGCCCCGACACATACACGGTGTCGCCCGCTTTAATCGCTTGGCTGTATGGGCCTATGGCTGCCGGAGCGTTCTTTGTCGCTATCTGTGTTTTCATCGTGTCTTTTTTTTGTTACGGTATTACGTCTCGCCGCTTGCAGGGCGACTTCGCTGCCAAATATAGCGAAATGCGTAGCCTGTGCAATGAGAATTCCCTGATTATATTTCAGGCAGCAATCCTTTCGCCGGGTCGAAAAGAACAATCTCCCCGCTCTTTAATGATGTCTGGACATCTATGATTCGCTGATTTTCGCTACCCTTGAACAAGAGTTCAGTGTTCCGTAGGTTCAAATCAAATCGTCCGTCTACGAGTACGTCTACAAGTTCAAGCAGATCACGCCTTTTTTCATCCGCCATGCACTCCTCAAATGTGTAGCCCGTATAACACCAGATGTTCTTGCTTGTTTCGCTCTTTATGCGCCTCGCCAATTCTGCGAAGCCAAGAGCCTGAAACATGGGGTCGCCACCAGTGAACGTTACGTCACAAAAGTCCTCAGCCGCTATTTTCCCCATGATTTCGTCGATTTCCATCATTCTGCCGGCGTTTATGTCCCATGTTTGCGGGTTATGGCATCCAGGGCATGCGTTCACGCAGCCTGCGCAATATATCGATGTCCGCAGGCCCGGCCCGTCCACTGTCGTCGATTCTTTAATCTTGATTACGCTAATTTTCATTATGTCAGCCTTTGTTCGGCCACTTTTTTTTGCCCAAGTCTAAGGGCGAATTGTCAGTGGCAAGGACTCTAAGTAAGAGGTGTATGCCGCATTCTGTGTGCTGCCCCCCCCAAAAAAAAATGAGTGGCGACTTCTCGGCGAGCCCCAATTCAGCCCAATCGCTACTTTACTCGCCCAAAGGCTGCGAAATTAACCCAATTTTTCTGCCACTAAGGCGATAGTCAAAAGTTTTCGGCGTGAGGCGGAGAATAACCATTCGCCAATCTTGTGCAGATTAGCCCATTACGCCATTTCGCTACGCCCAATTTAGAAGTCTTCGCTTTTCCGCTTCTCTTCCAAGTATAGTTCATAGAGTCGCTGACCTATCCTGTCCCTCTTAAAAGTCCTGTCATGGTTCATAGGGGTCATTGATAGGCGGATCTTTGCCACGCCTTCCCTTATGGTCTCAAAGTCTTCTGCCGTCACCCTGAATTTGGCTGTCGATTCTATTTCCGTCTCTTGCCTTATCTCCGTTTCCTGCCTTACCTCGTTGTCCGCTACCACGCTTTTCGTCCTGCTCACGTTCCCGACCAGGGAGCCTTTAAGTTCAAGGTATTTTCCGCCGAAGGTCCTTATCTTCATTGTCGGGTCGCTTATGAATGTCAACCTGTCCGAGGTTACTGTGGACATGATGTAAAACGTGTCCCTTTGCTCCGTTACGTTATATTCCACGACGCACCCCTCAGGAGCAAGTAGCTTGTGGATGTAAAACACGGTCTGAGCCTCCGAGCAGGTGCCTAATGCTAAGCCCAGAGTCAAAATGATTGCTTTTAATGCTCTCATCTTCTTTTGCTTTTTGTAGTGGTGTCGGCTTATTTGTTCTCTTTTATGCCCCAGTAGGTGGCTATGATAGATTTTGTCACGGCCTCATAAATCTCTGCTAAATGTCCGTCGTCGATAATGGCTTCGTGCCTCCCTATTGTGGCAGTGTCGTTTCTTCTCGCAGGCCCGGTCTGCGCCTCAAGTGGCGACATCCTGAACGCCTTGCTGATTGTTTGCATTGTCAGTGGTTTTAGTATGCTGAGCGGCAAGTCCGCTTGTCTCAGGACTTCTTGTGCTTTTAGCAGCATGTGGTTGGTGAAATTACTTGCGAGCACTGCCGCCAGGTGCAGTTTGTTCCGCCCGTCGCTGTCGCATTCGGTCGCCCCGTTGCCTATCCTGGCGGCCATCCCTTTTAATGTCGCGAGCGTATTTTCGTCGCTGGCTTCGACGAGGAAGGGGCAATCTTTCATATTAATCTCGTCGCCTTTTGTGAATGTCATGCACGGGTATATGACTCCGCGCTGCGTCAAAGGTTCCAATGCCGCCATTGTTGTCGCCCCAGATGTGTGGGCTATCACCCCTCCCGTCCCTTTGTCAGCAAGCGACTTGGCCACCTCGCCTATCGCGTTGTCCGATACGGCTATTATGGTGACGTCTGCCTCGCTCATACTGCAAATGTCAGTAGTCGCCTTTGCGTCAACCATTTGCCCCAGAGCCTCAGCATTGTTCAAGTTCCTGCTCGCGATGTTCTCAATTTTGTAACCGCCATCCTTCAGGGCCAAGGCCAAGTGCGTCGCAACGTTGCCTGAGCCTATTATGTTTATTGTGTTTTCCATCACTTGCCTATTGCTTTCTTGCCGCTAATCTACTCATTTTATTCATCCGTTATTGCGCGTTCCTTTCCCACCTCGTCGCCGATTCCTTAAAGTATTTCTACCCCCCAAAAAAAATTAGCCGCATACCTACTTTATTAGAAGCTGTTTTGAAATAGGTGAAAATTATTGGTATATGATAGCTTAATTTA
>JBJEGU010000050.1:0-6782 GCA_051875415.1 Marinilabiliaceae bacterium
TAAATTAAGCTATCATATACCAATAATTTTCACCTATTTCAAAACAGCTTCTAAGATAGCGACTCTACGGAAATCGTCAAAGGGTTTCTTGAAATATTTTTATAATTTTAAACCATACGTAACTACATCAAATTCATTATGGCAACAAACAAAACAATTGTAGGTCTGGACCTTGGCTCGAACAGCATAGGCTGGGCAGTGGTAAAAGCGGAGAAAGACGAGACTGAGGAGGGCAAGGTTCGCCCAACAGGCATCTTGGCGGCGGGCAGTCGTATATTGCCTATGGACAGCGACCTTCTGAGCAATTTTGAGAAGGGCAATAGCGTGTCGCAGACAGAGACGCGGCGCCAGTGCCGAATCATGCGAAGAATGGGGGAGAGGCGGAAGCTGCGACGGGCAAGGCTGCTGCGAGTGATGAGGATAATAGGTTGGCTGCCCGCTCATCTGGCGGACTCGGTAGACGAGTATGGTAACATAAGGCGCGGCTGTGAACCCAAGATTGAGTGGGACGGGGGCAGATTCCTCTTCCAAGAGTCGTTCGAAGAGATGTGCGCCGAGTTCGGCGGAGCCAAGGTCTCGCACGACTGGACGGTATACTACTTGCGCAAAAAGGCTCTGCGTACGGCCGTAAGTGGGCAAGAGCTTGCTTGGATTCTCCTGAATTTCAATCAGAAGAGAGGCTACAAGGCGTCGCGCGCCGACGAGAGCGAAGCGGACGAGGATGAGGGGCAGATGCGTGAGGTGGTCGACGTGACGGTCACTCAGGCCGAAGTGCGCGACGGGAAGAGGGGGCAGAGCGTGCTCGCCCTGACGCTCGACGACGGCGGAGTCATGGAACAACCCTTCGCCAAGGGCGGCGACCCCAAAGAGTGGATAGGTCAAAAGATGGAGTGCCTGAAGACCACCACAGCCAAAAACGGCGAGAAGACCGTGAAGTACACGAGGCCGAGCGATGACGACTGGACTCTGAAAAAGGTCAAGACGGAAAAAGACATAACGAGCAAAGGACAGACCGTTGGCGAGTACATCTACGCCAGTCTCCTTGCCAATCCTGCAGGCAAGCTGCGAGGCGGGAGGGTGACGGTTGTTGACCGAAGTCTGTACCGCGACGAGATAGAGAACATCCTCCGCTGTCAGGAGAGGTTCCACCCCGAACTTAGTGACCACGGGCTGCTCGAAAAGTGCGCAATGGCTCTCTACCCCAACAATGAGGCGAGGCGCAAGGAGGCTATGAGAAATGGCCTGACCGGACTCATTTGCGACGATATAATCCTCTACCAGCGGCCGCTGAAGAGCAAGAAGTCGACCATAGCGGACTGCCCGTTCGAGACCCGCTCCTATATGAGCGCGGACGGCGAGGTGAGGGTGAAGAAGATAAAGTGTGCGCCACGTTCGCACCCTCTTTTTCAGGAGTTCCGCCTGTGGCAGACGGTGAACAACCTGAGGGTCGCGGACGAGAACGGCGAGGACATCCTGACTCCCGAGCTCCGCATGAAGTTGTTCGACGCTCTGACGCTAAAAGATAAGGTGGACTCAAAGGGCGTGTTGAAAATATTAGATAAGCTCGGCGTGAAGCAGGGTGGGCTGAAACCAAATATGGTCGATGGCAAGAGCCTGCCGTGCTACGAGACGCGCAGTGCGCTCGTTGGCTGCCTTGCCAAAGCCGGGCTCGACAAGAAAGAGGCGCTCCGCCTCCTCATGGAAGACAGCGGCAACGGCATGACGAACGAGATGCTGCTGTGGCAGACGACGTACTCCGTGACAGACAGGGACGAGTTCTGCCGAGCCATCGGCCATTGGGCGGAGAGGAACAGCCTGGACAAGGATGCCACCGCGAAAGCCTTCTTGAAGATAAAGCCCGTGAGCGACTATGCCGCCTACTCGCTAAAGGCCATAAAGAGGTTGCTGCCTCTCATGCGCATGGGCGGCCACTGGAGCTGGGATGCCATTGACGAGAGGACACGGGAGAGGATAACCCACATCCTGACGGCGGAGGATGACAGTGAGATAACTGACGACGTGCGCGAGGCTTTCGCCAAGGGCGTCTTCACGGCCGAGCAGGACTTCCAGGGGCTGCTGCCTTGGCAGGCTTGCCTTGCCGTCTATGGCAAGCTATCCGGCACTGAGAAGGCAAAGTGGGAGAGCGCAGACGACGTTGACTGCTGGGTCCGGCAGTTCCGCCACGGGTCGCTCCGCAACCCGATTGTGGAGCAGGTGGTGCTTGAGACCATGAGAGTCGTTGCCGACATCTGGCGCAAATTCGGCAAGATTGACGAGATTCACATGGAGATGGCTCGCGAGCTGAAGAAGACTAACGACGAGCGCAAGAGGATAACCGACGACAACCGCAAGCGCGAGGACGAGAACGAGAAGATCCGACTCGTGCTCCGCGAGTTGGCCAAGTCGTGCGACGGCGTGAACCCTTTCTCCCCAATCCAGCAGACGAAGTTGAAGATTTGCATGGAGGGGGCGCGTGCCAATGCGGCTAACTCGGACCAGAGCGACGAGCGGAACATCGAGCCGAGCATGAATGAGATTGAGAAGTATAAAATTTGGTTGGAGGGGCATTATCAGTCGCCCTACACTGGTCAGTATATCAACCTCTCGCGCCTCTTCACGACGGACTACGAGATAGAGCACGTCGTGCCACGCTCGCGCTACTACGACGACTCGTTCAACAATAAGGTGATTTGCGAGGCCGCCGTGAACAAGGACAAGGGCAACATGATGGGAATGGAGTACATAAAGGCCGCACAAGGGCGCGAGATTGAGCTCGGCGGCGGCCATACCGTCACCATCCTGTCCGAAGAGAAGTATGAAAACCTGGTGAGGGAGACCTACAGGAGCAACTTCCGCAAGCGCGACAACCTGCTGCGCACCGAGTTGCCCACAGGGTTCAACAACCGCCAGATGAACGACACGCGCTACATATCTGTACTCGTAAAGGGGCTGCTCTCAAACATCGTGCGCGGCGAGGAGAAGGACAACGCCGCCTGCTCGAAGAACCTCGTAGTGTACACCGGCACTGTGACTGACAGGCTTAAGCAGGACTGGGGGATGAACGACAAGTGGAACGAGATTATCCTCCCGCGCTTCGAGGCCCTTGATAAAACGGTGGGCGACACGACGGACCGCGACAAGCGGTTCGTGACGGAGAGCAACGGGCACCTCATCCCGACAGTTCCGACCGAAATGCTGAAAGGCTTCAATAAGAAGAGGATTGACCACCGTCACCACGCTATGGACGCCATAGTGATAGCGTGCGCCAACAGGGCCATTGTCCAGTACTTCTCCAACGAGGCCGCCGGCAACCAGAAGGAGTTCGACAGCCTCAAACTGTCGGTGTGCCACAAGGACTCGAAGAACGGGTGGGTGGTCAATATGCCGTGGGACGGCTTTGCCGCAGATGCGAAGCGCACGCTCGAAGGCATCACGGCAAGCTTTAAGCACAGGGCGCGTATAGTGACCAAGACGACGAACCACTACACCAAGACTGTGAACGGCAAGCGCGAGACGCTGAAGCAAAGCACCTATGCCATCCGTCAGTCCTTGCATAAGGACACCGTGTGGGGCGAGGTGGACATCCGCCGCCGCACGGAGGGAAATGTGAAGCTCAGCGTGGCAGTGAGGGAACTGCGGAAATATTACGAGATGTGCGAGACCGACTATCACGCCCAGCCCACGATGAAGATTGTCAATACGCCTTTGCGAAAAGAGGTGTTGAGGCTCATAGTCGAGGGCAAGAGCGACAAGGAGATAGACAAGTTCTTCAAAAAGGAGGCCGAGGCATGGCAAGAGGAGATTGTGGACGGCAAGGTCGGCGTCTTCACGTACAGCGACGGCAAGAAGACCTACGCCACGCGCTTCCTCAGCAGCCTCGCCGATATGTTCGGCAAAGAGACTGACGAGGGCAAGATAAGAGCCAAAATCGCCTCGATAACTGATACGGGAATTCAAAAGATACTCCTCAACCATCTGACAGCCTGGCCTGGCGGATGCGCCACTGCGTTCAGTGCCGACGGCATAAAATGGATGAACGACAATATTCAGGCACTTAACGGCGGAAAGCGGCATATGCCCATATACAAGGTGCGCAGAACTGAGACGTCGGATGCTAAAGTTCAAATCGGTCAGGAAGGGAACAAGGGTCGCAAGTTTGTTGAGGCAGATAAAGGGACGAACCTCTTCTTCGCTGTTTATTCCGACGGGAAGAGTGGGCGTTCTTTTGACACAATAACTCTAAGAACAGCCGTGAGCAGACTACTCAAAGGGTTGCGACCTGTACCCGAGACAAACGATAAAGGGGAAAGGCTCATATTCTCTGTCGAAATAAACGGACTTGTATACATTCCGTTGGACGGGGAGGCAAAAATTGTCGACCCTAAACGCATATATAAACTTGTATCATCCTCTAAAGACCAGCCATGGTGGAGACCTGCCAATGTGGCTCAAGTAATACAGAAAAAAGCTGAATTTGGTTCGCAGGACAAAATCACAAGCATCGGTAATACCGTAATAAAGAATATTTGTCTACCCATCGAGGTAGACCGCCTTGGCAATGTGACACTCAAAAAGATAGACGGCGATGATTAAACGGACGATACGAATCAGCACGCCGAGCTACCTCTCACTTCGTAACGGCCAGATGGTTGTGAAGGCGGCTGAGCTTGAGTGCTGCGACGCTGTGGACGAGAAGTTCAAGCAGGGCTTTGAACGGACTGTGCCAATAGAGGACTTGGGATTCCTGATGGTGGAGAACAGGCGTGTGACGATGACCGTGGGTCTGATGGCCGCACTGGCCGACGCCAACTGCGCAGTTGCTGTCTGCAACGACGCAATGATGCCAACGGGGCTTATGCTTCCACTGAGCGGGCACACGACCCTCACAGAGCGGATGAGAAACCAGATGGAGGCCTCGCTGCCACTGAAGAAGCAGATGTGGCAGCAGACCATCCGCTCCAAGATTCTCAACCAGTCCGTCGTCCTCGACCACGCCACGGCCGACAGCCATCAGTGTATGCGCGAGTGGGCCGCCGCCGTGCGTAGCGGCGACTCCGACAACCTTGAGGGGCGTGCGGCGGCATACTACTGGAAGAACCTGTTCTTCTCGGGGCGGGAGGAGTTTTTCCGTCGCGACCCCGATGGCGAGTGGCCCAATGCCATGCTAAACTACGGGTATGCCGTGGTGCGGGCGTTGGTCGCCCGTGCCTTGGTAGGCAGCGGGCTGTCGCCAACGGTGGGCATATTCCACCGGAACAAATACAACGCCTACTGCCTTGCGGACGACATAATGGAGCCTTACCGGCCTGTGGTCGACCTGCTGGTGTTCCGCCTGTTGCTTTCAAACCCCGACCAGCGTGAGCTGACGAAAGACCTGAGGCGCGAGCTTCTGCAACTGCCTCAGGCCGACGTGAAGATTGACGGGCATCTCAGCCCGCTGATGAACGCTGTGACGACGACATCCGCCTCCGTTAGCGCATGCTTCAGCGGTGAGGCAAAGAGAATCATATATCCCGAAGTAATATGCTAAGCAACTTAGCGCTAAGCGCATACAGAATTATGTGGATATTAGTGTCATTCGATATCCCTACGTGCGACAGGGAGTGCCGGAAGAAGGCGGCTCAGTTCCGTAAGGACCTGATTGGTGACGGATTCAACATGTTCCAGTACTCTGTCTATTTCCGCCACTGCGTTAGCCGCGAGAACGCCGACGCCCATGTCGCCCGAGTCCGAGGCTTTTTCCCCGGCATTGGGTCGGTCGGCATAATGCGTGTGACGGATAAGCAGTTTGGGGACATCATAACGATATTAGGTAAGCACCGGACTCCGCCTCCTGACCCTGAAACACCTTTTGAAGACTTTTAGAAACAGAAAAAGGCTCGGCGATTGCCGAGCCTTTTCGTTTTGCCGCCAATTTTTTATTGGGAGAAAAACGCTGTAACCTTCGGTCTGTCAATTGCTTGCGTCGATTGCGTTGTAATCGCAGAAGCAAAGGTGGAGATTTGAGAGCGATTCACAACGAGATCATAATCAGGGTCGTAGTGCTTCTCGTTGTAATCGCAGAAGCAAAGGTAGAGATTTGAGAGCGATTCACAACCTCGCCGTGGAATTTAGCGAGGAATATGGAGTTGTAATCGCAGAAGCAAAGGTAGAGATTTGAGAGCGATTCACAACACGCCCTTGATGGACTTTATATCGACCGCCGTTGTAATCGCAGAAGCAAAGGTAGAGATTTGAGAGCGATTCACAACCCCTGTCGCGCGTAATTATTACGATGCCTAGTTGTAATCGCAGAAGCAAAGGTAGAGATTTGAGAGCGATTCACAACCGTCATCCCAATCCACATTTTTCCTCCCGTGTTGTAATCGCAGAAGCAAAGGTAGAGATTTGAGAGCGATTCACAACCCCTGTCGCGCGTAATTATTACGATGCCTAGTTGTAATCGCAGAAGCAAAGGTAGAGATTTGAGAGCGATTCACAACCGTCATCCCAATCCACATTTTTCCTCCCGTGTTGTAATCGCAGAAGCAAAGGTAGAGATTTGAGAGCGATTCACAACTAAGGTACGCGTTGCACTTTATGTTGCTGAGTTGTAATCGCAGAAGCAAAGGTAGAGATTTGAGAGCGATTCACAACAGGACGCTGCCGACATGCGCTCAGAGGCCAGTTGTAATCGCAGAAGCAAAGGTAGAGATTTGAGAGCGATTCACAACTTGATGATACATAGTTAGAAGCTGTTTTGAAATGATTAGATAATCTTGTTAAGCATGATCCGTATAAAA
>JBJEGU010000051.1:0-6434 GCA_051875415.1 Marinilabiliaceae bacterium
AGTCTCAATATCGTCCGAGACGGGGCGCATAGGCGACTGGAGGGACGAGGAGGAGATCGCATAGAGCGTTACGGAAAATGAAAATCCCCGGTATCAGTAAGCCTCTGATGCCGGGGGTTTTTCGTTTGCCGCAAGTCTGCCATATCACTCACAGACAGGGCGAATGGGCTGGGCGGCGTAGCGGAACCACTGGTCGTAATTTCCGTGGGTGTAGCCCATAAAGAGGAAGAGGTCCTTGGCCTGAGTGTCGTTCTCGGGGTGAAGATCCGACGACCAGTAGCAGCCTTTGGCGGCATCGCCCACATCGGCCCAATGGTATACGAGCGTGCCGTCGGTCTCAAGGTAGCCAACAAGCGGGATGAATATCGTGTTGCCATTCGCCCCGGTGAAGATGTAGCCCCAAGCACCGTTTTGCTGAACCATACGGGGCGAGCAGTTGTTGACAAGCTCGAGGCACTCCTCGTAGGTCGGCATTCGCCATCCCCCGCCCAGATTCACGTGGGCTGCGTCGTCCGAAGCCTCAAGTCGAGAGAGTCCATCACGCTCATTATATTTCGTGAATGTCCACAGGGCTATGTCTTCACAGAGCTTATATCCCTTCCAATTGCTCTCCCCAGCGGGCTTAACGCTCGTCTCGCCCCACGAGTAGTAGCCTCCCGCACCTTCGGGAGTCGACGCCCCCAGGTTGAACGATGCCCACCTCACCGAGAGTCCGAGGTCGACAGCCTCGGGGATGGCAGTGGGGGTGGCAGAATCGTCGTCATCACACGACGAGAGGGGCAGGCTGAGAGCCGATGCCATCAGGCCAATGGCAAGAGAAATCCTGATTTTCATAATCTCTATTCGCGGTTAAGGTTAAGCCGGACGCCTGCCGTGACAGAGCATCCTATTTTGTCGGAATATACGAACTCGCGCCTCTTCTGAGCCAAGATGTTGTCGGCAGCCACGAAAAGCGCGAGCGACTCCACAGGCCTATAGTCGACTTTGGCGTTGATGGTCAGCCTGTCGGAAAGGCGATCCGTCCCGTAGGCCGTGGCGTACGTCCGCCGACCCACGAAGTTGGCGTATGCCGCCACGTCTATCTGCTTGACGGGCTTCACGACGACACCCGCCATCCCGTAGAACGCCGGCGTGGACTTGTGCAGATGTCCGTCGCGGCGTGCGGGCTCGGCCGTCTCGCTGCGGCTGAAAGTGTACTGGCGGTCGGCGAGGCGGTAGTCTATGCCATATTTGAGGGCGTAGTAGAGGGCGAGCGAGTTCTGGTACGTTATGCGGCGAGGGCCATAGACGCCCTCCTTGTCATAGATGTAGCTGCCCTTGGTGAAGTAGGCGTCGCGCAGGGCGTTGAGCAGCGTCTCCCTCTGAGCGGCTGTCATATTAGCCACGATTGCCTCATAGTCGCCGGAGTGGCTGAGAGTCACAAGGTTGGGCAGCAGATTGGCTCCCGTGAGCGAGGCGTCGGAGCTGACGACGGTCTGCCCGTCGGCGGAGCGTCCCTCCATACAATATATGATGTCGGAGAAGCCGGCCACCATATTGTTGATGATGCCGTTGTCTCCATAGAACTGCTGGTGGAGAGCCTCGGCCTGATTGTAGAGGTAGTAGTCGTCGATGACAGTGCGCTGGAAGTTGGCATTCAGCTTTGCGATGACCTTGGGCGATATGACCCAGTCGACATTGACGCTCAGACCCATTTGGCGCACCTTGTAGGGCAGGTTGCCATAGCTGCTGTTGCTGCTGGTGGTAATGTCCGCCATGAAAGTGCTTTGCGCCTTGCGGATGTCGATGCGCCCGTCACCCGCCGAGGCGAGAATCTTGCTCATCGAGTTGTAGAAGTCGGCATAGCCCGTGGCCGCCTTGGCGTCGGAGGTCATCATGGCGCCATAGTCCTTGCTGGCCGAGAAGAAAGCCTCGGCATCGACAAGCAGGCTTTGCGAGGGCTGGAACCTGTAGCCCAACTCCACACTGTTCACGCCCACGAGGTCGGCCTCCTTGTTGCCATAGAACTCTATGACCGACGGGTAGTCCATTCCCGTCCGCTTCCAGCTGTAGTTGCTGTTGGCGTTGAGCATGTTGGCGGAGCGCACGGCACGACCGTAGTTGATGCGGAAGAAGTGGCTGTCCGACGCCTTAAATCCCACTACACCTTGAGCCGAGACGTTCCACTTGTCGGGTATCTTTGTCTTGTCGGCTCTCGCCGCGGCAATCAGGCGCCACCGCCCAACCTTATAGTCGAGACGGAGCGAAGGAGCGAAGGCGTTCAGAGTAGCCTCGTCGTTGAAGAAACCCGACAGCTCCACAGGGCCTGAGCCATAGTCAAAACTCGACTTCTTGTCACGCCCGTTGGCATACTGGAAATGGAAGCCGGGGCGGATGTTCAGCCCACCCGCAAAGAAGTCATACTCCGCCGAGACGAAGAACTGACGGAAATCGGCCTGAAGCCCGGGACGGCCTGTGGCATAATCCTCGGGGCCGGCGTAGAAATTGGCAAGGAGGTGGAGGTCGCCCAGACGCGCGTCGGCATTGACGTAGCCCTTCTTGAACTCGCGGAAAGCCAACGAGTAGGGCGACTCCATGACGGTGGTCTGCAAAGCGAGGCTCTGCGAATACCCGCCCGAGAGCCTGATGTCGACGCTCTCCGACGGCCTGATGTCGGCATAGCCGTTCACGGCCCACGAGCGGCGGGCTGTCTCAGGGTCGTCAAAGCACTTGCGCGCGTCGCGGTACTCGAGAGGCGTGGCGGGAAAAATCTGCGTGGAGCCGTCGAATAGGGTCGAGGGCGAAAGGACGGCAAGCCGCGAGAAGTCGCCCACGGCGAGGCTCTCCCCCGTGCCTACTGGGCGGAGCGAGCCACTGGCTATGAGCGCGTCAATATCCGTCTCGTTCAATGAGCGGCCAATGAGGCCGGCGTCGTCGGCCAGCCACGACGTCTGCGTGCTTACGACCGGGATGTCGCCATCGGGACGTCGGCGAAGGTCATAATTGGCCGTGAGGGCGACAGAGAGGCTCTCGGTCAGCCTCTTGCGGAGCCGCGCCTCGCCGATGAAGGTGCGAGTGCCGCCCATTGCCGTGGCCTGGGCCATTCCCGACGAATCGGACGGGCGGCGCGTTATGATGTTGATGACACCCGTGACGGCATTCACGCCATAGAGTGCCGATGCCGCGCCGCGCACCACCTCGATGCGGTCCACGTCGATAATGGAGACTGGCAGGTTCTCCATTGTCATGGTGCCGATGGAGTAGTTGTGGACCACTCGACCGTCAATCATAAGGAGGACGTTGGCGTTCTCTGTGTAGAGCAGCAGATTGCCGTCCGGAATGTTGGCGAGGCCGCGGAGCTGTATGTCGAAAACGCCGTTAACCTTCTGAGTGACAATGGCGCCGGGGATGAGGCGAAAAGCCTCCTCGATGCTCTTGCACCCGTAGGTCTCCATCTCCTCGCGGGTGATGACAGTTGTTGAGAGCGGCGACTCGAATGCGCTCTCGACGCTTTTGGAGGCCGAGGCCACGCTCTTGTTCATTATTATGGCGTAGAGGTCGTCGATGCTGTTTACTTCGAGCAGCTCCACGGCCCGGAGCAAGTCCTCGAAAGGGAGGTCGCCGAGCTGCTCTATTGTCATTGCCATAATGTCCTCTTTCGTCAGCCTGCCGCCTTGCGGCTGAACCTGAGCCTGCGCGGCAAGTGTGGCTATGGCCGCAAAGGCCACGATGGTAAGTCTTCTCATTATAAGGCCGTTAAGTCGTTAAAGGGCCTTGCCGCCCGTTATCAGCATACGCGAGACGCTCAGCCCCTGGCCGGCTATATTGGCCTCGCTTATGGCATAGGTGAATTTGCCGCCCACGAGTTCGAAGGCAATGCACGCCCCTTGTGAGCATTGTCCCCCGGTGGCGCTTACAATCAGCGTCCGGCTCGCCGCCTGCTCGCTCGCGAGGGTCTCTATCTGGGCGGACTTGGCTCCGCCGAGGAAAATGATGTCGGCGCTTGGCAGCCCGAGAGCCGAGGCTGCCTCAGTAATGGCCACGGGACGTCCGCCCACTTGCTTGTTCGACGCTATGGTACGCAAGTCCCTCGCCACGGCCTTGTCGGCCACGACAGCTATGGTGAGCGGCTTGCTGGCGTCGGCCGCCGCCCACGAGGTGTTCTTGGCGAAATTGAAGAGGTAGAGCGCCTGGAGCCTTGACTGTTGCTGAGCGCATGCGGAGGCGCAGCCCAAGGCCAGAAGCAGAAGCAAGGCGACGAACCTCGCCACTGGTTTTAGAGTAAGTGTTTCCATAAGTGGTTTTCGCAAATATGCGACTATGGGTGCAAATTAAGTATTTTTAAAACAAAATGTACTCTCAGCGGACATACCAATTTGAGTATTTCAAGTATCATATTGAATAAAAACCGATCATTGGTCTACGGTATAGTCATTACATACAGATGGTTAGTAATAAAATAGGGAGCAAAACGGCATAAGGAAGCCCCCGCCGCGAAGTCTATCTCGCGACGGGGGCGTATTAGGAATCCTACCGACTTGGTTAAAGCCCGAAAGGCGTCATCAGTTTTACTCTGCGCTCTGCGTGGCCTTGAGAACCTTCTTGCGGTCGGCCTCGTTGAGGAGAATCTTGCGGAGGCGGATGGCGTGGGGAGTCACCTCGACATACTCGTCGCCCTGAATGTACTCAAGAGCCTCCTCCAGGCTGAAGATGACGGGCGGCGCGAGGTGGACGGCGTCGTCGGAGCTTTTGGAGCGCATATTGGTGAGCTTCTTGCTCTTGCAGACGTTTATGACGATATCGCCCTCGCGTGTGTTCTCGCCTACCACCTGACCGGCGTAGACCTCGTCCTGCGGGTTGATGAAGAACTTGCCGTGATCCTGAAGCTTGTCGAGCGAGTAGGCGTAGGCCGTGCCACCCTCAAGGGCGATGAGGCTGCCGTTAGTCCGCTTGTCGATGTGGCCTTTCCAAGGCTCGTAGCCCATCAGGCGGTGGGCCATGACGGCCTCGCCGGCCGTAGCCGTCATAAGGTTGGTGCGGAGGCCAATGATGCCTCGGCTCGGAATCTTGAAATCCTGATGGATGCGGTCGCCATGGCGCTCCATGTTGATAAGCTCGCCCTTGCGCTGAGTCACCATCTCGATGCTCTTGCCAGAGTAGTCCTCGGGCAGGTCGATGGTAAGCTCCTCGATAGGCTCGCACTTCTGGCCGTCAATCTCCTTGATGATGACTTGCGGCTGACCGACCTGAAGCTCGTAGCCCTCACGGCGCATGGTCTCGATAAGGACAGAGAGGTGGAGCACGCCACGCCCGTAGACGTTCCACGCGTCGGCCCTGTCAGTCTCCTCCACCCTCAGGGCGAGGTTCTTCTCAAGCTCCTTGTAGAGGCGGTCCTTGATATGGCGGCTCGTGACGAACTTGCCGTCCTTGCCGAAGAAAGGCGAATTGTTGATGGTGAAGAGCATCGACATGGTAGGCTCGTCGATGGCGATGGTGGGCAGGGCCTCGGGGTTGAAGACGTCGGCCACGGTATCGCCGATGTCGAAGCCGTCGAAGCCCACGATGGCGCAGATGTCGCCGCAGCCCACGGTGTCGACTTTCTGCTTGCCCATGCCGTCGTATACGTAGAGTTCCTTGATGCGCTGCTTGACTATCTTGCCGTCGCGCTTGCAGAGGCTAACATCCATGCCGGCCTTGAGTTCGCCGCGGTGCACTCGGCCGACGGCTATTCGGCCAGTATAGGACGAGTACTCCATAGAGGTTATGAGCAGCTGGACGGTGCCCTCGTTGACCTTGGGGGCGGGGATCTCGCTTATGATGGTCTCGAACACCGCATTGATGTTGTCAGTCTTCTGCTTCCAGTCGGTACTCATCCAGTTCTCCTTGGCAGAACCGTATATCGTCTTGAAATCCAGCTGATTCTCGTTGGCTCCGAGAGTGAACATGAGGTCGAAGACAGCCTCGTTGACCTCCTCGGGGCGGCAGTTGGGCTTATCGACCTTGTTGATGACGACGATGGGCTTCAGCCCTATCTTGATGGCCTTCTCAAGCACGAAGCGCGTCTGGGGCATAGGGCCCTCGAAAGCGTCGACGAGCAGGAGGCAGCCGTCGGCCATGTTGAGGACGCGCTCCACCTCGCCGCCGAAGTCGGAGTGTCCCGGGGTGTCGATGATGTTGATTTTGACATCGCCCCACTTGACGGCGCAGTTCTTGGCGAGAATTGTGATGCCTCGCTCACGCTCGAGCTCGTTGTTGTCCATCAGCAAGTCTCCCACCTGCTGGTTATCCCTGAAGGTCTTGGCGGCCTTGAGCATCTTGTCCACGAGGGTCGTCTTGCCGTGGTCGACGTGGGCGATAATGGCCACGTTGCGAATCTTCGCGCTGTTTTCTACAGACATTTATATCTTTCCGGGTTAGCTTGTTTCCTCTGTTGAGAGGGCGAGACGCGGTCATTA
>JBJEGU010000052.1:0-39695 GCA_051875415.1 Marinilabiliaceae bacterium
AGCGGGTGCAAAGGTAGGGAGAAGTTCGGGATTTGCAAGGGGGAGGGGGCGGGGAGTTTGAATAACGGGGAAGAATGTGGAGATGGTGAGATGAAAATCAGTAGGTTACGGATGAACGTTAATTGAAGTTAAAGAGATGATTTAAAGAGATGGCAAATATGGAAGAGGCGTATTAGAGGTTCAAATTTTGGAATGAGACATTTTTGCTAAAGAGAAAAAAACTCGCGCAGCCTTGTTGATGGCTGCGCGAGGTGACAGATTTTCAGACTGGTGGCGACTGATTATGCCTTGACGCTACCGACCTTGATGAGGTACTCGGCGATTTGGACGGCGTTGAGTGCCGCGCCCTTGCGAATCTGGTCGCCAGTGAGCCAAAGAGTGATGCCGTTGTCGTTGGCGAGATCCTTGCGGACGCGGCCGACATAGACATCGTCCTTGCCAGCGCTCTCAAGGGGCATGGGGTAGACGTAGTTCTGGGGGTCGTCGACGAGGGTGACACCCGGCGCGGCCACGAGAGCCTTGCGGACCTGCTCGACGGTGAGCGGGGCCTCGGTCTCGACCCAGACGCTCTCGGAGTGGCTGCGGAGGCTGGAGACGCGGACGCAGGTGGCCGAGGTACGCACGTCGGAGTGCATAATCTTGCGAGTCTCGTTGTACATCTTCATCTCCTCCTTCGTGTAGTCGTTCTCCGTCATCTTGTCGATCTGTGGGATGACATTGTAGGCGAGCTGATGGGGGAACTTGCTGATGGTCTTTGCCTCGCCGGTCTCGACGAGTTCCTTGTACTGCTGCTGGAGCTCAGCCATGGCAGCCGCGCCCGCTCCGGAGGCGGACTGGTAGCTGGAGATGTGGATCCGCTTAATGTGGGAGAGGTTCTCGATAGGCTGGAGAACGACAACCATCATGATGGTAGTGCAGTTGGGGTTGGCGATAATGCCACGGGGGCGGTTGAGAGCGTCGGCGGCGTTGCACTCAGGCACCACGAGGGGCACGTCGTCGTCCATACGGAAAGCGCTGGAATTGTCGATCATGACGGCGCCGAACTTGGTAATGTCGTCGGCGAACTCCTTGGAGACGCCCGCGCCGGCTGAGGTGAGAGCGATGTCGACGCCCTTGAAGTCGTCGCCGTGCTTAAGCTCCTTGACGGTAAGCTCCTTACCGCGGAAAGTATATTTGCGGCCTGCGCTGCGCTCAGAGCCGAAGAGGACAAGTTCATCGAGGGGGAAATTCCTCTGTTCGAGGATGCGGAGGAACTCCTGACCAACGGCACCGCTGGCGCCGACAATAGCAACTTTCATTTAGATGCTTTGAGATTAGAGCTTCGAGGCAAGCGAGCGAGCACCCGCAAAGCGAAGGAAGCCAGTTAGATAAATAAGTTAGGGATAGGGAGACCGCCCTGGAGGGCCGCGCCTCAACAAGAAATTGCTCCATGACAGTGGGAGTCGGGAAAAATCGGAATCGGACTGTCACGGCGCAAAAGTATGAAAAAGAAACGAGTTAAAGCAAGAGAAGCGACACAGAATGTTATTTTTTTAGCCCTCTTGTTTAATTAGGGCGGAGGCTGATTGAGTAAACTCAAATAGACAATCAGTTCATCCTACCCTTGGCTAAGGCCACGGAGCCGTACATATCGGGCAGCGGGACGAGGGACTCGGGGATGGATGCGGAGAAATCGTCGACCGCCTTGCGCACGCCCTCCCACGAATGGTTATATGAATGGACGATAATGATACCGCCCTCGGAGACAAGTGGGTAGAGGTGCTTGAGGGCAGCGAGGACGGCGTCGTACTCAACGCAATCGATGAGAGCGAGAGCCACCGGGCCATCGACCTGAGAGACGAGCGAAGCGACAGTGCCCTTGACGACCTTGGCCTTACCGGACTCGGAAAGGATGGACCGGACCTCGTCCTCAGGGACGAAATCGACGCTCACGGGGTCGTTGGAAATCTCGCCTTGGCAATTCTCGTGGATGAGCGTGACCTCGGAAGGCTGGAGCGGCGCCACGACCCACAGGAAACGCTCGGGACACTGGAGACGGAGGAGCTCGAGCAGCTGCGCATCCTCAAGACCGGCGAAGACGAAAGAGCCGCCCACCTCGCGCCGCTCGACCTGCTCCATGGCGAAGAAATAGGCATAGAAACGGACACGATCCTTGAAAGAACGCTCGCGCCGGGCGACCGTGGAATTGACCAGGCCCCTCTTCTTGAGTTCGAGCCACGCCCAAGGCTTGAAGACCTTGTGGGTCCAGAGACTCCAGAAGTAGCTGAGGGCCACCCAGGCCATAATGTTGATAATGATAATGTTGACGTAGAACATGGAGACAAGGACGTTATGAGTTGGCAACCTTGACGAGCGTCTTGCGGAGGGAGACGACGGCTGGGATCTCCTCCTCGTAGTGGGTGACGTAGATGAGCGTCACGGACTTGTCGTCGCAATAGTCCTCGATGAGCCGTTTGGCGAGAGCCTTCTTGCCCGCATCGAGACCGTGAAGCGGCTCGTCGAGGATGACGAGTGACGGCCTCTTGACGAAGACGCGGGTGAGCATGACGATACGCTGCTCGCCGTAGGAGACCTTAAGGAAAGAGCGGGTCGCGAGCGACTGGCAATGGAAGGCCTCCATCCACTTTAGGGCGAGCGCGCGCTGCGCGTCGTCGGGCTTGCGATAGAGACCCACGGTATCGAAGAAGCCGGAGGCCACGACATCGAGGCAGGGGATGTCGGCCTGATAGAAAGTGTGCATATCGGGCGAAATGTAGCCGATGTGGCTCTTGATATCCCAGATACTCTCTCCCGAGCCGCGGCGGCGGCCGAAGAGCGTGATATCATTAGCATAGCCTTGCGGGTTGTCGCCGCAGACGAGGCTGAGGAGAGTACTCTTGCCGCAGCCGTTCTTGCCGAGGAGCGCCCACTTCTCGCCGCGGCGGACCGTCCAATCGAGATTGCGGAGGATGGTCACAGGCGGATATTGCACATTGACCCCCCTCATCACCACCGCCTCGGAATAGTCGCCATCGTCGCTGGCACGCATGGCAGGCGGGAGGGGGATGGGGAGCGCGTCGGCCTCGGGGAAGAGTGTCGCCACGAGAGGCTTGTCGGTCACGAAATCGGCTCGGGAGGAGACTTTGAGGACGGCGAGGGAACCCATGGCTATGACGGTATCGACCCAGTCGGGGAGATCCTTGGTATGTGATATGATGAGCAGCACCTTAATATGCAGCTCCGCCGCCACCTTCTGGAGCACCTCGTTGATGAGACCGCGGCTTGCGGCATCGAGACCGATGTAGGGGTTGTCGACGATGAGGAGCTCGGGGCGCGCCATGAGGCTGCGGGCGATCATGAGCTTACGCAGCTCGCCCGACGAGAGGAAAATGACCCTCTTGGTGAGGAGCGGCTCGACGCCGAGGTCGCGCAGGAGCGACTCGTTGGCACGGACCGCGGCCTGGCCGAGGGCATCGGCCACGACGGGACTCTCCTCATTCTCCGTCGCCTGCCAGCGCTTCTGGTAATAGTTATCCTGCGAGGCCCCGCCGAGGCGGTAAATATCGCGGAAAGAGAGCGACGCGATCATAGTGCGCGGGACCTCGGAGCCGTCGGGACGGAGAACCTTGACGCTGCCCTGACGGAGGCTGACGCCGCCCGCGATATGGGACGCGAGGAGAGACTTGCCAGCCCCATTGGGGCCGATGATGACGGCATCGTCGCCCTCGGGGATTTCGAAAGAGACGCCAGATGCGAGACGCTGACTCTCGTAGCGCGCCTCGGGGCTGTCGAAAATGATGTGGCTCATTGTGTTGCTACTGCTTGTTGAGAATAATCTTGAAAGTCGTGCCCACGCCGGGCTGGGTACGCTCGACGAAGACCTCGCCATGGTGCCCCGCCACTATTATCCGTCGGACGAGGGCGAGGCCCACGCCCCACCCCTTCTCCTTGGTGGAGAAACCGGAATCGAAGACACGCACCTTGGTGTCCGGCGTCATGCCGCGCCCGTTGTCGGAAATCTCCACCACGGCCTTACGCCCCTCGTCGCGGAGCGAAATGACGATACGGCCCGGACGCTGGCCAATGGCATCGGCGGCGTTCTTGCAGATATTCTCCACGGCCCAGCGGAAGAGCGTGGGATCGTGGGGAGCAGCCACCTCGCCATCGGGCTGGAGGAGGGAGACCTCGACATGGCGGCTTGTGCGGACACGGATATAATCGGCCACCTTGGCGAGGTCGGGGCTGAGCGGCGCGAGCCTGAGCTTGAGGCCGTCGCCCTGCCTCTGGAGACGCTCGCTCACCTCGGCGAGACGCTCGATGTCGCCATTGAGCTCGTCGAGCACATCGGCGGGCGGCGCGCCCTCGGCGAGGAGGTCGTAGCAGCCCATGAGGCTCTGGAGAGGCGTCCCGAGCTGGTGGGCGTACTCCTTTGAAATGCCACGGAACTCGGCATCCCTCTGGCGGCGGAAACCTTGACGGAGGACGAAGAAGACGCCCGCTCCGAAGACCACGAAGAAAAGCGCCTCGATGAGCCTGATGGTCGACACGCTATGGACGATATTTGACTCGCCGTAGAAGATGCGCTGGTTGACCTCCGGGAGGTCGGCCGAATCGCAGAGCTGCCGGATGGACTTGAAAATGGCGGCCTTGAGCTCGTAGGAGGCGGAATCGTCGGACACGGTAAGGTTGCGCGAGTCGGCGATGGAATCGTTGTCGCAATTGAGGATGACGACCGGGACGAACTCGTTGAGCTGAAGGACACGCACGATAGAGTTGAAGACGCTGTCGCGGAACTGGGCGTGCGCCCTGACGCGGCATGGGGCGGCTACGTGTCCGGCATCGGACAAGAGCTGCTGGCTGAGCAGGCTCGTCTCCTCGAAATAGACCTTGCCGAAGGCCTCGCCCTCCTTGCGGATGTCGTCGATGAGCCTATTGGAGAACAGCCACACGGCGAACACCCCCGCGAGGCCGAGAGCCACGACCGACGCGAGACGCCAGTCGCGGCGCAGGAGAGCGGGGACGCTCAGGAAGAAAGACCCGACGCGCGCGACGGCGCGGGAGAAGCTGTTGCTCGGCATAGGCGGGAGGCTAAAGGTTCAGAACCGGCCTTTGGAAATCCAGAAACGGAAGAAACGCGCCGCTATGGGGACATGGCGCGCGAGCGTCGGGAAGAAGCCGAACTGGCGCGACATGATGGAAAACCTCTCGCGGAGGCCCTCGACGATGTGGCTCTTAGTGAAGCCTCCATCGAGGAAGCGCACCACGACTTGCCGGGCGTTGACGACGGACCGCGCCTTGAGGAGAATCTTGAGACACCAATCGTAGTCCGCCGAGAAGCGGAACGACGTGTCGTAGGGTGCGCAGAGCGAGCGGCGAGGGACGAAAGCCTGATGGCAGACGAGCATCCCGTCGCGGAAAGAGTCGGCAGTGAGACAGTCGGGCGGGGCGAGGCGGCGGCCTCCTATGACCGAGCCGTCGAGAGCCGTGACGACGGTATCGCCATAGACCACGTCGGCGCCGGCGGCGGCCGCCATAACGGACGAGAGGGTTGAAGGCTCGGCGAACTCGTCGCCCGCGTTGAGGAACCAGACATATTCGCCCGTGGCGGCCGCGAGACCCTTGTTCATGGCGAAATAGATGCCATCGTCGGGTTCGGAGATGCAGCGGGAGACGGTACGCTCGTGGCGGCCGACGATCTGGAGAGTGCCGTCGGTGGAGCCGCCATCGACGATGATATACTCGATGGCCTTGTAGTCCTGCCTCTCGACGGAGGCTATGGTCCGCTCGAGCGTCCGGGCCGCGTTGAAAGTGATGGTGATGACGCTCACCATGGGGCCGAGGCTATCGGGAGCCATTGGAGAGGGCGTTGTTGTAGACATCGATATATTTTTGAGCCACGGCGTGCTCGCCGAAGAGGCTCTTGGCGTGGTTGACCACCTCGTCGCGCTTCTTGTCGGCGTCGAAGAAGAGGGTTGCGTAGATGCCATTGGCGAGGCTGAGGGAGTTTTTGGGTTCGGCGAGGTAGCCCGTCTTGCCATGGACGACCATCTCCGGCACGCCGCAATTGCGGAAGCCCACGACCGGCGTGCCGCAGGCCAGGCTCTCGACGACGGTGTTGGGGAGGTTGTCCTGGAGGGAGGGGAGGACGAACGCGTCGGCCGCGTTGTAGAGCTGGACGAGGCGCTCGGTGCTTGAGATGAAATTCATGGAATGGACATTGAACTCGATGCCGAAATCATTAATCTCCTTGTCCACCTGGCCGAAGACCACGAGCTCGGTGTGGCTTGCCACCGAGGGGAACGAATTGGCGATGATTCGCAGGGCCTCGACGAGGTAGCGGTAGCCCTTGCGGATGTCGGCCACCTTGGCGGCGCCGAAGAGGATGAGCTTCTTGTCGGTCGGGAGTCCGAGCTCGGCGCGGCAGCGTGCCTTGTCGAGGGGGCGGAAGACGGACGTATCGATGGGGTTTGGGATGGCGACCGTCCTGCGCTTGTGGAAGAGGCTTGAGCTGCTGGCGAGGGTGCTGAGCCACTGGGAGCACGCCACGACGGAGAGGTTCATCTTCTGGTAGGTCTCCTTCTTGAGCTTGAAGAGGCGGGCGGAAAGGTCGTCCTTGCCCGGGTCGCGGAGGAAGGGGCAGAATCCGCAATGCTCGTTGAACTCGAGACACGTGCCGGCATAGTGGCAACCGCCGGTGAAAGGCCACATGTCATGGAGAGTCCAGACGATGGGTTTGCCGAGGGCGGCAAGGGACTGGAGACTGGACATGGAGAGGAAGCCCTGGTTGACCCAATGGAGGTGGATGACGTCGGCCTCGCGCACCACGGGGAGGGACGAAATGTCGCGCCCGTCGGACGCCAGGGAGAAATTGAACCTCATGGACGAGTAGCGCTCGTGGGGGAGGATGCGGAGCCTTTCGAAGACGAAGTGGGCGAAATCGACGCCACGCTCGATGGCCGACGGGCTCGTGGAGAAAGCACTCACGGACGAAGAACGCACCTGCTCGACGAGGATGGAAGAGTCGACCCCCTCCTTGCGCAGCGCGGCATGGATGCGGCACATGGCCACGGCGGCCCCGCCACCCGTATCGGCCTTATTTATATGTACGACTTTCATAGGGAACGATTGAAACACGCGCGGGAAGAAGCCCGCGTCACCCGCCATTGACCGGCCAAGCGGAACAGCGCGAACAAAGATAGCACAACAAAAGGCAAAACCGTAGACTTTAGATGGGCGAGAGAGCATTTTTGAGCCGAGGGAGGGCGGGGACGGAACTTAGCCCACGCCCACGCGGCCGGGACGTGGAAACGCCCGAAGCCGGCGAACGGCCTCGGGCGCAAAAGAAGGCGGGAGCGAGAGCTGGCCGCCCCACCCCACGGGTCAGGCAACGGCGAGACGCAGGCGATCCCAGACAGAACGCCCCGCGACAGACGCGAGCGGCCAGGACGAGAAAGAAGGCGACGACTCCTCGGACACGACAGGACCCGGGGTGGCGAAATCGTCGACAATCTCGATATCGGCGCCGCCGCGGCAGCCGAGAATCATGCGGACAAGATCCTGCTCACGCGGGGTACTCTCGACGACACGCCCCCCGCCGACATAACGGCCAGGGAGGATGCAGCCGCGGGTATCGGCCACGGTGTTGCCGCGGTGGATGCGCACGCCCGTCATGCCCGGGACGCCCATGAGGATGGGCAGGAGACGGCCGAACTTAGGGCTGCGCGAGAGCGCGACGCGATAGACGCCCGCCTGCACTGCCGTGCCGCCTCGCACGAACTCAGACGGTCGGCGAACGGGAGGCTCGATGGTATCGCAGATGAGGTATTCGCCGGGATGGGGGCCGGCAGGAGATGGGGACAGATCTTCATCCTCGTCGGCGGCAGCATAGAGACGCCCGCGGCAGAAGACGGGAGTATTCTCGGTACGGAAAAGCTTAAGATGGAGCATGGTGAGAAAAAAAGGGAAAGATGTGAAATGAAAAGGTGCGGGAAGGAAGGCGCGGCGGCCAATGCGACCGCCGCGCCGGAGAGGTGGTTTCGTTATCAGTCGCCGAGGTGGGTTGTAGCCGTGCTGACGGACTGAGAGGCCACGAAGAAGTAGAGGTGGACATCGTCATCCTCGCCCGAGATGATGGCCCGGAAATCGAACGAGGCCGTCGCGGCCGAGAGGTCGGCGAGGAAATTGACCGCCTTGCCATTGGCCACGTTGTAGGCCGCGGCGTAGAGCGAGCCGCCGTAGAAGCTGTCGGCCACCTTTGGGGCCTTCCAGGAGAAATCGACGGACGACGCGGACTTGACGGCCTTGACGTCGAAGGTGGCCGAGCCGTCGGAGAGCGTCACGGCGGCCATATCGACCTCCGGGGCGTCGGACGGCCCCGTGAGGGCCTTCATATTGGCCTTGATGGCCGCCGACCAGGGGCTCAGCGAGCCGGAGTTGACGAAGCCCGCGCTGATGACGAAGGCGAAATGCTTGAGTCGTCCGGCGATGGCCGCGAGGCGGGACCTTGCGGCGACCTGCCCCTGCGTACGCGGGTTTGCCACCTTTGCAGCAAGAGAGCGAATATATGGAACACCACGCCAAGAACTTCCGACAACAGTTCCGACCTTGCCGCTAAACGGGCCGAGCACGCCTTGTTTGTAAATAGCCATTTCATTAGATGTGTTTGAAGGCAGAGTGCGTGAAGGCACATATGCCATTTGGTTGAAGAATAAAATTATTTGTCGAGCGAGAGCGGACGGACGCCGTGGGATGAGATAGAAGTAACGCTGTGGCCGCCAGCTGTATCGGCCGAGAAGCGCGACTAACGAGCGACCTATGGTCAGAGGCGTGCCGCTCTCGTTGTTCGACAATGCAAAGGTAGGTGTGATTTTCTTATAAACAAATTTATTTGGTGATTATTTTGAAATTTATTTTTCGGCAAGACAAATTATTGTCGTTTTGACAAAGCCTAAAGAGTTGGCAGTCACAGGGGAGGGATGGCGGGAGAGGGGGCGGCGAGGACGAGAGGTGGGACGGGGCTGGCGTACGGCTAATTTGACCGACTTTAAATAGAGAAATTTTTCTTTAATTGCGCGGCCGTATTCATTCCCAACTCTTATTTTTGTGATTGTGAAGAAACGCGGGGCGAAGGCGTCCGCGGCCTCCTTTCGCATCACAGGGGTCAAGCAAACCTATAAATTTCACATAATTACAAACAATCATTTATGAGCTGTATTTTCCAATCGTCCATTGGGAAGAAGTTGATAATGAGCGTATCGGGCATACTGCTCGTGCTCTTCCTTCTTTTCCACATGAGCATGAACCTGGTGGCCGCCTTCTCGGACGAGGCGTATGACGCCGTGTGCAAGTTCCTCGGCACGAACTGGTACGCGTTGGCCGGCACGGCCGTGCTGGCGCTGGGCTTCCTGGTGCACATCATCTACGCGTTCATCCTGACCGTGCAGAACAGGAAGGCGAGGGGCAACGACCGCTACGCCGTTGTTGACGCGCCCAAGGGTGTGGAGTGGTCGAGCCAGAACATGCTCGTGCTGGGCATCATCGTCCTGCTTGGCATCGCCCTGCACTTGCACCAGTTCTGGAGCCACATGATGCTCGCCGAGCTTTGCGGCGACAAGTTCGACGCCGGCGAGATGGGCATCATCGAGCCGACTGAGGGCGCGCGCTTCATCGCCTACTACTTCAGCCAGCCGGTTGTGGCCGTGGCGTACGTGGTATGGGTGGCCGCGTTGTGGTTCCACCTGACTCACGGTTTCTGGAGCATGCTCCAGACGATAGGATGGAGCAACGAGATCTGGCTGAGCAGGTGGAAGACGGTTGCCGTATGGTACGCGAGCATCGTCTGCATCGGCTTCGCGCTTGTGATTATAGGCTACGCCGTTGGCGTGTTCCCCCTTGTTCAAGGGGTCATGCCTCTCAATTAAGTAAGATGGAGCCTGGGGCGCGGCACGGGCGTAAGCCTGCGAACGGCACGGCCTTGGGCTACAGAGATAACCATTCGACAAGAACATCTGAATAGAATAACATGGCAAACGCTATAGATTCCAAGATACCTCAGGGCCCGTTGGCCCAGAAGTGGACAAACTATAAGGCTCATCAGAAACTGGTGAACCCGGCCAACAAGAGGAAGCTCGACATCATCGTTGTCGGCACTGGCCTTGCCGGCGCGTCGGCGGCCTCGACTCTGGGCGAGATGGGTTTCAACGTACTTAACTTCTGCATCCAGGACAGCCCCCGCCGCGCACACTCCATCGCGGCGCAGGGCGGCATCAACGCTGCTAAGAACTACCAGAACGACGGCGACTCTGTCTACCGCCTGTTCTACGACACGATAAAGGGTGGCGACTACCGCGCCCGCGAGGCTAACGTCTACCGCCTGGCCGAGGTGTCGAACAACATCATAGACCAGTGCGTGGCCCAGGGCGTGCCTTTCGCACGTGAGTACGGCGGTCTTCTGGCAAACCGCTCATTCGGCGGCGCCCAGGTAAGCCGCACGTTCTACGCCCGCGGCCAGACCGGTCAGCAGCTCCTCCTTGGCGCGTACTCTTCGCTCTCGAAGGAGATAAAGAACGGCACGGTGAAGATGTTCGCCCGCAGGGAGATGCTTGACGTCGTCATCATCGAGGGCAGGGCACGCGGCATCATCGTCCGCAACCTCATAACGGGCGAGATCGAGCGTTACTTCGGGCATGCCGTCGTAATAGCCACCGGCGGATATGGCAGGACCTACTTCCTGTCGACGAACGCCATGGGCTCGAACGGCTCTGCCGCCATGCAGATTTACCGCAAGGGCGCGTATTTCGCCAACCCGTGCTACTGCCAGATTCACCCGACCTGCATACCTATCCACGGCGACATCCAGTCGAAGCTGACGCTGATGTCGGAGTCGTTGCGTAACGACGGCCGCATCTGGGTCCCGAAGAAGAAGGAGGACGCCGAGGCCATCCGCGCCGGCAAGAAGACGGCGAACGACATACCAGACGAGGACAGGGACTTCTACCTTGAGCGTCGCTACCCGGCGTTCGGCAACCTGGTGCCGCGTGACGTCGCGAGCCGCGCGGCCAAGGAGCGTTGCGACGCCGGCTTTGGCGTGAACGAGACGGGCCTTGCGGTGTTCCTCGACTTCAAGTACGCCATCCAGCGACTGGGCGAGGACAGGGTAAGGGAGCGTTACGGCAACCTGTTCGAGATGTACGAGAAGATCATGGATCAGGATCCGTATAAGACCCCGATGATGATCTTCCCCGCCATCCACTACACGATGGGCGGCATCTGGGTCGACTATGAGCTTCAGACATCGATCCCCGGCCTGTTCTGCCTTGGCGAGGCCAACTTCTCGGACCACGGAGCGAACCGCCTTGGCGCGTCGGCCCTTATGCAGGGCCTGGCTGACGGCTACTTCGTATTGCCGTACACGATCCAGAACTACCTTGCCGACCAGATCCAGGTGCCGCGAATCCCGACTACCGCCCCCGAGTTCGAGGAGGCCGAGAAGGGCGTACGCGAGAAGATCGCGAAGATCATGTCGATCCAGGGTAGTGAGAGCGTTGACAGCATCCACAAGAAGCTTGGCCACATCATGTGGGAGTACGTAGGCATGGGCAGGACGAAGGAAGGCCTGACGAAGGCCCTTGGCATGCTGAAGGACATCAAGAAAGAGTTCTGGAGCAACGTGTACGTCCCGGGCAAGGCCGACGACCTGAACACGGAGCTTGAGAAGGCCCTGCGCCTGAGCGACTTCATCGACATCGGCTACCTGATCGCCATCGACGCTCTGAACCGCGAGGAGAGCTGCGGCGGCCACTTCCGCGAGGAGCACCAGACGGAGGACGGCGAGGCGTTGCGCCACGACGACAAGTTCAGCTACGCCGCCTGCTGGCACTACATGGGCGAGGATCAGGATCCGGAGATGCTCAAGGAGGACCTCATCTACGAGGAGACGGAGCGCAAGACACGCAACTACAAGAACTAACCCTGTAACAGTACTTGAAATCCAATGGATAAGACTATAAATATAACGCTGAAGGTCTGGCGTCAGAGAGGACCTAAGGAGAAGGGTCATTTCGAGACGTACGACATGCCGGGCATCTCGGTAAACATGTCGTTCCTTGAGATGCTTGACACCCTTAACGAGAAGCTCGTAGGGAAGCACGAGGAGCCGGTCGTCTTCGACCACGACTGCCGCGAGGGCATCTGCGGCATGTGCTCGCTGTACATCAACGGCCACCCGCACGGCGTGAACGCCAAGACGACGACCTGCCAGCTGCACATGCGCTCGTTCAAGGACGGCGACACGATCACCATTGAGCCGTGGCGCTCGGCGGGCTTCCCGGTCATCCGCGACCTGATGGTGGACCGCTCGGCGTACGACAAGATCATGCAGGCGGGCGGCTACACGTCGATCCGCTGCGGCGCGGCGCAGGACGCCAACGCCCTGCCCATCCCGAAGGAGGCTGCGGACAAGGCTATGGACGCCGCGCAGTGCATCGGCTGCGGCGCATGCGCAGCGGCCTGCAAGAACGGCTCCGCGATGCTGTTCGTCTCGGCCAAGGTCAGCCAGTTCGCCCTCCTGCCCCAGGGCAGGGTTGAGGCCGCCCGCCGCGCCAAGGCAATGGTGGCGAAGATGGACGAGCTCGGCTTCGGCAACTGCACGAACACCGGCGCATGTGAGGCCGAGTGCCCGAAGGGCGTCTCGATCGCCAACATCGCCCGCCTGAACCGCGAGTTCCTCAAGGCCAAGCTGAAGGACTAAGCGGCACTGAAATGTGACAGACACCGCCCCCGCGTGATTGACATCCCGCGGGGGCGGATTTTTTGTTACATTTGATAGAGAAGGGGCGCAGGGCTGGAGTGACAGTCAGGCTCGGAATGGTTTCATAAGCAAGAGAAGGAGATGATAAGCATAGCGGAGGTGGAGTCGATAAGGGACTTTGCGGCCGGGATAACGTACGCCATACCGTGGGTGAGCCTGGCGATGCTGGCGGCGCGGAGGGGCAAGCAGGCGATACACTACGCCGGGATGGCCTTTTTCGGTCATCTGGCGGTGCTGGACACGGTGCTTTTCGTGGTGTTCTACGTCGTACGGGCTGAGTGGTCGCACGTGGGCGAGGCGGTGGACTTGTACCAGCTGACGGTGGTCCCGTTCGGGGTTGTGGTGCTGTATGAGCTGACGCACCCCCGGGCGAAGTGGGGGCGGATATTGGCTCTGCACGCACTGCCGTTTTTCGCCGTGCTGCTGACGTACATGGCGTTCCCGAGTGAATGGCTGCACAGGGCATGGATGGTGATGTCGGTGGCTTATTCGGCGTTGTCGATATGGTCGGCACACAGGGCGATAGAGCGATACGAGCGCCTGCTGCGCGAGAGCCTGAGCGACACGGAGGGCGTGGATCTGAGGTGGCTGCGGCGGATAGCGTGGTGCTGCCTGGGCGTGCTGACGGTATGGGCCACGGCGAACGCGGCCAACATAGTGGTGGTCGACGCCGTCTACAACATGGTGGTGAGCGCGATACTGTTCGCGATGGCGTTCTGCCTGTACCGGCAGGAGGTGGCCGACGTGGAGGAGGAGGAAATTGAGGAGGAGAAAGGGAAGGAAGACGGGGAGACTGAGATGCGCGAGGTGATGAGCATGGAAGAGGAGAGGCGAGAAACGTGCGACGGGGAGGGCGAGAGGAAGGAGGACGGCAAGGAGAACGCCGACAACCGCCTTAGCGACGGGGGAGACAGAAGCGAAGACACAAAGGAGACGACCTCGGCATATGACTTCGCAAGGGAATTCGGGCGGCTTTTTGACGAAGAGAAGATATACCTTGACAAGACAGTGTCGGTGGCCGAGCTGAGCAAGCGGCTATGCACGAACCGCTCGTACATCTCGCGCTACATGAACAACGAGCTCGGGACGACCTTCTACGACTACGTGAACAGGCGGCGGACGGAGCACGCCAAGACCCTGCTGCGGGAGACGGACATGAAGATAGAGGCCGTGGGGGACGAGAGCGGTTTCAACAGCGTGATGTCGTTCAGGCGCGCGTTCACGGCGTACGAGGGCATGACGCCCGGCGAGTACCGCGAGAGGGCGAGGGGCGAAGCCGTGTGAAATATTTATTTGGCGGAAAGGTTAAAAGAGCGTATCTTCGCAGAGCGAAAGCCCTGATGGCGGAATTGGTAGACGCGTTGGTCTCAAACACCAATGGAGCGATCCGTCCCGGTTCGATCCCGGGTCAGGGTACACAGGATGGCGGCCGAGATGTGCGGGAAGCACGTCTCGGCCGCTTTTTTTTGTGGCATGATGGGACACAGCACAGGACTCAGCCGGGGGCATTATGAAACAAACGCTTAAAAATCACCGTAGTAGGGATGTGGATTTGACATCACCCAATAAAAATGGGGAACATCACCGGAAATTGCCACTAAAACATCCTCCCGCATTCAAACTCCATTGACACGAACCGAAATTTCAAAACAAAATATCTTATGAGAACAACTTATCGGCTTTTATTGGCCACGGCCCTATGCGCCATATCGGGCGGCGGGGCGATGGCCGACGACCTTGCGGGCGGCACAGGCTGGACACTGACGGACGAGGGGGTGCTGACCGTTGGCGCGGACTATGAATGGGCGGACTTTGGCTTCACCTGCGAAGACGAATGGAAGGACTACCTGACAAACGTGAGGCGCGTGGTGGTGGAGGATGGCGTGACGAAGATCGGCGCCAACGCTTTCGATGGCTGCGTAAACGCAACGGGTATCACTCTTCCGGAGAGCCTGTCGGAAATAGGGAATTACGCATTCAACAACTGCGAGAGCCTGAGCGATATCAGGATTCCCGCCAACGTGAAGAGCACGGGGATATGCGCCTTCGAGGGCTGCGCGGCCTTGACGGGCATAGGGCTGCCGGAGGGGCTGACCGAGATATCGGCAGGGCTGTTCCACGACTGCGAGAGCCTCACTTCCATTAGCATACCGAAGAATGTGACCTTGATTGGGAACGCCGCCTTTACGGGTTGCTCGTCGATGAAAAGCGTAGAGCTGCCTGAGGGGCTGACAAAGATAGACGAGGCCGCATTTGAGGATTGCGCCAGGCTGGGAACTGTCGCGATACCGAAGACTGTGAAATCGATAGGCGCATATGCATTCGACGGATGCTCGTCGCTCACCGCCGCCGTCATCCCCGAGGGAGTGGACACCATACACTACAACGCGTTTAGCAATTGCCTGCGGCTTGCGAGCGTGGTTCTGCCCAAGAGCGTGACAATGATAGAGGAGTCCGCCTTCGCCTACTGCGAAGCACTGAGGGCAATCGAACTGCCGGAGGGTATGACTGAGATTGAATGGGCAGCGTTCAGCGGATGCTCGTCGTTACGGGAGGTGAAGATCCCGGGAGGTGTTGAACGCATATTGGGGAACGCGTTCGCCGACTGCCGATCTTTGAAAACCGTCGAGCTGCAAGAGGGGCTGAGGTGGATAAGGCACGACGCATTCAACGGATGCTCGTCGCTTGAGGACTTGACCATCCCGTCGACAGTGACGGACATAGACGACAACGCGTTCGACGGCTGCAAAGGGCTGAAGTCCGTGAGATCGCTGGCTACCACCCCACCCTCGCTCGGCGACGGGGCGTTCACGGGCGTCGGCTGCAAGCTGATAGTGCCAGAGGGGGCCGTAGAGGCGTACCAGGGCGGCGAGTGGGCTGACTACTTCGCAAGGATAACGTACGTCCAGGCCGAGGGCAAGGGCTGGAGCCTCACTGGCGACGGCACGCTAACGGTGGACGGCACGTACGAGTGGAGCGCCGGAATAGCGAGCTACTCCACCGAAGCTTGGGAAGCCTACGCCGCAGACGTGACCTATGTCGACATAACGGACGGCGTGACGAAGATAAGCCCCCAGGCGTTCTTCGAATTCGCCGCAGTAGATAGCGTAAGCCTTGCGGCGAGCGTGAAGGAGATAGGCGCATGCGCGTTTTACGAGTGCACAGGCATTAAGAGCGTGGCATCGCTCGCGGCCACGCCGCCCGCCCTTGGCGATAACGCATTCGACAGGAAGGTCTCGAGGCTGAACGTGCCCTACGGGGCAGAGGAGGCGTACAGGAGCAGCGACTGGGCTGAATACTTCGCGGAGATAACGGCGGAAATTGACGGCGGCGAGGGCTGGAGCCTGTCGGTCGACGGCGTGCTGACCGTGAGGGAGGACTACGAATGGAAGGGAAGCATGGAGAAAGCGGAAGAGGAAGGGAACACCGAGGGCTGGAGCTCACACGTGGGCGACATCCGCAAAGCGGTGATAGGGGACGGCGTAGAGCTGGTCGGCACGGCCGCATTCTACGAATGCGAGAGGCTGACGGAGGTGAGACTGCCGGAGAGCCTGTTTGAGATAGGCGTCGGGGCGTTCACAAATTGCGTCAGCCTCGCTAAGATAGAGATTCCGGATGGCGTCAGCTTGATAGGGACGGGGGCTTTCGCCGATTGTGAGAGCCTTGAGAGCGTGAGCCTGCCCAAGGGGGTCACCTCGATAGAGATGGGTACGTTTATCGGCTGCAATAAGCTCGCCCATATTGACATTCCCGACGAAGTTACCACTATAGGCCAATACGCATTCACCGATTGCGATTTCCTGAAGGAGGTCGTGCTGCCCGAAGGGTTGACTTCGGTGGGCGAGGAGGCCTTCCACAGGTGCGCGGACATGACGAGCGTGACGTGCAAGGCCACTGAGCCGCCTTCGCTGGGTGATGATGCGTTCAGTGCGGTACACTGCCCACTCTACGTGCCCGCCGAGGCCGTGGAGGCGTACAAGGCGAGCGAGTGGGCTGAGTACTTTGACGAGATTCTCGCCATAGAGGACAGGCGACCCACCTCCGCGCCCTGCGTGACGGATGGCTCCGCCCCGGCTGTCAGCGTGAGGGGCGGAGTGGTGAGCGTGGACGGGCTTCCCGCCGCGGAGGTGTACAACCTCGCGGGCCGGAGGATGCCCGCCGGGCGGCGGCTGCCGCGCGGCCTGTACGTGGTCGCGACGCCCCGCAGGGCCGTGAAGGTGGCCGTGAGGTAGGCTGAGGGAGGATTTTTTGCTCAATAAAGCGGGCCGGCATCGGAGTGCGATGCCGGCCCGCTTTGGGTTTCCTTTCTATTTATTCTCGGCGAAAAGGGGTATTTTTAGGGGGTAAAAAGGAAACATAGCATTAAACATAAAAATCAGGATATGGAAATGGGACAGGACAAGGTTATGGCGAGCGGAAGGGGCTGGAGCCTGACGGTGGACGGGGTGCTGACGGTGGACGGGGAGTATAAGTGGGCGGAGGACTTGACTTGCGGATACATTTCCTTACACACTCACACTCGTGACGAATGGCGAGACAAGCTGATGGAGATAAGGAAAGCTGTCCTTTCCGATGAGGTAGACAAAATAGGCGTGAAGGCCTTTGCCAAGTGCGAGAACCTGGAGAACGTTGAGATACCAGCTTGCGTGAAGGAGATTGGGGCAAAAGCTTTCGACGGTTGCAAGAGCCTCAAGAGCCTCGTCATCCCCGACAACGTGACAGAGATTGGCGAGCGGGCTTTGGACGGCTGCGCAAACCTCGTCAGCATCAGCCTCCCCAAGAGCCTGGCAACCATCGGCGATGAGGCTTTCAAAAACTGCACGAGCCTCAGGAGCCTCGTCATCCCTGACAACGTGACGGAGATTGGCGAGCGGGCTTTCGACGGATGTGAAAACCTCGTGAGCATCACGCTGCCCAAGAGCCTGACAACCATCAGGGGGAGCCTGTTCTCCAACTTGACGAACCTCAGGAGCATAGTCATCCCCGACAACGTGACAGAGATAGAAGCCGGAACCTTTAGGGGCAACGCTAACCTCGTGAGCGTAACGCTGCCCAAGAGCCTGACCGCGATTAGAAGGGACTTGTTCTCCAACACGACGAGCCTCAAGAGCATAGTCATCCCCGACAACGTCACCCAGATTGGGGATCGGGCGTTCTACGGATGCCGCTACCTCGTGAGCGTCACGCTGCCCAAGAGCCTGACAACCATCGGCAGCAGCGCGTTCTACGATTGCAAGAATATCAAGAGCATCGCCGTCCCGGACAACGTGACTGAGATTGGGGAATGGGCGTTTTGCCATTGCGAGCGTTTAGTAAGCGTATCTCTTCCTGAAAGCCTGACTAAGATTGGCTATCTGGCATTCAACAATTGCAAGAGCCTCAGACAGGTCAGGATACCATATAACGTCACAGAGATAGCGAACGCCGCTTTCAACGCCTGCGCCGCGCTACGAAGCGTCACGTGCCTCGCCCCAGCCCCGCCGTCGGTGGGCAGGAACACGTTCGACTCCGTCCGCTGCCCTCTCTTAGTTCCGGCCGAGGCCGTGGAGGCCTACAGGGCGAGCGGCTGGGCGCGGTGGTTCGGCGACATCCGCGCCATCGGGGAGCGATAAACGACGGCAAGCGCCCCTCCCGCGCCCTTTTTCTCACCCAAAAGCGTTATATTGGCACGGTAAATCACCACAAAAAAGAAGGCAATATGAAGACAGGGCCCAAAATACTGAGCATTCTGCTCCCGTCGACCGCCATAGTCATGCTGGGCGCGGGCGCGGCCAACTACGTGAACGGCTAGAGCGAGATGCGCGCCATGGCCGAGGAGCACCTCGACGAGGTGTCGGCGCTGACGGCGAGCGAGGTGTCGGCCAGCCTGAAGAGCCTGCGCGACGAGCTGACATGGATAGCGCGCCACCCGAGCGTGGAGAGCATGGACTGGGACTCGATGAGCGAGTACCTGAGCGAGGTGACGGAACGCTCGTCGGAGCGGCTGACGAACATCATGGTCGTGGAGCGCGACGGCTCCTACTTCTTCGCCGGCAAAGGCAGGGTGGAGGGCTGGACGGTGGCCGACCGCAAGTACTACCTCGACATAATGGAGGGCCGGGCCTTCTCGATAACGGACCCCGACGTGAGCCGCGTGACGGGCAAGATGAAGTACACGCTGTCGGTCCCGATAAGCGGCGCGAACGGCACGACGGTGGGCTGCCTGGCCTCGAACATCAGCCTCGACATCCTGTCGGGGATGCTGACCGACAGCAAGGGCACAGAGACAGGCTTCAGGTGGGTGGTCGACTCGCGCGGCTACGTCATAGGCAGCGCGGACAAGGAGCTCCTGCTGAGCTACAACCTGAAGGAGGCCAGCGGCAAGTGCGAGGGCATGGGGCCGCTGATGGACGCCATAGGCAGACGCGAGAGCGGGCGCGGCTACATGACCCTTGAGAACGGGCAGCGCTACTTCGCCACGTGCCAGCCCATAGGCGGCACGCCCGGCTGGGCACTGCTGAGCGCCGTGGCCGACACGCGGCTCACGGGCCTCGCGACGGGGATGATAAGGCGCACCCTGACGGCCATGGGCCTCGTGATGATAATAACCGTGATGGCCGTCATGAGGGTGACGCGCAAAGAGGAGCGGGAGAAAAGGACTGAAGAATAGGAGGCCGTGAAAAGGCCACATCCCTTTGGTTGGATTAAATTCGCGAACGAATGACCCGACCAGAGGGATTTTTTTAGCCATACGACGCGATATGACAAGGAAAGAATACATAAAAGCCAACCACGCATGGCTGGCGGCCAAGGCCAAGGAGGAGGGCGTGAGGAAGATCGCCCCCGGCGTATACGCCCGGACGATAAAGGAGGGCGACGCCTCGCGCCCCTCGCCCACGCCGGGCAGCATAGTCACCGTCCACTACACGGGGCGGACGATAGACGGCAAGACGTTCGACACGAGCCGGACGAGCCCCGACGCCGTGCCGGCGGCCCTGAGGGTGAGAGACCTGATAGACGGATGGCAGGCCGCCCTGCCGCTCATGCACCCCGGCGACACGTGGGAGCTCTTCATCGCCGCCGAGGCGGGCTACGGCACGCTCTCGATGCCCGGGATCCCCGGCGGCTCGACACTGATATTCGAGCTGGAGCTGACAGGCGTGGCATAGGCGATAGAGAAGAATAATGGACAAGATGAGAGAGATGAGCCTCGCCGACATACAGGGCGAGAGCCTCAGGATACTGACGGCCGTCGACTCCTTCTGCCGCGCCGAGGGGCTGCGCTACACGCTCGCGGGCGGCACGCTGCTCGGGGCCGTGCGCCACGGCGGCTTCATCCCGTGGGACGACGACATAGACCTCGACATGCCGCGCGAGGACTACGACCGCTTCTTCGCGACCTTCGGGCGGAGGGGCGGGCTGGTGGCCGCCGCCCCCAAGACCGGCAACAGCTACATGGCCTACGGGCGGGTGTATGACACCGGGCGGACCTACGTCAGGCCGTGGAGGCCCATGACGAGCGAGGGTCCGACGGGGGTGTGGATAGACATATTCCCCCTTGACGACGTGCCGGACGACGAGGGCGAGTTCGCACGGGGCGTGGAGCGGATGACAAACCTTCTTGACAGAATACACGAGAAGCGAATGGCGATGGGAAAATTCTCAGACTTGCCACTTCGCCACCCGGGACTCCACGCGCGCCTGGCCTTGGCAAAGGTTCGCACCTGCGGACAGACGATAGGCGACCTCGTGACCCAGGCCGAGCAGGCGGCCGAGAGGCTGCACGGGCGGACAAGCCACTGGGGCGTGATGACGTGCGCGGCGAACATACGCAAAGAGCGCATAGCGAAGTCGGCCTTCGCTCCGTGGGGCGAGATAGAGTTCGAAGGGCGCATGTTCATGAGCATGGCGGACCCCGACGCGATGCTCCGCTCATACTATGGCGACTACATGAAGCTGCCGCCCGTGGAGAAGCGCGTGCCGGGCCACACGGGCCACGAGTTCTACTGGAAAGGGGAGAGCGCGGACTGATGGCAGACAACAAGGGCGACCTGGCTCGCGGGGTGAAGTGGAGCTTCGCCGAGCGGATGACGGTGCAGGCGATCCAGCTCGTTCTGGGCTTCGTGCTCGCCCGCCTGCTCTCGCCGGGCGACTACGGCGTGGTGGGGATGGTGACGGTGTTCATAGCCGTGTCGGAGAACATCGTGGACAGCGGTTTCTCCAAAGCCCTTATACGCAAGATGGACCGCGACGAGACCGACTACAGCACCGCCTTCTACTTCAACGCCGCGGTGGGCCTGGCCTGCTACGGCGGCCTGTGCGCCCTCTCGGGCCCCATCTCCGACTTCTTCTCGACGCCGGTGCTCCGCGGCCTGGTGAAGGCCATGGGCCTGACGATGCTCATCAACTCGCTGGGCGTGGTGCAGACGGCCCGCCTGACCGTGGCGGTCGACTTCCGCAGCCAGGCCATAGCCTCGGGCGCGGCGGCCCTGCTCTCGGGCGCGGCGGGCGTGGGCATGGCCTACGCCGGGATGGGCGTATGGGCCCTGGCGTGGCAGGCCGTGGCGAAGTCGGCCATCAACACCGGCATCCTGTGGTGGATGGCGAGGTGGCGGCCGCGGGGGCGCTTCTCCGTCAGGTCGTTCAAGGAGCTCTTCGGCTACGGCAGCAAGCTGCTGGCCGCCTCGATAGTCAACACCATCCACGGGCAGGTGGCCTCGATAGCCATAGGCCGCTTCTACACCGCCGCCGAGCTGGGCAACTACACCCGCGGCCAGCAGATAGCGACCATCCCGAGCTACCAGGTGACGGGCGTGCTGCAGCGCGTGACGTTCCCCATCCTGGCCCGCCTGCAGGGCGACAAGGCCGCGCTGATGGGCGCGTACCGCAAGTACGTCCGCACGTCGTCGGCCGGCATAATGTTCATGTCGGTACTCCTGGCCGCCCTGGCGGGGCCGATAGTGGACGTGCTTCTCGGCCCTAAGTGGGAGGGGGCTGTGGCCTTCATGCAGGTGTACGCCTTCGGCGCGATGTTCGACCACATAAACCAGATAAACATGAACCTGCTGCAGATAAACGGGCGGGCGGGCCTCTTCCTGCGCCTTGAGGCCGTCAAGAAATGCATCTCGCTGGCCCTGCTGTGCGCCTCGATACCCATGGGCGTGATGGGGATATGCGCTTCGAGGGTCGTGTACGGGCAGGTGGCCGTGGCCATCAACACGTGGAGCACGGGCAAGCTCTACGGTCTGGGCTACAGGGAGCAGTCGCGCGACTTCATGCCCTACCTGGGCCTGGCCCTTGTGAGCTGCGCGCCGGCCTACGCCATGGGCGCGGCGGGGTGGCAACCGCTGTTGGCCATATCGGCCGGTGGCGCGCTCGCCGTGGCCATATACGCCGGCGCGCTCCGGTGGCGTGGCGACAGCGTATACGTGGAGTACGTACGCCCTGCGGCGGAGAGGGCGGCTGAGGCCGTGAGGCGCATCGGGGCGCGTCGCCGCGAAAATTGAGTACATTTGCCATAACAAAACATAACAAAACGATGAACGCAGCCCTTATAATAGCGGGGGGGACGGGCAACAGGATGGGCCAGTCGATCCCCAAGCAGTTCCTTAACGTCTTCGACAAGCCCATCTTGATATACACTCTCGAGAACTTCGAGCGGCAGGAGGAGGTGGACGTCATATGCGTGGTGTGCATAGAGGGCTGGGAGGCGATGGTGCGCGCATATGCCAACCAGTTCAACATCAGTAAGCTGAGGTGGATTGTGAAGGGCGGCGGCTCGGCCCAGGAGAGCATACGCAATGGCGTGGAGAGGCTTGAGACGGAGCTTGGCGCGGACGACCTCGTCATAATCCACGACGGCATACGCCCGCTCGTGGAGCCGAGCGTCCTGACCGACGTCATAAGCAAGGCCAAGGAGTTCGGCAACGCCGTCACCTCGATGCCTTATAACGAGCAGATTTTCATAGTGGACAAGGACGACGAGACCACGACGACGCGGTACATCCCCCGTGAGACGCTCAGGCGCGTGAGCACCCCCCAGGCCTACCGCATGGGCCTGCTCAGCGAGAAATACCGCGAGGCGTTCGAGAAGAACATTGGCGTTGGCGGCTCGAACTACACCAACACCATGATGGCGCAGCTGGGCGTGCGCCTCCACTTCGCCGCCGGCAGCGACAAGAACATAAAGCTCACGACGAAAGACGACCTTGAGCTTTTCAAGGGCTACCTGACAAAGGGGGATGACAAATGGCTGAAATAGAAATATGGCGGTCGGCCGCCTACAGGGCCGACGTGGCCTACGTGGCCGAGAAGGCTGCCCCCTTGGCGGGGCGGCACGTGGTGATGACCGGCGCCACGGGCATGGTGGGCGTAATCCTGGCCGACGCCCTCACTGAGGCCGGATGCCGGGTCACGGCCGCGGGCAGAAGCCGCACGCGCGCCGAGGCCAGACTCGGACGCCACATGGGCAAGGAGGGCTTCACATTCGTGGAGCAGGACGCCACAGCGCCTTTCGACCCCGGACTACGGCCCGACATCATAATCCCCCTCGCGAGCAACACCCACCCCCTGGCCTACTCCGAGCAGCCCGTCGAGACCGTCATGACCAACGTGCTCGGCGCAAGGGAAGCCCTTGAACTCGCCCGCAAGAGCGGAGCCATGATCCTCTACCCGTCGAGCGTCGAGATATACGGCAACGCGAGGGGCGCGGACGATGTCTTCAATGAGGAGTACACGGGGCGGCTGGACCTCTCGACCGCCCGTTCGTGCTACAACGAGTCGAAGAGGACGAGCGAGGCCCTGTGCCAATCGTACGCCAAAGAACACGGCGTGAGGGTGCGGATAGCCCGCCTGAGCCGGCTCTTCGGCCCCACGATGCTAATGGGCGACAGCAAAGCCTCGTCGCAATTCATAAAGAAGGCCCTGGCCGGGGAGGAAATAGTGCTCAAGAGCAAGGGCGACCAGCTGTTCTCCTACGCCTATGCGGCCGACGCCGCCGCCGCCCTGCTCCATCTTGCCACCCGCGGCGAGGACGGGCAGGCTTATAACGTGAGCGGCGGCAGCGCATGCGACACCCGCCTCCGCGACCTGGCGGGCCTCTGCGCCCAGTGGGCGGGACGCAAAGTGACGCTCGACTTGCCCCCCGAGGCCGAGATGGCAGGATACAGCAAAGCCTCGGTGGCCCTGATGGACATAACGAAGCTCCGCGCCACGGGTTTCGAGCCGCGATACACTATGGGCGACGCCATTGGGCGGACGCTCGACATATTGAGCGGCAAGAGATGAGCTGGCTGACCGACAAGCTGACGGACAACAAGCTGACGCGCGCCGTGGCCCGGGCCGTAGGGATGCGCCGCTACGCCAAACTGCACCACGAGGCCGAGCTCGCTGCCAAGATGCGGAGCAGGGAGACGATAGACGCCCTCTTCCTGCTCGACAGCCTCAGCGCATGGAAGACCGAGACTCTCTACCTGGCCATGGCGGCCCACCCGCGCTTCGCACCCCGCATTGCCCTTACGCCCACGCTCGACGCTGCCGACAACGCCCGCCTCCGCGCCTACCTCGACGCCAAAGGCTACCCTTACACCGAGACGGGCGAGCGGGGCGACCTCGGCGGGGCCGACATAGCGTTCTACCAGAAGCCCTACGCCTTCTTCACCGAGCGACGGGGCACAGCCTACTGGCGCAACCCGCTAACCCTCAGCTGCTACGTCGACTACGCCTTCCACACCACCGAGACGCCGTGGAACACCAACCTCCCCTTCCTCAACTACGCGTGGAAAAACTTCTTCGAGAACGACGACTGCGCCGCCGGGGCCGCTCGGCTGATGGACAACGGCGGCCGCAACTCGGCCGTGACGGGCCTGCCCATGCAGGACGAGCTGATGCGCGGCGCGGCGGGCGAGGCCGACCCCTGGAAGGCGTGCCGCCCAGGGATGAAAAGGGTCATCTACGCCCCCCACCACAGCATTGCCGACGACGGCGGGCTCAACTACTCGACCTTCCTCGAACTGGGCGAGGAGATGCTCGCCGCGGCGCGCCGCCACAAGGGCGACATACAGTTCGCCTTCAAGCCCCACCCCCTGCTGCGCGGCAAGCTTGAGAGGCTCTGGGGCAAGAGGCGGACTGACGACTACTACGCCCAGTGGGCCGCGATGGAGAACAGCCAGGTGGCCGAGGGCAGATACACGAGCCTCTTCTTCCACTCCGACGCCATGGTGCACGACTGCAGCTCGTTCGTCGTCGAGTACCACTTCACGCGGCGGCCGTGCCTCTACCTCGTCAAGGCGGGTCGCCACTCGGAAGTCGACTCGTCGTTCGCCCGCGAGGCCTTCGGCCTCCACTACCACGGCACGACGGCCGAGGACATAGAGGATTTCCTCACGCGGGTGGTCATTGGAGGCGACGACCCCATGCGCGGCGCGCGTGAGGAGTTCTTCGCCGCGAAACTCACCCCGCCCCACGGCCGCACGGCCTCGGAGAACATAATAGGCGAGATTCTGGGCGAGGGCGAATAATGATTGACAGTTAAACAGGAAACCCATTACAGCATAGGATGAGCAACAGCGGAACTTTGAGAGTATTGTCACTCTTCTCGGGGTGCGGGGGAATGGACATAGGATTCGAGGGAGGCTTCATAGCCCCCCGGCGCTCTTTCGCGCCGGGCGACCCGCTCGTCAGCGAGACATTGGACGACGACTGGGTGAGAGTCCGCAAGCTCAGGTTCGACACCGTCTTCGCCAACGACATCCTGCCCGAGGCCAAGACGGCGTGGGTGGAGTACATGCGACGCTTCGGCCATGCGGCGACGGTCTACCGCGAGCAGAGCATAGTAGACCTCGTGAAAAGACACAACAGCGGCGAGAGCGTCTTCCCGGACGGAGTGGACGTGGTGCTGGGCGGATTCCCGTGCCAGGACTTCAGCGTGGCGGGCAAGCGCATGGGCTTCGACTCGATGAAAGGCCACGACGGCAAGGCCAGGAAAGACGACGCCCCGAGCGAGGAGACCCGCGGCAAGCTCTACTTCTGGATGAAGCAGGTGATAGACATAACGCGCCCGAAAGTCTTCATTGCCGAGAACGTGAAGGGTCTGACGAACCTTGGCGGCGCGAAAGACATAATAAAGAGGGACTTCGCCAGCGGGGGCTACATAGTCCTCGACCCAAAAGTCCTCAAGGCCGGCGACTACGGAGTCCCCGAGACCAGGGAGAGGGTGATATTCATCGGATTAAGGGCCGACGCCATAAGCGAAGCCGCCATGGACGGCGAGACCCTGACAGCCCAGTTCGACCCCTACCCCGCCAAGACGCACGCCTACTCTGCCAAGGCGGAGTCACTGCTGCCGCCCGTCACGACCCGCGACGTGCTGAAAGGGCTGAAGGAGCCCGACGAGGCGGACGACGAGTCGCAGCGGGTATTCTCGAAAGCCAAGTACCTGGCGAACGGGAGCCAGGGCCAGACGGAGATAAGGCTCGACGGCCTTGGCCCGACCATCAGGTCGGAACATCACGGCAACATAGAGTTCCGCCGCCTCTCGGCCGCTCACGGCGGCAAGCACGCTGAGGAGCTCGGGCGCGGCCTGTGCGAGCGGAGACTGACGCCGCGCGAGTGCGCCCTCATCCAGACCTTCCCGCCCGACCAGAAGTTCGTCATGACAAGGCCCGGCGCTATGGGCCGGACGCTGAGCCAGTCGGGCGCATATAAGGTCATCGGCAACGCCGTGCCGCCGGTGCTGGCCTTCAAGATTGCCGCGCGGCTGGAGGAGATATGGGACAAGGTGTTCCGGCCAGAGGGCGGCCTATAAGGGGGGCTGAATAGCCACCCACACGCCATTTGAAATCGGCGCCGACCTCAAAGCCCGTGGCGCGGCCGCATCCCGGACTGCCGCAAGAGAAGACCCGGGAACACGGCATATGACTCCGACCCGATGAAGGCCGGGGTCATTTTTTTTGAGAAAAAGATAATGAGGCATTGCACTAAATGGCGACGCCAAACGTAATAGACAGCAGCACAGGTGGCAAAATAGCCCCTTTCACACAAGGCGGCCACACGCCGCGCGAGATAACCCCTCATTTTAACAACCAAAACCTCCAAACAACTTCAGCAATGAGAACAAGAATGTTATTGGGCGTGATGCTCATCGGGGCCGCTGGCCTCACGATGACAAGATGCTCGTGCTCCACACAGGGGCGCGGCGGCGACGTGGACACGGTCATTGTCGGCAACGACACTGTGCTCGTCAGCCGCGAAGTGAAGCGCATGCCCGTCGTGCCGGACGAGTCGGCGGCGATGCTCGACACCGTGACCGGCCGCGACACCGTGCCAATAAGGAGGGGAAAGATACTGTCGCCCGCCGAGCCGTTCCCCAAGGTCGACACGTCGGCCGTCATAGTCGACTCCATAGGCCGCAGGATTATCAGCGACAGGCTCTGCGTCGTCATCATGAAGCAGGGCGCTGAGGCCGCCATACTTGACAACTGGGAAAGGCAGTTCAAGAAGGCGTACCCCGACAACCGTTTCCGCGTGACGTACAAAGAACCCTTCGCCCTGGTGATGCAGATAGCCGTGCCGGCCGAGCTGCGCGACAGCGTGAGGGAGGAGCTGCCGGGCAAGATAAATGGCATAAGGTTCGCCGTGATAGACGAGGAGCTCAACGAGCCGAGCGCGGCGGAGCGGTACAAGCCCAACGACCCCATCTTCAACATCCCCATTTTCAGCACCATGGGCTACGACTGGTACTTCGACCACATCCGGGCCCGCGAGGCGTGGGGCGTCACGAAGGGGTCGAAGGACGTGATAGTGGCCATAATAGACGACTACTTCGACCTTGACCACCCCGAGCTGAACAGCGAGAGGGTCGTACAGCCCTACAGTGTCGTGAACGGCACGAGGGATGTCGCCCCACCCTCCGCGGAGGACGGGCACGGGACAATGGTGGCCTCGCTCGCCCTTGGGCAGATGGACAACTTCGCCGGGGCGTGCGGCATAGCACCGGGCTGCAGCTTCATGCCCATAAGCGTGGGTGGCGGCGGAGTTGCATAGTCGCCGCCTTGCTCAGGGCCATCCACAGCGGGGCCGACGTGGTGAACATCTCGATGGGATGGGGCGCCAACATGAGCGCGAAAGGAATGTCGATAAGGGAGCAGATCCGCTGGAGCCGCAGGCACTTGACGAGGACGGAGCAGCTGTGGAACTACATATATGACGTGGCCAACGCGCGGAACGTCACCGTGGTATACGCCGCCGGCAACGAGAGGGACTACATAGCCGTGGACCCCAAGAGGCGGAGCGACGGCATAATATGCGTATCGTCGACCGACATGGACGACCACTGGTCGAGCCGGTTCTCTAACGTGGGCAACTTCAAGGAGTACGACACCCACGCGTCGACGCTCTCGGCCCCCGGCGAGTTCATGTTCGGCGCGCTGCCGGGCGGCGATTGGCAGATAGACCTTACCGAGGGGTTCGGGACGAGCTTCGCCGCGCCCCTCGTGACGGGAGCCGTCGCGCTGATAAAGAGCATAGACAACTCGCTCTCTACGAAGGAGATAATAGGCATACTGCAACGGACGGGCAAACCCGTCGAAGGCCCGGGCGGCCACGCCATAGGCAACAGAATCCAGATCTACGACGCACTGACGGAGTCCAAGAAGGCCGTCACGTGCTTCGACGACTTCGTGGCCAACCCCATAGGGTTGTGGGGATCAACGGCGCAGACGAAGCTTTACTACGTCAACGACGGCACATACTCAGGACAGGGGCGGTCGTATTACGAGATAAAGTCGCTGAAAAACGGCAGAATATGCGGACGGCAGATAATGAACGAGATAACAGAAAACAAGGCGATTGTTAATAGAATTCTTTATGACCCGATGTTCCTTGAAGTCGACAAGCGGTACGTCTGGAAAGACAGCGCGAAGGTGAGCCGCCTCAGCGCAGCCGAGTATGAGAAGGGGTTGGCGATAGGGACATACAGCAGAGACGACTACGGCCTGATGACCGAAAACCCTGACAACTACTGGAATCGAGGGGAAGGGTGCTATGGCGGAACAACCGTCGAGTTCTGCCGAGGCGAGGGCGGAAAGTTGATAGTAAGGGCAAAAGGCTACCTCGGTGAGTATGTTTATGAGTTAAAGCGGTTCAAGAGAATCAAGAAAGAGTATAAGGCGGAGTAGAAAAGTCCGAGCGGGCCGGCAATCAGGAGCTGATTGCCGGCCCGATTTGCCCTTGCCGGGCGGATGAGGTTTGGCGGACGCCAGAGAGTCGGGTTGAAAAATGGCTTAGGATTTGGATGACGTTTTTTTTTGTATAAGTTTGTTAATATAAAAACAAACCTTATGGAAACACCTAAAAACATTGGCAGCTACGGCGGCAACTACTCAGAGGGCGGCTTCTGGTCCGTCCTCGGCAAAGTTGGCAAGAAAGTGGCAAAGCCCGCCCTGACGCTCTTCTACGTCCTCAAGGAGGACTCCACGCCCACGAGAATAAAGACACTCATAATAGGCGCGCTGGGCTACCTCATCCTCCCCGTCGACCTCATCCCGGACTTCATCCCCGTGGTGGGATGGACGGACGACCTCGCCGCCCTTGCGGCCGTCATCAAGATGGTGAGCGGGTACATCACCCCCGAAATCGAGAGGAAAGTAAAAGAGACGGTCAGAAGCCTCTGACACTGCTAACCATATGCTAACAGGCTGACGAAGAGACTAAGAGCGCACGTCACCTAAAGCAGCACACAGACAAAAAGCCGCCCGCCCCGCCAAGCACTCACAGGAGGACTTGGCGGGGCGGGCCGCATTATTTTCACACTTCACATCTACTTGCCGAAGCAGAGGTAGCGCCACCGCTTGAGGGCGTTGACGGCGCGGCGGAAGAGGGAGGTGGAGTAGAAACGGTGGAACTCGGCCACAATGCGCACGTCGGGCGCCACGCCCGTGCAGAAGCTGTTGAGGCTGATGGAGGTGGCGAGCGGCGCGTCGTATTTGGTAGTGGGCGCGGCGTGGGTGCCGGTGCCGTCGTTGCCGGCATTGCGGACGAGGCTCTTGCGGGGGTAGACGTGCGGCTCGCCGGCGCAGAAGGCGGCGTAGGCGAAGACGATGTCCCACATCTCGCGCGCGCCCGTCTTCCAGCGCAGGAGGAAGGGCGACATGTCGTCGCCCGGCTCATTGAACCGACGACGGGCCGAGGAGCTGCGGATGAACGAGTCGAACGTCGCCACCTGCCAGTCCACCTTGTCCCACTCGCTCTTCCACGTGGCCCAGCCCCAGGAGCAGTTGCGGTGCATGACGAACGTGGAGAAAGGGTAGTCAGCGGGGATCTGGATATCGGGCGTATAGCCGCCTATGGAGAAGATGCCGCGGCCCCGGTAGAAATCGAGGGCCGAGTTCATGAAGCGGAGGAAGAAGGGCGCGACATTGACATCGTCCTCAATGACGATGGCCGTGCCGCGCTGGCCTATGACCTCCGTCACGCCGCCCACGATGTTGGCCGCGAGACCGTAGTTGCGCTCGCGCTCCGTGAGGTGGACACTGGCGAAGCCCTTGGCCTCGCGGCAGACCTTGCGCGCCTCGGCAACGGAGGCCTCGTCGGCACTGGAGCGCGGGCCGTCGGCGAAGATGAAGAGGTCGGACTGCGCCGCGCCGTCGGCCTGGGCGAGACATTGGAGGGTACGGCTCGTATGGGAGGGCCTGTTATAGACAAAAAGAACTATAGGTGACATGCGTCATCATTCTTATATTCAACCAAATGGAATAGTGCGGAGGACTGAGGCCCACGCTTGACGGCCTCGCCTCCTCCCGCACCGCTAAGATATGCAAAAAGAGCCGTGCGGGAAAGACGGCATATCGCATTTTATACGCCAACGGGGGCTACACGCCGAGCGGGAACGGGCGCAGCTGATACTGCGAGAAGAGCAGATGGAGCTGCTCGTAGAAAGCGGCGATGCCAGGGTGGTAGACCTCGTCGAATGTCGAGTTGTGCCAAAGGGTGCTGAAGACGCCGCCGAACGCGCGCACCTCGTCGAGCATCTCGCCCGCGGCGAGGAAGACCTCGTCGTAGGTCATCCGCCGGTGGACGAGGCACGTCACGTCCATCAGCGCGAGCGGCACGCACGTGACGCCCATCGCCTGCTGGCGGTCGTGGTCGAACGGGTGGAACGGGAAGCAATAGCTGTTGCGGAAGCCCTCGTGGCGCGAGAAGCCGAAAGAGAAATCGGCAGTGAGGCCCGCCTCCTCCATGGCACGGAAAGAGGAGACGCCGCGGATGGCGAGGAAATGCTGACGGACGTGGCTCGACGCCTGCGGACAGACATCGAGCAACGCTTTATGCCAACGGTCGTAATCTGCTGAGCTTTGGCAATTTATTGGCGCATGGAGACTGACCGTGTTGCCCCGGCGCGCCAGCTCATCAATCAAGTCGCGGATATCGGGGTCGGAGGCGAAATCATAGTCCGGCGGGAAGGGGCCGCCATCGTCAGGGAGGAAGAACCACTCTGACTTGTGGCCAATGAAAGCCTCATTGTCCTGGATGTCGGCGAACGACCAATAGGGGTCGCGGTCATGCCGGATGTGGCAAAGGTTGAGCAGCGAGCGGAGAGCCGCCCCCGCCAGACGACGCCGCGACGTGTCGCACCTGCGCAATCCCACCACCTGCGCGCAGCGGTAGAGCGACTTGCGTAGGGTGAAATAGCGGGCGAGGTCGACATCGTGCGACAGGTGGAGCGAAGGCGCCGGGAGAGGGCATTTCTCGTGACACTCCACACCACTTAACTCGCACTGCCTCACCACGGCCTCAACCATCCACCTAAAGTAATGGTTGACGACGGCCACATGCTCCACGCCGAGCCTCGCCTGAATAGACTTCTCGTAGGGGAAGCGCCCCCACTCGTCCACATCGCCCGACGCCCACTCCTGATAGGCCGAGAGGAGGTAGAACGCGCTCTTGACAAGGTCATGCCTCACCACCACCCGCCGCCCCTCGACGGCGTACGGCTCGCTGCCGCCATCGGGGGCGGGGAAAAGGACAGGCACGCCCCTCACCGCCATGGCGGGGTTGAGCGGGGCGGCCGTCCGCGGCCATTGGACCACGGAGCCGAGGGGTGCGGCGGCCTCGACGAACTGGCCGAGGTGGGCGAAGACGTAGTCGGCCTCGGCGTCGGAGAGCGGACGCGCGAGGAGAGGGTCGCGAAGGGTCGTCATCAGGGGTTGAGAATTTACGGGGGAACGCGCTGTCCGCATGGCGCACGGCCGCTCCGTCATTAGATTTTGAGAAGGCAAATATATCGCGTAAATTCACACTCAGAAAACGAATGTTAAAAAAAGCCACGGGCCGAGCCCGCTAACCAAGAAAGAGCATGAGAGCTGTGATACAGCGCGTGAGCCGCGCGTCGGTGGTCGCCGACGGGGCGCAGGCCGGGCGGATAGGCCGCGGGCTGATGATACTCCTGGGCGTCGAGGTGGCCGACGGTCCCGAGGTCGACATGGCGCAGGTGGCGTGGCTGGCGCAGAAGGTGGCGCAGATGCGCATCTTCAGCGACGAGGAGGGCAAGATGAACCTCTCCGTAAGCGACGCCGGCGGCGACATACTCGTCGTGAGCCAGTTCACCCTCTTCGCCCAGACGAAGAAAGGCAACCGCCCATCGTTCATCGACGCCGCGCGGCCCGACGTGGCCGTGCCCTACTACGAGGCCTTCGTGGGCGAGCTGCGCCGGCTGACGGGGCGCGAGGTGCCGACGGGCGTCTTCGGAGCCGACATGAAGATTGACATGGAGGCCGACGGCCCCGTGACGATAATAATCGACACCCGCGACAGGGTATAGGAAGATGGCTGCGGGAGACGACATGGGCATAAGGGCCGCCCAGCGGATGGTGGACGACTGGATACGCACATACGGAGTGCGCTACTTCAGCGAGCTGACCAACATGGCCTGCCTCACGGAGGAGGTGGGCGAGCTGGCGCGCGTCATGGCCCGGACATACGGCGACCAGAGCTTCAAGGCCGGCGAGAGCCATGACATGGGCGAGGAGATGGCCGACGTGATGTGGGTGCTCATATGCCTGGCAAACCAGACGGGCGTGGACCTCGCCGACGCCCTCAGGCTCAGCCTGGAGAAGAAGACGCGACGCGACGCCGAGCGGCACAAGAGCAACACCAAGCTCACAGCCCGCCCCGCCACCCCCGACGACAAACGACAAGGATAAAAATTGACATAAATGGGAAAGACAGATGAAATACTGGCCGAGTACGCCTACCCGCGCGAACTCGACAACCTGGACGGCGCGGTAGCCTCACTGAAAGCCGACTCGGCGCGCTGGCTGAGCGACGACGCCGCGCTGCAGACGATGTTCAACGCCATAGACCTCACCACGCTGAGCCACACCGACTCGGCGGCCAGCGTGCGCCGCTTCGTGGAGCGAGTCAACCAGTTCGGGAAGGACTACCCCGCGCTGAAGAACGTGGGCGGCCTGTGCGTCTACTCAGTCTTCGCCCCCGTGGTGAAGGAGACGCTGCGCGTGGCGGGCGTCCACAGGGCCGTCGTGGCGGCGTGCTTCCCCTCGTCGCAGTGCTTCGCCGACATCAAGGCCGCCGAGGTGCGCCGCTCCGTGGAGGCCGGCGCTACGGAGGTAGACGTGGTGATATCCGTGGGCGAGTTCCTCGACGGGCAATACGACTTCGTGTATGAGGAGCTCGTGAAGCTGCGCGAGGCATGCGGCGAGGCCCGCCTCAAAGTGATCCTTGAGACCGGCGCCCTTGGCACCCACGAGCGCGTCTGGGAAGCCAGCGTCATAGCCATGGCCGCGGGGGCCGACTTCATCAAGACGAGCACCGGCAAGAACTGCGACGGCGCTACCCCCGAGGCAGCCATCGTCATGACCCGCGCCATCAGGGCCTACGAGACCCGCACGGGCAGGAAAGTCGGCTTCAAGCCCGCCGGAGGAGTGAGGACGCCGGAGGACGCCGCCCTCTACTACGAGACCGTCCGCCAGACCCTTGGCGACGACCACACGGTCAACACCCTCTTCCGCATCGGCGCGAGCGGCCTGGCCAACAACCTGCTCAGGCGAATCATGACCGTCAGGGGTCAGCAGGCCCCCGAGAAGTATTTTTAAGAGACACGGCTCACAGGGCGGAGCGGGGAGAAAGACCCCCCGCCCCGCCCTTTTAGCCTTGCGCCCGAGCAAGGCGGCACTCTGAGACAAAGAACAGCAATGGCACTGATAAACTGGCTGGCCGGGGTGTGGTACTCCGACCGCTACCGACAGATGGACCGCATGGCCACCGAGGGGCCCGCCATCCAGGCGGAGCAGCTCGCCCACATACTCCGCGAGGGCGGCCGCACCAAGTTCGGGGCCGAGCACGGACTGCGCCCCGACATGGGCTACGACGAGTTCGCCCGCGCCGTGAGCGTGACGGACTACGAGGGCTTCCGCCCCTACACCGAGCGGATGATAGGTGGCGAGGCCGACGTCACGTGGCCCGGCCGCGTCAGGTGGTTCGCCAAGAGCAGCGGCACCTCGGGCAGCAAGAGCAAGTTCATACCCGTCACCCGCGAGGGCCTCCACCACTGCCACCTCCGCGGCACGAACGACGCCGTGGCCACCTACATGCGCCTCCACCCCGACACGCGCGCCTGGCGCGGCAAGTGCCTGACACTGGGCGGCAGCAAGAGGCTGACCGACACCGGCGCCGGCAGCCAGACGGGCGACCTCTCGGCCATAATGATAGGCAACGCCCCGCTGTGGAGCGAGCTTTTCAAGACCCCCCGCAAGGAGGTGGCCCTGCTGTCGGAGTGGGAGGAGAAGATGGAGCGCATCGCGGCCGAGACGGAGCGGCAAGACGTGACGTCTATGGCTGGCGTGCCGAGCTGGATGATGGTGCTCATCAAGCGAATAATGGAGCGGCGCGGCGCGCGGACGATAGCCGAAGTGTGGCCCAACCTCGAACTCTTCATCCACGGCGGCATAGGCTTCGAGCCCTACAGGGCGCAGTATGACGCACTCTGCCCGCGGGGGATGAGGTATATGGAGACGTACAACGCCAGCGAGGGCTTCTTCGGCATCCAGACCGACCCCGCCGACCGCAGCATGAGCCTTATGCTGGACTACGGCACCTTCTACGAGTTCCTCCCGCTGAGCGAGGCGGGCAAGGAGAAGCCAGAGGGCGCAGTGCCGCTCAGCGGCGTGGAGACGGGGGTCGACTACGCCATGGTGATAACGAGCGTCAACGGGCTGTGGCGCTACATGATAGGCGACACCGTCCGCTTCACGGGGCTCGCCCCCTACAGGTTCGTCATAAGCGGCCGGACTCGCCTCTTCATCAACGCCTTCGGCGAGGAGGTGATGATAGGCAACGCCGAGGCCGCCATGAGCCGCGCGTGCCGCGAGACGGGGGCCGTCGTGAGCGAGTATACCGCCGCGCCGGTCTTCATGGGCCGCGAGACACGCGGGCTGCACGAGTGGATGGTGGAGTTCGACACGCCGCCCGCCGACATGGGCGACTTCGCCGCGCGGCTTGACAAGGCCCTCCAGGCAGTCAACTCGGACTACGAGGCCAAAAGATACAAGGACATAACGCTCGCCCCGCCCGACGTTCACGCGGCCCCGCGCGGCCTGTTCGACGCATGGCTGCGCAGCAAGGGCAAGATGGGCGGCCAGAACAAGGTGCCGCGCCTGAGGAACGACAGGGCCCTGATGGACGAGCTGAAAGCGATGGCCCGCGCGATGGCGGGCGGAAAGGAGAAAGAGTAAGTGTACATAGGAATAGCGGGCAACATAGGCAGCGGCAAGAGCGCCATGGCCGAGCTGCTGTGCAACGAGTTCGGCTTCCGGACGTTCGACAGCGGCGACATCGCGAACCCATACCTCGCGAACTTCTACTCCGACATGCAGAGGTGGGCTCTCAACCTCCAGGTCTACTTCCTGACGCGGAGGTTCAAGTCGATCCAGCGCGCCATGTGGGCCGACGACACGGTGGTGCAGGACCGCACGATATATGAGGACGCGTACATCTTCGTCGAGAACCTGCTGACGATGAGGCTGATATCTCGGACTGACTATGACACCTACCGCGAGCTGTTCGAGGTCATGGTGTCGTTCATCAAGCCGCCCGAGCTGCTCATATACCTCAAGGCGTCAGTGCCCACGCTCGTCACGCACATACGCCAGCGCGGCATAGCCTACGAGAACTCAATAGGCCAGGAGTACCTCCACATGCTGAACAACAAGTATGACGACTGGGTGGACGGCTACCAGGGCAACATCCTTACGATAGACATCGACAACACCGACTTCGTGAACAACGCGGCGGACCGGGTGAGGGCCATCAACGCCATCCGCGGCCAGCTGCCCGAGGCCGTGACGCTGCAGGTGGAGACATGGCGGGCCCGCCGCCGTCCGTGAGCGAGCCTCAGCGGTTGTCCTCGGCGCGCCACTCGGCGCACGAGGTGGCCGTCTCGTTGAGGGCGAGGGCGGCGAGCGACACCCCCTGCGGCAGGCGCCGCGAGATGCGCTCGGCGAAGTCGGCCAGCATGTTCTCGCACGTCGGCTGGTAGTCGACCTCGACGAGCCTCTCCGTCAGGGAGTCCGTCACTGACGGCGCGAGCGAGCCGCGGCGGATCATGAGGGCGTGGTCGAGCCGGCCCACGACCTCCTCGCCCACAATCCTCTTGAGGTCCGAGAAGTCCATGACCATCCCGAGCTTGGGCGACGCCTCGTCGGCCGAGGGGCGGCCCGCCACGGTGACGCGGAGCAGGTAGGAGTGACCGTGGACGTTGCGGCAGAGGCCGTCGTAGCCCGGGAGGAAGTGCGCCATCTCGAACGAGAACTCCTTGGTTAAGCGTATAACTGGCATATCAGAGAGTGGTTAAAATAATCCGTTATAGACCACGAAAATAATAGAAAATCCGACACGGATGGAGTTGAAAGAGATCCAAGCCCCCGTGGCAGAGCACCTGCGGCGGTTCGAGCCATATTTCGACAAGCAGCTGGAGAGCCCCAACGTACTGCTGAGCCTTGCCACGCGCCACGTCTTCCGCCGGCGGGGCAAGCGCATGCGCCCTCTGCTGGTGTTCCTCTCGGCGGCCGCGGCGGGCGGCGTGGGCGAGGCGTCGTACGCCGCGGCGTTCCTCATAGAGCTGCTCCACAACGCCTCGCTCGTCCACGACGACGTGGTGGACGAGACGTACAGCCGCCGCGGGCAGTGGAGCCTGATGGGGCTGTGGGGGAGCAAGGTGGCGGTGCTCGTGGGCGACTTCTTCCTGGCGCGCGGCATGGAGATGGCCCTTGACGGCGGCCACTATGAGATACTCCGCATCGTGAGCCGCGCGGTGCGCGACCTTGCCGACGGCGAGCTGGAGCAGATGGAGCACGCGCGGCGGCTGGACATGACGGAGGATGCCTACTACGGCGTCATCCGCCGCAAGACGGCCACCCTCATCGAGGCGTGCACCCGGGCGGGGGCGGCGAGCGCGGGGGCGGGCGCGGAGGCCGTGGAGGCCCTGGCCAGCTATGGCAACCATCTGGGGATGGCCTTCCAGATCCGCGACGACATGTTCGACTACATGCCCGGCGGCCTCTTCGGCAAGCCCGCCCTGAACGACATAAAGGAGCAGAAGCTGACGCTGCCCCTCATAGCCGCCATGCGGGCGGCGCCCGAGGGCGAGCGCCGCGCCCTCAGGCGTATGGTGCGCCACGACGCCAAGAGCGACGCCACCGCCCGGGCCGCCCTGGAGATGGTGGAGCGGCACGGCGGGATGGCCTACGCCCGGGCCAAGATGGAGGAGCTGGCCAAGGCCGCCATGGAGGACCTGGGCAGGCTACCCGAGGGCGAGGCGCGGCGCGCGCTGGCGGCCCTGGTGGAGTATAACATGGGAAGGGGGGTGTGAGCGGGGGGGGCGTTCACTGAAGAGAGATATTTGCCTCCAAACACAATCAATAAAAAAGGAAGAATGGAGCATACAAGGCGCTGCCCAGAATATGAACAGAATAGAGGATTCCTCAATCAATCTCGTTATCACATCACCACCATATCCGATGATAGAAATGTGGGACGAGATAATGAGCAAACAGAATCCCGAGATAGAAAATGCATTCAGAACTAATAAGCCACGATTAGCTTTCGAACTGATGCACAGAGAACTTGATAAAGTACGGGCTGAATGTTGGAGGGTGCTTAAGGAGGGAGCCTTCCTGTGCATCAACATAGGCGATGCCACAAGAAGCATAAACGGAGAATTTGCCCTCTACAATAACAACGCTCGGATTATTCAGGCTTGCGAAAGCTTGGGATTTACAGGGCTTCCTAATATATTATGGCGTAAAGCGACTAATGCGCCAAACAAATTTATGGGAAGTGGCATGCTCCCGTGCGGAGCCTATGTGACATTAGAGCATGAATGGATTCTGATTTTCAGAAAAGGCGGTAAACGTACGTATAATGAGCCGAAAGAGTTCGTACTTTGGGGAGGAACGTAATGTGTGGTTTTCCGACGTATGGGAAATTAACGGCGTGAAACAGGTTATAGACAACGCACCATCGCGGCTAAGGAATGCTTCGTTTCCTTTGGAAATTCAATACCGCCTAATCAGTATGTTCTCTCAAAAAGATGACATTGTTTTGGATCCATTCCTCGGCTTAGGGACAACAGCTATAGCGTCAATCTTATTAGAGCGAAACAGTGTAGGATATGAAATTGATCCTTTACTCAGACCCCTCCTTAGAATATTATCGGCTCGATCAATATAGACAAGTGCAATGCGATAACCCGCAATAGGTATCAACGACACATCGACTTTTTAAAAGATAGAGAGAAGGCAGGGAAAGAGGTCAAATATGAAAATCCAACATTGGGTTGCAAAGTCATGACAGGACAGGAAACCGATCTTGTCTTACACTACCTTAAAGATGTCAGGCAGGTTGAGTCGGGCGAAAATATAAAATATGACTCCGACTATTTTATTGACGAGTCCATTCCAGAAATACCTATATTGACCAAAGGAACTCTGTTCGAAGCCGTATAAGACTGGCGTCTTTATCATCAGAATGCATCAGCATCAAATTCAATGTCAACCCCATCTTTCCTCTTGACGTAGAAAACTATTGGAGCGTCAATTTTTTCCGGCAAATGAGCTTCTAACTTATATGAGGAAGGCTTCACCTGAACGGCTGTCTCCCCGATGAAACCGTCTCATACCGTCATTCTCCTCGTCTTTGTTTGCCAATCTCCACGGCTTTTCGATCCTCTTCGCCAAGAAGGCTATTATTGCACCCTGAAATTTTGGTCCGCAGTATGTCTTATTATAGACAAGGTCTTTAACCCGATCCTCAATCATATTCCTGTCTATTGATTCTGCTGCCTTCCTCATTTCAAGAAACTTAGCATAAATCTTGTCTGTTGCAACCCGTATTGCATCTGGTCGTTTTCTGCTATACCATTCAATCCAATCTTGAAGTGATTTTCCCTCAAACTCCTGAATCAAGTCCGACATTTGCCCTACAACGTGCGGTATAGTCCCCTGGGCGTTGCCATTAACCAAGTTAAGGATTTGCGTTGCATACTTAGGAAACTCATATTCTGAAGCATTGGACAAATGCGCAATCTCATTATTGCTTATTCTCAACTTACTCTGCTTAGCCATATTCGAATATTGCAGATAACGAAGGCTATTCAAATAGCCCATTGTAATAAAAAAGAGGGCGCAGAGTGGTGAGTGACATCAAGGCTTAGCACAGCCCGCATCAGACAGAAACTTCCCATTCCACGCCCTTAAAGAGCGTAGACATCCGCAGACTTTACCTACCGATGCGATAACGAAGTGCTAATTCTGAAGTCTCAGTCAGATCAAGAATGTCTTATCTATGACAGTACGACAAATGTATTCAGAAGCTGTTTTGAAATAGGTGAAAATTATTGGTATATGATAGCTTAATTTAT
>JBJEGU010000053.1:0-122438 GCA_051875415.1 Marinilabiliaceae bacterium
AGGCGCCGGGGCCGGCGAAGGCGCACTCGGCGGCCTCGCGCCGCGCGAAAAGGCTTGCTTCAATTCCACGCCCCTGCGCTTCAACTCTATCTGCGCCAAAGGCAAACCATTGATACGTATCGTTACGTCATAACGGCATTTCTTCCTTTCCTCAACAGAAATCTGGTTGGGAACTTGAAACTCGTTCTGACGCCAGCGGGTACGATTAAGGGACTCCACCCACAGGCGTTCGCCGCTTTCGAGTTCAAGCGCATAATAGGTCACGCAATTTCTTATCCTTTTTTCCTATGGTCAGAACTCGCCCGGGATAATTTGTGGTCTCCTGTCACAAAAAGAAGTGGGGCAGCGCAAAAAGCAAATCAGGCTGCCAAAGGCGGAAACCTTAGGCAGCCTGACTCATGGGGATGCGCTATCCGATGGCGCAGCGACAAATAGCTACATGACGAGGGCGGAAGCGCCTACGATGGCCGCGTCGCCCCTCTTGAGCGACGAGGGCAGAATCTTGCACTTGCCGCGGAAAATCTGGAGTAGGTACTTGTCGAGGTTCTTGCGAATGGGCTCGAAGATGAAATCGCCGGCCGCAGTAGGGCCACCGAAGAGGAAGATGGCCTCGGGGCTGGTGTGGGAGATGGTGTCGGCCATGCCGCGGGCGAGGTAGTCACCCGTGATCTCGAACACCTTGAGCGCGATGGCGTCGCCCTTGACGGCGGCGTCGTAGATATCCTTGCTCTCCAGCTCCTGAAAAGACTTGCCGGCGAGGAGGCTGTCGGTGGCGTTGTACTCTACCATAAGCTCGAAGGCCGTGCGCTTCATGCCGATGGCGGAGCAGTAGGCCTCGAGGTGGCCACGGATGCCGCATCCGCACATGCGTCCGCCGGGGACGAGCATAGTGTGGCCGCACTCGCCAGCGAAACCGTCATGACCATAGACGAGCTTGCCGTCTACTACGATGCCCGAGCCGACGCCAGTGCCAAGCGTGTACATGACGAAATTCTTCATGCCCTTGGCGCCACCATAGACCATCTCGCCCATCGTGGCGGCGTTGGCGTCGTTCGTCATGACGATTTTGGGCATCTCAGGGAATTGGGCCTTGAGCAGGTCGACGAGAGGCACGATGCCTTTGAACGAGAGGTTGGGCGCGTACTCGATGGTGCCCTTGTAGTAGTTGGCGTTAGGGGCGCCAAGGCCGATGCCAGCGAACTCGACATCGGGGTTGAGCTTCTTGACGTCGGAGATAAGGTTGCGGATGGCCTGCGACATCTCGATGACGTACTGCTGGGCGTCGCCGTGCTTAGGGGTTGAGATGTTGGTCTTGACGAGGACGTTGCCTTCAGCGTCAACCACACCGATGGCCGTGTTGGTGCCACCAATATCGACACCAAGCGACACGTTTTTCTTCATAATCGTTGTCATTATTCCGGTTACTTTGTTCTAATTCTCAGTTTTTATGGGGTTGGAAAGTTGGCTCCCCGAGTCCACTACACCAACCGTTTTGGGGCAATGGGGAGACCTGGGGATTGAGCCTCGGCATTGACGGGCAATGGGTGGGCGCAGAGAGAACTACGAACAAACGTAAAGTTATTCAAAAATCGTTTTAAGAGGAAGAGATGGGGCAAAAAAGGGGACGAACGGTCAGAGTTTGGCCTCCTCGATGGCCGTGAGCTGACGCTCGAGCATCCGCATCATGGGCATGTCGACACCCGCGGCCCCGGCCATGGCAATGGGCCGGCGGTAGAGGAACTCGATCTCCATGGGGCGGTGGAAGTCGTAGTCGAGCTTCATGCTAGGCGAATAGGGCGGCATCTGCCGTGTCGACTCTACCATCGTCTCGATGAACTCATCGCGCAAGTCGGGAGCCCCGCACGCACGCGCGGCCGCGACAACCTCGGCCATCAGGCTGCGCACGAGCGACACGGCCGGGTCGGCGACAAGGACATCCGTCTGGCAACGGAGGACGACCGACAGGCCGTTGAACGGCATATTCCACACGGCCTTCTTCCAACGTGCGATGGCGTAGTCCATAATCTTATTGGGGATGCCCGCCCGCATGAACTCCTCGGCCACCTCGGAGAGCATCTCATGCCCCGAGGGGGTGAGGTTGAACGGGGCGAGGTTGACATTGCCGTAGAACTGATGGTCGATAAGCCCAGGTCCCGCCTTGGCAGAGCAGATGAAAGCAAGGCCGGCCACGAGCATGACGCCGGGTACGAGCCTCGCCACCTCGGCCTCGACGCCGATGCCGTTCTGGATAAGGATGACGAGCGAGGAGGGCTTGAGCAGCGGGGGCAGCAGCTTGGTCAGGAGGCCCTCACTGGTAGTCTTGAGGCAGACGACTACGACATCGACCTGGCCAATGGACTCGGCGGAGTCGAAGGCCTGCACCGAAGGGAGATAGAAATCGCCAGCGTGCGACTTGACGGTCAGTCCGTGGGCGCAGACATAGTCGTAGTCGGAGCGGAAGAGGAAACGGACATCGTAGCCGGCCTTAGCGAGGCGGCCGCCGAAATAGCCGCCGACACCGCCGACACCAATTATAGCATAACTTTTTGCCATATGGGGGTATTAAGAGACCCGGCCGAGGGAGGGCGGCTCGGGCATTATCGGAGTCTTGCAAAATGACATTATCGGAAGCGAATTTAGTCAAATAATCCCGTCCCGCCCTTGATTTGAGTAACTTTGCGGTGGCGGGCGAGACCCCATGCGAGGTTCGCCCCCACCCACTCACAATGACGAATTAGAAAACGACCCGAACTGGTGAAGAACAACGACTCGCGCGAACTGTTCCGGCCGGGCAGCATAGCTCCCCCCGCGGACGCGCCAATACTGATAGCCGACGGGCTGCGCACGCCCGAAAACGTCGGCGCGCTGATACGCCTCGCCGCCAACGTGGGGTGCAAAATGGTATGCCTCGTAGGGGCGGGCGACATGAAAGAGAGCAAGATACGGAAAACGGCATGCATGGCGTGGGATTACGTGACCCTCCAAAGAGTAGACGGCGCGGAGGCCCTAAAACTGGCGGTGCCCGAAGGTTACGAGTTCGTGGCCATAGAGACGACGCCCGACTCCAAGAGCCTATATGCGGCACCGCTCCCACGGAGGGTCGCGCTCGTTGTCGGCAGCGAGGTTCACGGCGTGTCGGACGGCGTGCTCGGCCTGTGCGCACGGCGGGCCTACATCCCGATGACTGGGCCGGACACGAGCATGAACGTAAGCCAGGCGGCGGCTGTGGCTCTGTTCGAGTGGGTGAGGCAATATGCGGCATTTTAAGTTTACAGGATAAAAAAGAGAAACAGGATGGAATTAAATTTTGGCGGCATCATACTCGGGGCATGCACATTTCTCGTGATAGGCTTGTTCCACCCGATAGTGATAAAGGCTGAGTATTATCTGGGCGTGAAGTGCTGGTGGGCGTTCGCCGTGGCGGGCGTGGCGTTCGCTGCCATATCGTTGTTCGTGGAGAACTTTGTGGCGTCGACCATATTGGGGGTCGTGTCGTTCTCGTCGTTCTGGTCGATACTCGAAGTCTTCGAGCAGCGGGAGCGCGTGCGCAAAGGGTGGTTCCCGATGAACCCCAAGCGGAAGAGGGACTACGAGAAATAGGCGGAGCGCGGCGGGCGCCGTGAAACTGCCGGAGCCGCCACCGCTATTCGCGCCAGACCCTCCTCTTAAGCCACAAAGCCAATATGGGATCGCTGATTGCCAAATGCTTAGGCCCGACGATGGAGACCAGATCCTTCTCTATCAGGGAACGCTTCAACCGGGTGACATTGGCCGCAGTGCCCAGACGGTAGCCATTCAACACCGCGCTCTGCATAAACCCGGTGCTGATACCGTTAGCCAGCGCATGGAGGAAATTCATCTGGTAGGAGGAGAGGCTTTCGGTCTGTTGGACGAACAGCGGCTCGCCTGCGTCAAGCAGCCGGTCGATGGCATAGCTGACATCATCAGAGGAGGCCGAGGCGGATTCGGCTGTGCGCAGCCAGACAAGCCAAGCCAGCTGCTGCACATAGGAAGAATATCTATCCGTCACCTGGCAGATTGAGCGGGCCAGCTCCTCTGATATATGCTTGCCCGTGGACTCGAACCTTTGACAGATGTACGCCACCCAATCATCCTCACCTATCTTGTCAAGGTAGAACAAATCGCCAAAACGGTAGAAAGGATAGCTCTGACTCTCAAACATCTGCTCCATCATGTATCTTCTGCTGCCATACAGGCAATAAGACACATGGCTCTGCAACTGCCAAACGCCGCGAAGCGTCTTTTGGAAAGACAGGGAATCAGCGAAATCTCCTATCTGCTGAAACTCATCTATGCACACCACAACGCGACAGCCCTTTGACTTGGCAATCTCCTCCGGCAGTCTCAGAACCTCCTCGACCGCCTGACTGCCAGCATTATATTCCAACGACAAAGAAAAATCATTAAGAGGATCCTGCCCGAAGCTAATCTTTGGCACAACCCGGCTTAAGAACCGCTTTACATTCTCAATCCACCCCTCCCACTTGTCGGACGTGGCTCGGACGACGGCCGTGGCAAAGGCGTTGATGAAATCACTCTCCGACCGGCAGCCGAAAGCATCTATGCGGGCAATCTTAAGGTCGTCGCTTTCGGCCAATGAGCACACCTTGTCAACCAATGAAGTCTTGCCCATACGACGAGGAGAAATCAATATCGTGTTCACCCCATACATAAAGTTGGCCTTCAATCGGTTAGTCTCTTCTTTACGGTCGGTAAAAGCATCTCCCTCCACTCTTACTCCGAAAACAAAAGGCGCTTCCATATTCATCTTCATAGTTAGGCTCTTTGCGTACGCGAAAGCATTAAACAGCCCAGTATTAAACAAGGTTGTTTAAAACAGAGTTATTTAAAAGAGAACCGCTTTGAGACGAGGCTTGCATTCGCCTATAGAAAGATTTTTCTAAAAAATCTCAAATAAAGGCAAACAATAGCTTAAAGGAGTGCGTATAAGAAAGTGTCAGAGGCGGAGAGAAGAGCTTTCCCCCGCCGATGGCGGCAGACAAATTAACACATAAAACACCAGACCTATGAAAAAGAGTACCAACAAGACCGAGGGGTATTTCTCATTCAACACCCCTACCGGCAACCGCATCGCCAAGGGCGACACGGAGAAAGCCTCCGCACAGCCGACATTCAACGACTTCGTCTGCATGCCGGAGTCGGAGCAACAAAAGAAGCGCATTGATGACACCGACAAGAGCGACATCAACTACTTCTAACCCCGCACTGCACAGAAAGAGCGGCACCGTCTGACTACTGACGCATGGCAGGAAGACGCTCACGCTCACCCGATACAAGTAAGGCGCGCGAACCACAGATATTTGTGATTCGCGCGCCGTTTTATTTTGCGGAGGCCCGTCAGGGACGGAACTTAATGTGCGGGTTGAATGCCATCAGGACATCGCCGTACATGTTAATCTCGCGTTCACTCATGAAGCGGGCATTGTCTGAGTTCCTTATCACCGTCCCGTCAGAATTGACAGAGTAAGTCTGGATATGCACAACGCCTTTGGGGAAAGACTTGCCATCGGGATTCTTGTGGTCGTGACCCCAATCGAAATCGATGCACATCCGCCTACTCACGTAGAGCTTGGCCTGACATGGTACGCCGTCATAACCAAGCCTGAGGTACATATCGGACGTATTTGCGTACTGTGGAAGGCTTGAATGAGTACCCGACTCGTCAGTTTTTAGTTTGACAACTTTGGCGTGTACTCCATTGACAATCCTCACATCGCCGATAGTCTCGTAGAGATATTCGGCGAACCCGCCAGAGACATTAAATTTTCTTGCGCAGCCCATGGTTATAAATCGTCATAGTTATGGTCATAGCGGATGCAACTATAGTCCCTCTCGCGCAGCCACTCAAGGAATGTAATATCACGGTCGATGTAACCGAGCTCTTTCAGATTAGCATTGAGTGCGTCAGCAAGACATTGGACATGATGCTCTGGGGAGTAATGCCCCTCCGTACCGTGACCCACAACAAACTCATCGTAGTCATATCGGACAAAGTATATGAGGTCGGGGGTGTCGGTCTCGAAGAGGAACAGTTCGCCAGCACATGTAAAGAGGTTCTCCTCCTTATCTTTAAGGGTCTCGAAGAAGAAGCGTTCATTTTCCGAGACGTAGTTGCCCGCCATGCTTTCAAAGAGGGCGACGTCGGCGGGCCATAGTTTATTTTTTGTACTCATTGCTTCTGAAGCGTTTACGTATGAAATTGGGGATAAATTGAACGGGGGTTTTAACACCAGGCATGTCGACTTTCTGGCCATAAACGAGGATAAGAGACGGGTGGACTTGCCGCTCAAGCTCCTTAATGGCGAAATGCCACAAGGCGTCGCAGGCTCTGCAGCGAAGGTGGCCAACACCGCAAACGGCCACAACGCTTTTTTCTCAAGTTGGGCAACCGTCTTCTCCTGATTGCCCCACATAAGGTTGCGGAATCTGCGACCCGCACTCAAAGTCAGCATACACGCCAAAGAAAAAACGACGCGCAAACCACAGATATTTGTAGTTCGCGCGCCGTTTAAATGCCATTTAAAAGGCGTTTGAAAGGTTGTCTATCCAGCAAGTTCACATGCTTGCCAGGGACAGGGTCGCCGCCGTACTCTAACAAGACTGCGCCCTTCGTTTCTTTGCTGGGCAAGCGCATTTGCTCCGCCTTCGCTCAACCAAGTCCCTCTTCGTCGGCGGTCATCTGTTCGGCAGGTTTGCCACCCTTGAGGAGCGCATAGCCAATGGCCATACCGAGGAGCGAGGCGGCGAAAATGCCGACCTTGGCCTGAACGTGGCACTCGGGCGACGTGAAAGCGAGGGTGGTGACGAACATGGACATGGTGAAGCCAATAGAGGCGAGGAAGCCAAGGCCGGCCACGCGCCGCCAATTCATCTCAGGCGAGAGGCTGCCGATTCGGAGACTCTTCATAATCCAGACCGAGAGGAGTATGCCGGCCGGCTTGCCGATGAGGAGGCCGGCCATGACGCCAAGCGCCACACCGTTGGCGGTGACTACACTGGGATCCATATCGACAAAAGCGACGCCCGCATTGGCGAGGGCGAAGATGGGCATGATGACGAACGAGACGACGGGATGGAGGCTATGCTCGAAGCGTTGCAGCGGCGGCACGGCGGCCGTCGCGGTGTTCTTGACCTCGGAGACAATCTCGACCTGCTCGCGCTCGAGAGTAGGGAACTGGTTCCGCTCCGCGCCCTCGAAGTCGGAGATGAGGCGGCGCAGCCTGTCGAGGAAAGAGGACTCGGTGACGGCGGGCGTGGCGGGAACCATGAAGGCCGCAAGCACGGCGGCAATGGTGGCGTGAATGCCCGACATGAGGAAAGAGGACCAGACACCGGCCACGGTGACGATGGCGTAGAACCAGACATTTCGGACGCCAAGCTTCCCGGCGACGAAGAGCAGGAGAAGGAACGCCACGCCGATGGCGAGGTTGGCGACAGAAATCTGCGACGTGTAGAAGAGGGCTATGACAAGGACAGAGCCGAGGTCGTCGACAATGGCGAGCGTGGTGAGGAAGACCTTGGCCGAGAGCGGCACACGGTCGCCAAGCATATAGACAACGGCAAGGGCGAAGGCGATGTCGGTGGCCATAGGGATTCCCCAGCCGGAGGCCGTGGGAGTGCCCGCATTGAACGCCAGGAAGATGAGCGATGGGACAACCATCCCGAAAACGGCCGCGCCGACAGGCATGATTACCTTGCGGACTTGCCGCAGCTCGCCACTGATAAACTCGCGCTTGAGTTCGAGACCAACGACAAAAAAGAAGAACGACATCAGGCCGTCGTTGATCCAATGCTCAAGGCTGAAATTGAAATAGGACTCGCCATTTAACAGGAAGCCGAAGTGCTGCTCGAAGAAGTGGAAGTAGGACTCGCGGAGTGGCGAGTTGGAAAGGACGAGCGCGAGCACGACGGCCGTGGCGAGCACTATGCCGCTCGACTTCTCCTGCCGCATGAAATGCTGAATCGGAGTAAGGAGCCGGTTGCTTAATTTTCTCTTGTATTCGTGTATCATGGTTCAAAAATAGTACAACGAACGCAATGTGGCAATCAGATAGAGGGTGCGGGAATGACGTGCGAGTTCTTAATCTCGCCGATGACGATGACGCTGTGGAGGCTACCGATGCAGTCGATGTTGCCGAGAGTGTTCAGCATAAAGTCCTGATAGGCTTGCATATCGCGGGCGTAGACCTTTATCTGGAAATCGAAGTCGCCCGTGGTATTGTAGCACTCGGTGATCTGCTCGATATCCTGGACCGTATCCATGAACTGCTGGATAAGGTCGTGCGTATGCTGCTTGAGCCTGATGTTGCAAAGCACTATGACGCTGTTGCCGAGCTTCTGATAGTCGACCACGGCCGTGTACCTCTTGATGAAGCCGTCGCGCTCGAGCCTCTTCTGCCTCTCGAAAGTTGGCGTGACGGTAAGGCTGACCTCGGCGGCAAGCTCCTTGACCGTCTGACGCGAGTTCTCCTGAAGAAGGCGCAGGAGTTTGCGGTCTATCTCGTCAAGTTTGTCCTGTAGAGCCATTCGGGGTGATTAATATGTTTTGAAGGAAATTTTTGGACGATGGGAATGGACGATTAAGAATAAGTATGGGACTCACTCGCCGATGGGCTGACAGGCTTTGCGGAGCCACTCCAGGTCATCGCCGTCGAGGTGAGGGCTGAGAGCCTCATAGACCTTCGCATGGTAGTCGTTGAGCCACTGGACCTCGTGAGGGGTAAGGAGATTCACCATAATGGGCGCCGTGTCGATGGGGAAAAGCGTGACCGTATCGAACGCGAGGAAAGTGCCGAAAGACGTCCTCTTGGCCTCGACGCAAATGGTGAGGTTCTCTATCCTGACGCCGTGGCTGCCCTCGACATAGATGCCCGGCTCGTCGGAAGTGAGCATGCCCTTCTCGATTGGCACGTCGATTGGCTTCTTGCTGATGTTCTGCGGACCCTCGTGGACATTGAGGCAGTAGCCAACGCCGTGGCCGGAGCCGTGGCCATAGTCGATGCCGTAGCTCCACATGGCCTGACGGCAGAACGTGTCGAGCTGAGTGCCGCGCGTGCCCTCGGGGAAGACCGACGTGGCGAGACCTATCGTGCCCTTGAGCGTAAGCGTATAGTGGAGGCGCTCCTCGTCAGTGACTGGTCCGAGGGCGAAAGTGCGCGTGATGTCGGTTGTGCCATCGGCATACTGCCCGCCGGAATCGATGAGCAGGAGTCCGCGCGGCTCGACATCGGCATTGCTCTCGATGGTAGGCTCGTAGTGGACAATGGCGGCATTGGAGCCGTAGGCCATTATGGTGCCGAAAGAATCAGAGAGGTAGTTGGCCTGCTTGGCACGCTCGGCAGAGAGACGCTCGCACAGGCCGAGCTCGGTAAGCCTCTCGCGGCCGACGCGCTCGGTAAGATAGCGCGCGAACCTGACGAGGGCCACGCCATCGCGCACATGGGCACGGCGTATGTTGGCAATCTCGAAGTCGGACTTTATGGCCTTGAGGTGGCTGATGATGCTGCGCCCCTCGACCTTGATGCACTCGGAGGGTATGGCGAGAGCGCAACGCGAATTGAGCTGGTCGGGGTCGTAGAAGACGCGGGCGTTGGAGGGCATGTTGCCAAGGTTGCGCTCATAGTGCTCATAGAGGGAGAGGGTAAGCCCGTCGGCCTCAAGCTGTTTGCTGATGGAAGTGGTAAGCTTGTGCGGGTCGATGTAGAGATGCTCCTCGTCCATAGTGATGACCATGTAGGCGTAGAAGACCGGGTTGAACTCGACATCGGAGCAGCGCATATTGGTGACCCACGCAACATCGTCAAGAGCCGAGACGAGGTAGTGCGTAGCCCCGAGTTTTTTCATCTCGGCGCGCACAGCCTCAACTTTCTGGCGGCGAGTGAGACCCTCGAACTCCTTGGGGACGAGCCACACCTCGTCGGACGGGAGAGCCGGCCTCTGGATGAAAAGCTCGGAGGCGAAGTCGAGCTTGATGTTGAGATTGATGCCGAAGTTGCCGAGCTTGTGGCGTAGGTTGCGGAACTCCTGCATGGTGAGCGTGAAGCCGTCCACGCCCACCGTGCTGCCCGAGGGGAGGAGGTACGTGAGGTAAGTGACATAGTCCGGCACGCCATGCGTGAACATCTTGTGAAGTTCGACGCACGAGCCACGGAGCTGCTTCTCGGCCTGGATAAAATAGCGCGAATCAGTCCACAGCCCGGCATGGTTGCGCGTAACGACAAGCGTGCCGGCCGAGCCGTTGAACCCGCTCTCGTACTCGCGGAACCTCCAGTGGTCGGCAGGGTACTCGCTGTTGTGGGGGTCGGAGGTGTAGACAATGAAGGCGTCGACTCGGTAGAGAGCCATCAGCTCGCGTAGCTTTATAATCTTGTCGTTAGTGTTCATATGATTTGAGGCTTAGAGCGTTAATGGAAGAGGGGGCTGTCCGCCCTTGCGGGGCTAATATAATGATTTTTGGCGTTGGGTTTCACCCTTTGTCTTTCACGCTCGGCAAAGCTAACGCGTTTGCCGTGCCCTCGCACAGTCAAAACATCGGATTTTCACCAATGGCTTCCGGACCAGTGAAGCGGGCGAGCAGAGGGACACGGATGTGTTTCTTTGCCTTAATTTTTGTTTCGAAAGACATTGTTCGTTCAGTTCGTTTACCTATATTTGCCGCCGATGAAAGCGCGAGGCCAGAGGTCGGCGCACGACGTACAACACATTTAACCATAGCATATTAAGATGGAAAGAACGTGGCGATGGTTTGGCAAAAAGGACAAGATAACGCTCGACATGCTGCGGCAGATAGGCGTGGAAGGCATCGTGACAGCCCTCCACGACGTGCCTAATGGCGAAGTATGGACCCGCGAGGCGATACGCGACCTCAGGACATACATAGAGAGCTACGGGATGCGGTGGTCCGTGGTGGAGAGCCTGCCCGTGAGCGAGGCCATAAAATACGGCGGGGCGGATCGCGACAGGCTGATAGACAACTACAAAGAGAGCCTGAAGAATCTTGCCCTCGAAGGCGTCAAGAACGTCTGTTACAATTTCATGCCGGTTCTGGACTGGGCACGCACCGACCTTTTGCACCCCAACGCCAACGGCACGAGCAACCTCTACTTCAGCCATGCGCAGTTCGCGTACTTCGACATCTGCATACTGAAACGGCCAGGCGCGGAAAAGTCATGGCCGGAGAGCGTGGTGGAGGAAGTGGAGAGACTGAAGAAGACTATGACCGCCGCTGACGACCACAACCTCGTGGATACTATAATAGTGAAGACGCAGGGGTTCGTTTCGGGCAACATAAAGGAGGACGACGAGCATCCCGTGGAGATATTCCGCAACCTGCTCAGCCTTTATGACGGTATTACGGCCGACGGGCTGAGGGAGAACATGCGTTACTTCCTCGCGGCCATAATGCCCACATGCGACGAATATGACATAAGGGTGTGCGTCCACCCCGACGACCCGCCGTTCCAGATTTTGGGTCTGCCCCGGATAGTGACGCGCGACGCCGACATCGACTGGTTCCTCCACGCCGTGGATAATCCGCACAACTGCCTGACGTTCTGCGCAGGCTCGCTGTCGGCGGGCGCACACAACGACGTCGTGGCGCTGGCCCGCAAATACGCTAAGCGCACATCGTTCGTTCACCTGCGCTCGTGCCACATATTCCCCAACGGCGACTTCACCGAGGCGAGCCACCTGGGAGGGCGAGCCAACCTCATAGAGCTGGTGAGGATTTTCGAGAAGGCCGACCCGTCGCTGCCTATGCGCGTGGACCACGGGATGACGATGCTTGGCGACGAGAGCCGCGGCTACAACGCGGGCTACAGCTTCCTGGGGCGGATGTTCGCCCTGGGGCAGGTGCAGGGCATCATAGCCACGGTCGACAATGAGCTTGGGATAGAATATAAGCAGCCTGGGCTGTATTAACCAATAGAGACATTAAAAGACACGGTAATGACTAACTTATTCGATATCAATGGCCAAGTGGTCGTCATAACGGGCGGCACGGGCGTATTGGGGCGTTGCATCGCCAAATATCTGGCTGAGAACGGGGCCAAGGTCGCCATCATTGGGCGGAAAGCCGAGGTGGGCGAGGCCGTGGTCGCCGACATAGCCAAGGCGGGCGGCGAGGCAGAGTTCTACAAAGGCGACGTGATGAGCGTGGAGCAGATGGAGTCAGTACGCGACGCCATAGTCGCCCGCTTCGGCAAGGTGGACACGCTGCTCAACGCGGCAGGCGGCAACATGCCCGGCGCGACGATAGCCCCCGACCAGAACTTTTTCGACCTCAAACCGGAGGAGTTCCAGAAGGTGCTGAGCCTGAACCTGACTGGCACAGTGATCCCGACGCAGGTGTTCCTGAAGCCAATGGTGGCGCAGGGCAAGGGCAGCGTGGTTAACTTCTCGTCGATGGCGGCGTTCCGCCCGATGACGCGCGTATGCGGCTATGCGGCGGCCAAGGCCGGCATCTCGAACTTCACGGCCTATATGGCCACGGAGTGCGCTAAGAAATTTGGCGAGGGGATACGCGTGAACGCCATAGCCCCCGGCTTTTTCATAACGGAGCAGAACAGGGCACTGCTTACCAACCCCGACGGCACGTTCACGCAACGCGGCCAGGACGTGATACGCCAGACGCCGTTCGGACGCATGGGCGAACCCGAGGAGCTTTGCGGCACCATACACTACCTGATAAGCGACGCGGCGAAGTTCGTGACGGGCACGGTGGCCGTGGTGGACGGAGGTTTCAACACGTTCGCCATGTAGCGCAATCCGCCATAAAGATGGACATTGAGCCGGCCGGGACTCTCCGATGCGAGAGGCTCGGCCGGTTTGTTTGTGGCCGACAAGCGCGGCGTCGAGAATATGAGCATTATCTACCAATGCCTGATTCTGACAAAACAACATCGGCAGATGTTGTTTTTGACGCTACCAGTTTGTTACTGCTGGAGAATAGAAACTTATCGCTAACTGATGCTGTACTTTGGGACTCTGTTCAGAAGGGCAAACTCATTCCGCACGGAGCTGTTGCCATGCCCCGCAAGCGTAAACTGACAGAAGGTCGCTTACCGCATAACCATCTATATCTTTGAAGCTGATGTACTTCGTAGAGGGCGAACATAAGCATACGGAGCTTGTCGTCAACACGCCCAAGACAAAGAACTCTTGCCGCGAGATACCCGTGAGCGCGGAACGCTTGGCAATGGTGAAACCGCTTAAAGAGGTGGTGAAGCAAGATTTCTATGTGCTGACCAATGAAAAAAAGCCCACAGAGCCGTGCGAGATGATGAGGGCTGCAATGCCTCATCATCCTCTCTACGCCCCCCCTCCCCTCCAATTTTCCAAAGAAAAAACCTCCTGCCTATTGCACAATAAAAATCAACACGCTACCTTTGCACCGTCAAAGGAAAAACAATCCTACGGCCGATTCGTCTAACGGTTAGGACATCAGATTCTCAATCTGGCAATAAGAGTTCGATTCTCTTATCGGCTACATTAACAAGCCTGCAAGTCTTCAAGTCTTGCAGGCTTTTCTTTTTAAACTCACTTTTCCACTGATTCTTTTGTCCCATGAGCGATTACACATACAAATACCCGCGCCCCGCCTATACGGCCGACACCGTCCTTGTGGCCGATAACGGCAACGGCGGCCTTTCCGTCCTTCTTATCAAGAGGGGCGGCGATCCCTTCAAGGGGGCTTGGGCTTTGCCTGGCGGGTTTGTCAACGAGGGAGAGAGCTCAGTAGAGGCGGCAAAGCGCGAGCTTGCGGAAGAGACAGGAGTGAATGTGCCGGACACAGACTCCTTGGCTCTCATCGGAGTCTACGATGCCCCGGGGCGCGACCCGCGCGGATGGACCATTAGCGCGGCCTACGCGGCTCAGGTGTCGCGCATCGTCGACGCCAGAGGTGGCGACGATGCCGCCGAGGCCCGGTGGTTCCCGCTGAACGATTTGCCAGAGCTGGCTTTCGACCACGGGCGTATAATCGCCGACGTCATTGCGCTCCTCAACGAGGAGGTGTAGGTAGTCCGCTATGACTGTCGACGAACGATACGAGGCCGTCCTCGGCTACTTCAAGGTGGCGATGCCGGGCGCGCGTTCCGAACTCGTTTTCTCCAACTCATATGAGCTTCTCGTGGCTGTCATCCTTTCGGCGCAGTGTACCGACAAAAGGGTGAATATGGTCACGCCCGCTCTTTTCCGCCGTTGGCCGGACGTGTGGTCGCTCGCCAAGGCCTCGCCCGACGAGGTCCTCGCCTTGATAGTAAGCGTGAGCTACCCCAACTCAAAGTGCCAATACCTTGTCGGCATGGCTCGTATGATTGTGGACGACTTCAACGGGAGCGTCCCCGATAATATGGCCGACTTGCTAAAATTGCCGGGCGTGGGGCGTAAGACCGCCAACGTCATCCTCATCGAGGCGTTCGGCAAACCCGCCATGCCCGTCGATACTCACGTCTTCCGCGTGGCCAACCGTCTGGGCCTGACCTTCAACTCTAAGACGCCCGAGCAGACGGAGCGCACGCTCGTGCGCCATATCCCGGCGGCTCTATTGCCCAAGGCTCACCATTGGCTCGTCCTTTTCGGCCGCTACACGTGTACTGCGGTGTCGCCACGCTGCGCCGATTGCCCTTTCATCTCTTTCTGCCTCCTCCGCAATCCGCAGTCTTATGAGGACGGGCAGCCTGCGCTTTTCTGATAGACGCTCAAATGCCGTTCAAACGCTGTTTAATCACCATTCAATAGGCGTGCGACCCGTGGCGACGAGGTACTCGTTGGCCTGCCTGAAGTGGCCGCATCCGAAGAAGCCCCTGTAGGCCGAGAGGGGGGAGGGGTGGGCCGCTGTCAGCACAAGGTGCCTTGTCTGGTCTATCAGCTGCGCCTTGCGTATCGCGTACGAGCCCCAGAGGAGGAATACGACCCCATTCAAGTTTTTCGATATTTGGCTTATCACGCTGTCGGTGAACTGTTCCCATCCGTGCCCTTGATGCGAGGCGGCCTGATGCGCACGGACGGTAAGTGTGGCGTTGAGCAGCAGCACGCCCTGCTCCGCCCATCGGCTCAGGTCGCCGCTCGCCCCGTGGCGGATGCCGGTCTCTTGCTCTATCTCCTTATAGATGTTCTGTAACGATGCAGGAACTCTCACCCCTTCGGGTACGGAGAATGACAGCCCCATCGCCTGACCCTCGCCGTGATACGGATCCTGGCCTATTATGACCACTTTCACCTTCTCGGGCGGGCATTTGTCAAATGCGTTGAATATGAGCCCCGATGGCGGAAACACGGTCTGGGTCTGATATTCATGGCGCACGAACTCCGTCAGCTCTTTGAAGTACGGAGCGTCAAATTCCGTCTGCAGCAGCCGCCTCCAGCCGTCACTTATCCTCACGTTCATTTACTTCTCGTTTTTATTTTTCGCTCGCCGTGGTTGAGGGCGTCATAGCCGCAGTGTCGGCGGCCGTGGCCGTCGTGTCTTTCCCTGCCGCGGCGCGGCGTGCCATCTCGGCCTCATGCAGGCTCTCCTCGGTGTCGCTGTCCTCCTGGATGGCGATGGCGAAGCGAGGGTTGTCTTGCAAGCCTTTCATCTGGCGGATGTAGGGCGGGATGGGCTGGCCAGAGAGGATGTAGCTGTTGCGGAGAACCGACATTCGCATCATGAGAGACAGGGTGTCGTTCTTCGCCATCGTGGCCTGGTTGGCCTGTTTCTTTAGCTTGGCTGTCGTTATGTCCACGTCGAAGTTGTCCGGCGTGCCGCTTATGTTCACGCCGGCCTTGAAGGGCAGCGGGCTTTTGAGTATCGAGATGTGGTACTTCATGTTCATGTCCAAGTCCTGCGTGCCTCCGCATGCCATACGGTACCTGTCTATGTTCACCACGAACGGCAGCACCTGAATCTTGCCTGAGTCGAGCAGTATGTTCATCGATAGCGTGTCTATCACGTTTCTATCTTTGTTCTTGAACATCAGTTTCTTGCCTATCTTCTTAAAGCTGTCGTTGTCCATCAGCGTGAGCTTTTGCCCGCCAAGGTGAATTGAGGCGCGGGCTGTCGGCAGCACTATGTTCATCAGGCTGTCGAACTCCACTTCGGCGGCCATATAGCAGTCGAGTTTGCCTTTCATTGGCTTCAGGGCGGGAATGACAGTGTCGAGTCCCATCGCTGTCGAGAGCAGGCTTATGTCGGCTCTCTCCCATCGGCTGAATATGTTGGCCCTGGCCTTGCCGCTGTGTGGCCATGCCCTGTATGACATTATGGATATCGAGCGCGCGTCGCCTATCCTGAAGCTGAGGTTGGTCACTTGGGCGGCCCCGTCCTTGGTGCGAACCTCGCTGACGACGTCGCTCATGTTCAGCGTGTTCCATTTTATTCTCTTCGCCTTGGCCGATACGCTGAGTTTTATGTTGCGGGGCACGAGCACCATCTGTGGCCGCATGTTTGGCAGGCTGTCCGTGGCGTTCACTTCCGTCGCTACAGTCACCGCTGCCGCTGTGTCCATCTCAATTGCGGCGTTCGCTGCCGCCGTCAGGCTGCTGTCCGGCTTCTCGTATATTATGTTCGCCATTATCTCGTCGCAGTCTATGGTGTCAGCGTCAACACTGAGGTTGAGCGTCACCTGTTTGCGGCTGCGCAGCGAAGTGAACAGGTTGCTGACGTAGCCGCATGCGCGGAGTCCCGTTTGGCCGGTCAGAACGTCGACGTGGTTTACGTTGACGGAGTCTCCGTCCAATGTGAGTTTGAAGTTGTCGGTCGCTATGGGCTTGCCGTAGAACGTTGGTTTTGCGGCCAGATGGGAGTATTCGATGGTTGCGCGGGTGTGCCATGCCGTGTCGTTCACGCTCTCCTGCGATGCGGCTACGCGGATGTCGTGGCAGAAAACCCTGTTGCCTATTATGCCAGCGAATATGGTGTCGACGCGCAGCTCGTGGCGTGCCATTGGCTTGCGCGGGTCGGCTTTCTCAGGCTCTATCACGTCGTCTGTGCGTATGTTCTTGGCGAAGACGGCTACCGAGTCGCTCTTGAAGAACATGCGGTTCAAGTGCACTTTGCCCGCTATAGGCACCACGTGGGGCGTGTCCTGCGTAAACGCCGATTCGGCCTCAAACCCGCCGTCTTTCGCCTTCAGCATCATCCCGCCGGCCTTTATCTCAAGCCTGTCGAGTCGGCTCGTCAGCCATATCTTGCTGTCGGTCTTCATCTTCAGGTTGGCGTCTATGTCGAGGTCGAATCCCGTAGTGTCGTTCGTTATGCAAATCTTGTCGACCGATATTGTGCCGTCAAGTTTGGCTTTGCCGTAGTTCTTTTGCCTGATGTCCGCTATCGAGAAGTGGGTGCTTATGTCGGCATCCATCACGCCGCTCATCTTCGTGTTGTCAAAAGGTATCACGCGTTGCAGGTTGCCAAAGTCCACGTGGGCTTTCACTTGGCAGTCCATCATGGCGTCGGTCAGCAGCTGGCTCACTTTCACAATGGCGGATACCTCGCTCTTGCCTCCCTTGAAGTGGAATATGTCCAGGTTGACGTACGACGAGTCGGGGCGAGTCTGGTCCACCAGCATGTTGAACTGGGCCGTGATGTCCTCTATGTCGTCCGGCCGGCCAATATATTGGGCGTGAATCTTGTCCAGGTGAGCCTCGCCCCTGATTAGCGGTATCTCAGTGTCCGACAGCCGGCCTGTTATGCGGCCTTGCATCCCGACTCCGCCGTTCTTTATTTCCACCGGGCTGCTTATCACGCTCTTAGGTATCGCGGCGAAAACCTTTTCCGCGCTTGGCGTGTCCAGTGAGTACGCAATGTCCATCTCCGCTCCCGATGTGTCGGGGCGAACCCATCCGTCCAAGTCAATGTCGGCCGTGGCAATGCGCACGCACAGTCCGTTGAGAAGATATTTATTCAGCTCGGAGTCGTAGAGCAGCCGCCCTTTGACTCCCAACGGCATTCGCCTCATATACCTGATGTCCTTCACGCCGAAGCTCGTGCGCCGCAGGTCGAGGTCCACGTTGGCATCGAGCTTGTCAAGTCCCGCCGTTCCGTCGACGCTCAGGTTGAGGCTGTCCAGGAAGACGCCGGTCTGCTCGGGTCGGCTGAAGTAGCCAATCCTGCCGTTGTTTATGCGTATGTGCCTGACGCTGACCTCCGTCGACGATGTCGTGTCGCTCTCGTCCGCTTCCGACGGGCGTACAATGTCCCAGCTGTTCCGCCCTGCGCTGTCGGTCAGCAGGCGCAGGTGCGGCTCGTCGAGCTTTATGAGGCCTATGGTGAGTTTGCTGCTGTCGGAGAGCAGGTATTTTGCCAGGTTGATGCCCACTGTCACGCTTTTTATCATCGCCAGCGTGTCTCTCCTTGTGCGTAGGCTGTCTGCCACTTCCACGTGGTCGGCGAGCGTGGTCGGCCCTCCGTGAAACGCGTTGGTGAGAATCCGCACGCTGTCCAGCTTCACGCCTATGTAGGGGAATGTGCTGAAAAACGCGCCGTTGGCGTCGCCAATCTCCACCTCCGCGTCAAGATATTCGTGGGCGTAGCCTTGGATGATGGGGTTGAGCCGATCATTCGTCAGCACAAGATTGACAATCAACGCTATGGCCACGACGATGAAGGCTATGATGCCCACCGCCCACAGTGCCATGCGCTTTGCTATTTTTACTCCTTTCCCGCTTGTCATCGTCGCTCGTTTCTTTAGTCGTTGTATATCTTGTTGAGCCATTTGCCTATCTCGGTACGGACGGCCCACGTCCCTTCCTTATGGTGGTTCACTATTATGCAGAACGTGACGTCTCGCCCCTTGGCCGTCTTTACCACGCCTGCGTAGGCCACTACACCAGTCATAGTCCCGCTCTTGGCCCGTGCGTGACCTGCCACGGCAAGGCCTGCGCCAAGCTGGCTCACTGTGCCGCTGCGCCCCACGATGGGCAGGCTCTCGCGGAATGCGTCCCACTCTCGGCTGCCGCGCATGGCGCTTATGGCTTTCACCATCGTCTTGGCCGACACCGCTCCCTGTGGCGAGAGTCCCGAGCCGTCGTCCAGATGCATATCAAGTCCGTAACGCCCTTTCCAGAAGCTCATTACGGCATCTGCGGCGTCACTCCACGATATTCGGCCTTTGCTTTTTTTGCCCAAGGCCATGTTCATTGCCAACGCGTCGGCGAAGAGGTTTATGCTCTCGTGGTTAGTCTCTCTCACAATCTCGCCAATGGTGGGCGATTCCACGGTCATGACCTCAGTCCCGGCCTTATGTGTGCCTGTGCCGACGCCCTTCACCTCTATGCCGTCTTCCTTGAGCGACGCCGCAAGAGCCTCGGCGTACCGCAGGGCGGGGTAGGGCATTACGCTCCTCACTCTCATCGCTTTTCTTCCGCGCGGTAGGCTGCCAGTGGCGTGCCAGGAGTCGTTGCCGAGCCATCGCACGGTGCACCCGTCGGCGTTTGACGCATGCGTTGTCACGTTGGCCCACACGCTTAGCCCTTCAATGTTTGGCACTATTGAGTCAAGGGTGCACTCTTTGCCAACTGCGTTCGGCGTTCTGAAGTAGAGGCTCGTGCTGTTGTCCATATAGTTGACGCATGATGGCGGGGCCCCGTAGTAGTTGCCCATGTCCTCCCAAAGGATTTTGGGGTTGAGCGCGTCCTCACTTTCGCGGGAGTCGTCGACGCATACGGAGTCAACTGATGCGATGCCCATCTTCTTCAGCTTGACTGCCAGGTGCTTGGCCACAGCCTCAAGCCTGTTCTGCTCAAAGCGCGATGAGTTCGTCGTAGGGTCGAACTCCCCTATGATTCGTAGTGCGCATGAGCCATTTCCTTCAGTCGTCAGTTCTATCCGCGTCCTTAGCCTTGCGCCGGCGCCTTTGGCCTGTAGGGCGGCGCCCGTTGTCAGCACCTTGGTCAGCGATGCTGGCGTGAGCCACAGGTTCTCGTTGTACGCCCATATGGTCTTGCCGGTCGCCGCGTCTGCCGCATATGCGCCAATGGTCGCCGCCGCGTCAATGTTCAGGGGGCGAGTCTTGTTTGTCTGTGCAGTCGCCGCTGAGAGCCACAGTGAGGCTGTCGCCACGGCCGCCGCTTTGTAAATCAGGCTTCTGTCTGCCATCTGATTTTCTTATGCGTGGGGTGCTCGCCCTTTGCCTTAGTTCATCTGTTTGTCGAGAGCCTGTTTCTCCTTCGCGCGTGCGAGCAGGTACTCGAACATTCTTTCGGCGCGGGCTTTTTCCTGTTCCAGAATCTTGGCTGTCTTGGAGTCGGCTTTCTCTATGAGGTCCAATGCCTTCGATGCCCACATTGAGGCCTCCACCGGCTCGTCCTCCCTCTCAAACGCCGTGGCCATGTTGATGGCGGCCCGTACTTTCTCGGCCGTCTTGCTCTTCCCGTCGTATATGCTGTTCCACAGGCTCTTGGCCTCTTCCCAGTCGTCTTTGTCCACCCATGCGGCGGCGGCTCTCATGTCCTGCGTGTTTGTCACGTAGATGCTGCGGTACACCCTTTGCCATGTCGGCAGGAGGCAGGAGGCGTACTGATGCCCCGTCTCGCGTCCCTGCTCCCTATATCTGGTCAGGAGAATCGGGAAGCCCTTCACGACCTCGGCCGTCGTTGGGCCGCATGACGAGAATATGAGCGTGTCGGTGCGCTCGTTGAGTCCAATGCGGGAGTAGGGCGAGGCTATCAGTGAAAGGTGGCTCGTGGTGCGTGACACGATGTCCAGGCATCCCCATATCTCGTCACCCTCATTCATCACCCCACCAGAAACTCGTAGTGCGGAGTTGCACTCCAGATTGTCGAGCGAGAGTAGCACGGTGCGCGGGTGGCCTTTCAGCAGGCTGTCAATGAGTTGGGCGGTGAGCCTTTGCGGCTGGGGCATATAGCGCAAGTGCATATAGCCGCTCTCGTTGAAGTTTGCGGCCATCTCTCTGAACATCGCGGTGCTGACGCTGCGCATGTACGTGTCCATATTCCGCTCAAAGCCGGCGTCGCCAACAGGCACCGTCGAGTCGTTGCAAACCGGGTTGATGACGTTGTTCACCATCAGCACGGTGTCGGCCCATGCGGGCAGTGTGTAGTCGGCCGGGCGCAGTACGTCGAAACCCGTAGTCTTGTAGCTGACCGTGGCGCAGCCGCTCATCGCTAAAGCCGCGCATATAATGGCTATCACCCTTGTTTTCATCGTCTTTGCCTTTAATATTTAAACTAAGTGTGCAGTGCATCTCCCGCACATTCTCCCTTATCCTTCCCCAAAAGGGTTGCGTAGGTCTACAGCCTTTGCGCTATGCGCTTGACGGTCGCGTCTTTCCAATCTCTGAAGTCGCCGGCGAAGATGTGTTCGCGGGCCTGGCGCACGAGCTCGAGGTAGAAGGCTATGTTATGCTCCGAGGCTATAAGGCCGCCAAGCATCTCGCCCGCCACGAAGAGGTGGCGCACATATGCGCGGCTGTATGAGTGGTCCACAAACGACGTGCCGTTCGGGTCAAGCTCGCTAAAGTCGGTCTCCCACTTCTTGTTCCGCAGGTTAATGACGCCTTCGCTTGTGAATATCATTCCGTTGCGCCCATTGCGCGTGGGCATCACGCAGTCGAACATGTCCACGCCGAGGGCGATGTTCTCCAGGATGTTCACTGGCGTGCCGACGCCCATCAGGTAGCGGGGCTTGTCCGCGGGCAGGATTCCGTTCACCAGCTCCACCATCTCGTACATCGTCTCGGTAGGCTCGCCAACGGCAAGGCCGCCTATGGCGTTGCCTTCGCGCTGCAGCTCGGCCACCTCGGTGGCGGCGCGGGTGCGCAGGTCGCGGTGGGCCGCCCCTTGCACTATTGGGAAGAACGTCTGGCTGTGGCCGTACAGGGGTTCCGTCTCGTCAAAGTGCTTTATGCCGCGGCGCAGCCATGCCATCGTCATGTCGAGCGATTTCTTGGCGTACGAGTGGTCGCTCTCGCCGGGTGGGCATTCGTCGAGTGCCATCATTATGTCGGAGCCTATGATGCGCTGCGTGTCCACAACGTTCTCGGGGGTGAAGAGGTGCTTCGAGCCGTCAATGTGTGAGCGGAATGTCACTCCTTCCTCGCTGAATTTCCTGTTCGCGCTGAGCGAGAATACTTGGAATCCGCCACTGTCGGTGAGTATGGGGCGCGTCCAGCCGTTGAACTTGTGCAGTCCGCCGGCGGCTTTAAGCACTTCGCGGCCGGGGCGAAGGTAGAGGTGGTACGTGTTGCCGAGTATTATCTGCGCTTTCGCGTCGTCGGCCACGTCGCGGAAGTGGAGTCCCTTTACCGACCCCACCGTGCCTACGGGCATGAAAATCGGGGTCAGAATATCGCCGTGGTCGGTCGTTATCTTGCCTGCGCGGGCCATGCTCCGCGGGTCGGTATGTTGCAGTTCGAATTTCATCTGTCTGAGTCTTGTCTATTTGTTGTCCGTCTTCGTCTCCTTGCGGCTGACGCTGTGCACGCCTTTCACCTTTTTCAATGCCTCGATGAGGGTGTTCAGGTCCGCCGCGCTATATGTGTAGAGCAATATCGAGCCTACGAAGATGCCGTCGTGCCCCTCGAAACTTACTGAGCGCATCTTGACGTGAAGCTCACTCGCTATCAAGCCTGTGATTTCGGCCACCACGCCTTGCCGGTCAATTCCGTTCACCTCAATCTCCACGAGATATGACAGCACTTTGTGGCTCTCCCACTGGGCGGAGACAATCCTGTTGCCCTGGCTGCTCATCAGTTTCAGAGCTTCGGGGCATGTGCGGGAGTGGAGGGTCATGGAGCCGTCGTCCTCTATGTAGGCGACAATGTCGTCGCCCGGTATCGGGCGGCAGCATGTGGCTATGTTGTACTTCTGCTGCCCGTCATCGTCGCTCAGGATTATGTTCTTGCCTTTGGGCATCACGAGGTCGTGATCCTCGTCCTCTTCTTGCGGCAGGCTCGTCTTCTTCTTGTCGCCAAATGTCAGATGCCAGAATTTTATCCACTTGCTTGTGCTGTTCTGGCGCAGGGCTTTTTCGAGGCCGTCGACGTTAGTCGTGCCGGCGCCTATGCTGTAGTAGAGGTCGTCCTTGTTCTCGAAGTGATAGTGGCTCAGCATCTTCTGGATTATGCGGGCGTTGACGCTCAGCTTCACCTTGCTCAGCTCTTCGGCCACTTTCTGCTCGCCTTTCTCAATCGTCTGGTGGCGGTACTCGCGGAATGCCTCGCGGATGCATGTCTTGGCTTTGGCCGTGGTGCAGAAGTTAATCCACTCGTATTTGGGCTTCTGTTTGTCGCTCGTTATTATCTCCACCTGGTCGCCGCTCTTGAGCACGTAGCTCAGCGGCTCGAGCTTGTAGTTCACCTTGGCCCCGATGCAGTGGAATCCGAGGTTGGAGTGGAGGGCGAAGGCGAAGTCGAGTGCCGTCGACCCGGCGGGCATCATGCGCGTGTCGCCGTGAGGCGTGAATATCATAAGCTCTTGCGAGAAGAGGTTGAGCTTGAACGCGTCCATAAACTCCATCGAGTTCTGCGATGCGTTGTCGAGCATCTTTTTCAGCCCCTCAAGCCATGCGTCTATCTCCGAGTCGCCCTTCTCCCCCTTATATTTCCAGTGGGCGGCCAGGCCGCGCTCGGCCACCTCGTCCATGCGTTTCGAGCGTATCTGTACCTCGACCCACCGCCCCTCGGGGCTCATGACCGTTGTGTGCAGTGCCTCATATCCGTTGCTCTTGGGCGTGGACACCCAGTCGCGCAGGCGGTCGGGGTTGGGGCGGAAGAGGTCGGTCAGGATGCTGTATATGTCCCAGCACTGCGTCTTTTCCTCCATCCCCTCCTTCGGCTCGAACACCACGCGCGAGGCTATGATGTCATATATCTCCTCGAACTGCACGCCCTTGTTCTGCATCTTGCGCCAGATGGAGTATATCGACTTTGTCCGCGCCTTTATCTCGTACTTGTAGCCGCGCTCGTCCAGCCTTTTGCGCAGTGGCACCATCACGCTGTCTATCACCACTTGGAAGTCGCGCTTGAATGTCTGCAGGCGGTCGTAGATGTCCTGGTAGGCCTTAGGCTGCTCATATTTTAGGCTAAGGTCTTCAAGCTCGGTCTTTATGGCGTAGAGTCCGAGCCTGTTTGCTATGGGGGCGTAGATGTAGAGCGTCTCGGCTGCTATGCGGTAGCGTTTGTGGTCGGGCAGGGACTCGAGGGTGCGCATGTTGTGCAGGCGGTCGGCGAGCTTTATGAGGATTATCCTCACGTCCTCTATCATGCTCACGAGCAGCTTGCGGAAGTTCTCCGCCTGGAGGCTCTCGTGCTGGTCTATCACCACGTCGAGCTTCGTCAGACCGTCCACGATGTGGGCCACGCTCGGGCTGAACATCTGCTCTATGTCGGGCAGCGTCAGCTCCGTGTCCTCCACCACGTCGTGGAGCAGGGCTGCGGCCACGCTCGTCGCGTCAAGCCCTATCTCCTCGGCCACTATGCGGGCCACGGCCACGGGGTGGAATATGTACAGCTCTCCGGAGCGGCGGCGCATCCCGCGATGGGCGTCGTTGGCCAGCTCGAAGGCTTTGCGTATCATTTGCGCGTCGTCGTCGCTTTTGTGGCATGTGGCGTTGCGTTCAATAATCTCCTGCACCATCTGGCGCGCCACGTTCTCGTCTTGCTCTGCAGTCTTTTTGCTCTCCTCACTCATTTTTGTCGAGTTCTTCTTTCCCTACAGTTCTCTTTGTCCGGGTTCTTGTCCCCTGGTCGTCAGTCCGTGAGCCTTACCGAACGAGCGTCACGGATCCCTTGCGCTTGAAGCTCACGCCTTTCTCATAACCCTCGGCTGTCGACACGTAGTAATATGTTCCGGCGGCTGCCTCGCGGCCGTGCTCGTTGCCGTCCCATCCCTTTGTTGGGTCGTTGCTCGTGAAGACGCGCTTGCCCCACCGGTTGTAGATGGTAAGCTCATACTTGCGCAGGGAGCGGAAAGACGGCAGGAAAATGTCGTTAGTGCCGTCACCGTTTGGCGTGAAGGCGTTGGGGAACTCGAGCGCGGCGTCGGTTATCGTCACGGTCATGCTTGAGTCTGAGCTTGCGCAGCCCGTCTCTTCGTTTGTTATGGTGAGTGTTATGGTATACGTGTCCGGCTTCTGAAACTGATATACGGGCTCCCGGTCATACAGTCTGGCCGTCTTGCCAATCTCCCATTCGCACACGGTGTAACGCCCCTCGCTGTTGTTCTTGAAGCTCACGTCGGCTGGGGCGGACATCGCCTCGCCCGTCTCCGTAGCCTCATTGTCGGCCGTCTCTTTGCGGCTCTCAATCTCATATGCCGCCTTCAGTGCGATGGGCCACACACTGTCGGTGACGGCTATCTCGTTAAACGCCTGGTTGACCGCGCGAAGCGTGAGCGGGCCTTCGCCATATATGTCGGTCAGTTCGGCTATGGTGTCGCGTGTGGTCAGGAGAGCCTCGTCGCCGCGCTCCCATTGGTATGTTATCTCCTGTCGAAGTGTATGCCCCCCGAAACTGACGTCAGGCGCTTCCGACTTCGCTTTGGCGTAAAGGGCCTCGCAGTCGGCCGAGTCCACTGTGAACGATACCATGCCCGGGTGCGGGCTGAGCCACCACGAGCGGCCTCTGTCCTGCCCGCCGACAACCACTGTGTATAGTCCTTCGCTCGTCACGCTAATCTCGTCACTTGCGGCGGTCGTCTGGTGGATTGTGTCATTAGTCTGCCCGTCAAACGAGTGGAGCCATTCAATATCGGCCGCCTCCGCGAGGCTGACGCTTATGCGTGGGGTTGTGCCATCGGTGTAAAGATATACGGTCTCGCCGTCAACATTGGCTTTAAGCGCATATCCGTCATATTGCACTTGGGCGACACTCGATGCGCCAACTGCCGTAAGGGCTATGACTATGGCCGCAATCCTGTTCCTTGTCATCGGGTCTTACTATCCTTTTACTACAATTGTGCTAAAATAAGCATTTTCCGCTGAATGTCAATTCCCCAATGCCTCTGGTGAGGCGTGCCCTCTCGTGCCATATTCCACCTTGTCCGCCTATTCGGTAAAATTGGTAGTTTATCCCGTCCTTTTTGTAGCCCTTTACTCGGCTATTAGTGTGACCTTCGCATAAACCAATGTTTTAATGCTATAAATGTCTAATGTATTCAATATGAACACGGTGAAATTGAACAACGGCGTCGTGATGCCGCAGGTAGGCTATGGCGTCTACCAGGTGTCGCCGGCTGAGTGCGAGAGATGCGTGGCCGACGCCCTGAAGGTCGGCTATCGGATGGTGGACACGGCCCAGGCGTACCACAACGAGGAGGGCGTAGGCAACGCCGTCCGCAAGAGCGGCATTCCGCGCTCCGACATTTTCCTCGTCTCCAAGGTCTGGATTTCCAACTACGGCTACGAGAAGGCCAAAGCGTCTGTCGACGAGAGCCTCCGCAAGCTCCAGACGGACTATATCGACCTTATGCTCCTCCATCAGCCTTTCTGCGACCGCTATGGCGCATATCGTGCCCTTGAGGATGCCTACAAGGCGGGGAAACTACGCGCCATAGGCGTGAGCAACTTCTACCCGGACCATTTTATCGACCTCGCCAGCAACGTCGATGTCCCGCCCGCCGTCAATCAGGTCGAGACTCACGTGTTTGACCAGCAGGTTGAGCCGCAAAGGATTATGTCTGAGTTCGGAACCCGTGTCATGGCGTGGGCTCCTTTGGCTGAGGGCCGGAACGGCTTTTTCTCCAATCCGGTCCTCTCACAAATTGCGGGAAAGTATGGTAAGTCGGTCGCCCAGGTGGCCCTCCGTTGGCTGTTCCAACGTGATGTCATAATAATCCCCAAGTCCACTCATGTGGAGCGTATGACCGAGAACCTCGATATATTCGATTTTGCGCTTTCTAATGATGACATGGCCTCCATTGCGGCTCTTGACTCGGGGCGCAGCCTGTTCTTCGACCACCACGATGCCGACACCACCCGTATGTTTATGGGCTGGCGGTAAGTGCATTCCGCCTCAGCCATTCAAAGAGGCATAAGTTAAGGGCTGCGATGTCTGAGGCATCGCAGCCCTTCTCTTATGCTTAGTGTTATCCTGATGCTAATTTTTTACTCCATAATAGCTTGTATACCAGGCGTGGAATCTCGCTATGCCCTCCTCTATGCCTACCATTGGGCGATATCCGAAGTCGCGTTCTATGCGCGTCGTGTCGGCATATGTGCAAACGACGTCGCCGGGCTGCATGTCCTTCATCTCCATCGTGGCCTTGCGCCCGCTCACCCGCTCAATCGTGCTTATGAAGTCGAGCAGCTGCACGGGCGATGAGTGGCCGAGGTTATATATCCTGTGCGGGACTTCCTCCTCCGACGGGTGCTCCAGGAGCAGCATTATGCCCCGAACTACGTCGTCCACATATGTGAAGTCGCGCTGCATCCGCCCGTGGTTGAACACCTTTATCGGTTCTCCGTCCAGTATGGCCTTCATGAAGATGAATGGCGCCATGTCTGGCCGCCCCCATGGCCCGTATACTGTGAACGGGCGTATGCCTGTCGCCGGAATCTTGTATAGCTTGCTGTAGGAGTAGGCCATCACCTCGTCCGACTTCTTTGTGGCCGCGTAGAGGCTCACGGGCGAGTCCGTGCGGTCGGTCTCGGAGTAAGGTACGCCGCTCTGTGCCATCCCGTATACGCTGCTCGAGCTGGCGTAGACAAGATGACGGACTGGGTTGTGCCGGCAGCCCTCAAGGATGTTCATGAAGCCGATGACGTTGCTCTCTATGTAGGAGTACGGGTTCTCAATGGAGTAACGCACCCCAGCCTGGCCAGCAAGGTTTATTACGGCGTCGAAGCCTCCCTTTGCGAAGAGTTTCGACATCTCGCCCCTGTCGCTTATGTCCAGCTTGACGAAACTCATCCCTGCGAACCTGCCGCTTTTGCACAATGCGCCATCCTTTATGCCTGTCTGGGCGATGCCAAGCTCTCTCAGGCGCGCTAATTTGAGCGACGTGTCGTAATATGTGTTGATGTTGTCAAGCCCGACAACCTCGTGTCCCTTGTCCAAAAGGGCTTTAGCTGTGGCCGAGCCTATGAAGCCGGCCGCCCCGGTTACCAATACTTTCATTGTTGAGACTTCTTCCCCTTATGTATGATTGCCAAATTTCTGATGTAGACTATAAGGCCGGTCGACTGGCCGACTATGAGCACTATGTCATGCCTGATGATGGCGTATGTCACTATGCTCAGTGCGCCCGCAAGGCTTATCACCCAGAACCCTGTCGGCAGGACCGACTCCCTCTGTTTGTGCGAGTAGACCCATTGGTATACGAACCTCAGCGTGAAGAGCAGCTGCCCGCCAGTGCCGAACAGCAGCAGCCACAGGGGCATGTCGTCGCGGAGGAAAAACCTCTGTGCCACGCTGACGGCGTCCCCCATCTCCCATCCGAAAGCCACTATTGGCGTGGCCAGCAGGATTATGCGGAATATGTCCGGCACGCGCGTCCATACGCCTTTCAACTTCAGGTTCCAAAGGTAGACGTAGTACGACACTATCTGCCCGAGGACTATGGCGAAGTCGTCCCTCATCCAACCGTAGACGCACAGAAGGTAGGCGCCAGCCAAGCTTAGGACCCAGAAGAGAGATGGCGAGAGCACTTTCTTGGCGCGCTCCGACAATATCCACTGGACAAGGGTGCGGGCCGAGAAGAAGGCTTGTGCCAAAAATCCTGTGGCAAGGACCAGTATGCTCTGCTCCATGGCTTACTTGTCAATGTCCGTATCCGCCACTTTGTAGTTGAAATAACGCTTCCGCATCCATCGGAAGGCGAAGCAGTCCTCAAGCGGGCCTATCAGCCTGTTCCAAAGGTGGTATTTGCTCACGCCCGCCGTCCTGGGAAAATGTCTTACCGGCACTTGAAGCACCCTTCCGCCCTGAAGCTGTATCAGGGCCGGCAGGAACCTGTGCATCCCGGTGAAGAATGGGATGCGCTTGGCGTAGTCCGTGTGCATTACCTTCAGTGGGCATCCGGTGTCCTGCACCCCGTCGTGCGTCATCATCCGGCGGAACCCGTTGGCAATCTTCGATTGCAGGCGTTTGAAAACAGTGTCCTTCCGCTTTGCGCGTATCCCCATGACAAGCTCATACTTGTCTATGTCGGCCAGCAGGAGGTTGAAGTCCTCTGGCGCCGTCTGCAAGTCGGCGTCGATATAGCCGACGAGAGGCGACTCCGCATAGTCGATGCCCGCCTTCATGGCTGCGCTGAGTCCGCAGTTCCGCTCGAATGTTATGTACATGAAGTCGGGGTTGCGTCGGCAGACCTCTTTTATCAGGCTGAGGCTCTTGTCTTTCGACCCGTCGTCTACGAGCAGCACGCATGCTTTTCGCTCGCACGTGGGCAGAAAATCGCTTAGCCTCTTTTCAAGTGACTCCATATTGTCCTCCTCGTTGTAGATGGGGACGATGATGGTGAATTGGTAGTTTGATGTGTTGTTCATTGGGTAAAACGCGTTTAGGACGCTATATCTCAGAAAGTCAGGTTAGATATTGCGAAACAGCCTATGAATATGGCGCAGACAAAGCCCGTCGCCATTATGTTTATCGCCTTGCCCACGCCCGCCCTTGCAATCCACAGATGCCTTACGGCGCAAACGCCGCTCACGGACAGGAAGCCGGCGGCCACATAGAAGAATGGCGATGCGAGATACGTGAACCCGTCAATCCTCGCCATGATGATTATCCCCGGCAGAGCCAGGGCGAAGGCCGCGGCTGGTAGGGCGATGCCGGCGCGGAGCCATGCGCTGCCATCATATTTGGGCAGCGCTATTGCGGCCGAGTAGACGAAGAACGGTATCGCGGGAAGCATGTACACCTGAAGTTTGCTGCTTATGCATGAGAGCATGACGAAAGTGGCCACACTGACCGACAGCATAAAACGCTGCATGTCCGAGCGCCGCTCCTTGGGTCTGAGCGAGGCGGCTATGCTCCCTATGACAATAAGCGACCACGGCGCGATGATATACCATATGGCCGTGCAGTAGTAGAACGCGGAGTGCGGATGACGGAACGAGTTCACCGCCCTCCCAACAGTCTGATGGAACAGCATGTTGTCAAGGTACGCCCACCCGCCCTCGGCGTAGACGAGGCCGAACCATACGGCGCAGCAGCCCAGGAGGACGCCCCAAGTGCGCCAACCCCAATAAAGGCCAATCTGCCTAATCTCCCTATTCACAATGAGGAACGCCAACGTGCCGCACAGCGGCATCAGTATGCCAATCGGCCCCTTGGTGAAGAGGGCCAGGAAAAGGTATATGGGGAACAGCCACCGCTCCCGACTGGCATCCCCCTCCCCTTGGCGGATACGCCAGAAACTCCGAAGCGAAAGGACGATGAACAGAGTCATGAGCATGTCCATCCGCAACACTATTGCCGAGGCGAAGAAGAACGCGCTCGTCATAACCATCGCTGTCGCCGGGATGCGCCATCGGCCATCCACCTCATCAGCCAACCATTTGTCCATGACGCGGGCTATCGCCACACCGGGAATGGCGGAGAATAGGAGAATCATAAGCCATGGGCAGTAGCCTCCGCAGGCAAGCTTACTGAGCATCATCAGCCAGAAATAGAGTGGGGGCTTGTCGGCGTATATCTCACCATCCAGATGGAAAGTGAAAAACGTGTGGTTGAGCAGAGCGTCGTCCACGATTGAGAGATACCGCATCTCGTTTTCTGGTGTCAGGTCGCGCAGCAGCAGTATTGGCATGAGAGCCAGTGCGTAGCCGACCACGAAGTAGAGCCACCTTTTTGCGTCCATCGTCATGAAGCGTTTGGTCTGTTGTCTGTAATAGCTTCTGCGAAATTACGTAACATACCGAAAACTAAAATTCAAAATTCGGTTTTTCAGTATGCTATTTGTGTCTTTTTTCTCCCTTTCGCACCTCTTTATGCCACGAATTAAGATGCCTTTGTGGAATGTAGCCATTTTTAACGGGAGTGTCGGCCTTTCAGTAGAGCAGCATCCGCATAGCTCCGGTTCGCCGTGTTGCAAAATCGTCGTGGATAGACGAGAGTGGGAACGTGCTGCGCGAAGACTGCCTTTCCATCGTGAATACAGAAAACGCCCCGGGCGTTTTTACTAACGTCCGGGGCGTCTTTACTGAACTACCTGTCGTGTCCGATGCCTACTTCGTGCAGGCGCAAGGCTTGAGCTGCTTGAAGAAGTCGTTGCCCTTGTCGTCTACGAGAATGAAGGCGGGGAAGTCCTCGACGGTTATCTTCCAAATGGCCTCCATGCCAAGCTCGGGATATTCAACGCACTCGATGCTCTTAATCGAGCTCTGCGACAGCACTGCGGCCACGCCGCCAATGGTGCCGAGGTAGAATCCGCCATGTTTCTGGCAAGCGTCGGTGACCACTTGGCTGCGGTTGCCCTTGGCTATCATCACGAGGCTCGCGCCATGGTCCTGGAACTCGTCTACATACGGGTCCATACGGTTGGCCGTCGTGGGACCCATCGAGCCGCACGGGTAGCCCGCCGGCGTCTTGGCCGGGCCTGCGTAGAGGATCGGGTGGTCCTTGAAGTAGTCGGGCAACTCCTCGCCAGCGTCCAGACGTGCCTTGAGCTTGGCGTGGGCTATGTCGCGCGCCACGATGATAGTGCCTCTGAGGCTGACGCGGGTCGATACGGGGTATTTCGTCAGCTCCCTCCTTACTGCGTCAATGCCCTTGTCGAGGTCAATCTCAATGCCCTTGCCTCCCTCGCCGGGACGCCTGAGCTCCTCGGGGATGAGCTCCGATGGGTTTGAGTCCATCTGCTCAAGCCAGATGCCGTCCTTCGTAATCTTGGCCTTGATGTTGCGGTCCGCCGAGCACGATACGCCCATGCCGATAGGGCAGCTTGCGCCGTGGCGCGGCAGGCGGACCACGCGGATGTCGTGGGCCATGTACTTGCCGCCGAACTGTGCGCCGAGCCCAATCTTGTGAGCCTCGTGAAGAAGCTTGTTCTCAAGGTCGATGTCGCGGAACGCGCGGCCGGTCTCGTCTCCGGTGGTGGGCAGGTTGTCGTAGTACTTTATCGAGGCCAGCTTCACGGTCAGGAGGTTCTTCTCGGCCGATGTGCCGCCAATCACGAATGCGATGTGGTAGGGTGGGCATGCCGCCGTGCCCAGGCTCTTCATCTTCTCCACGAGGAAGGGCAGCAAAGTCCCCTCGTTCTGGATGGTTGCCTTGGTCATCGGGTAGAAGTAAGTCTTGTTGGCCGAGCCTCCGCCCTTAGCCACCATCACGAAGCGGTACTCGTCTCCCTCCACGGCCTCTATGTCTATCTGTGCCGGCAGGTTGCAGCGGGTGTTCACCTCGTCATACATGTTCAGCGGGGCGTTCTGGCTGTAGCGCAAGTTGTCCTGCGTGTATGTGTTGTAGACGCCAAGGCTCAGAGCCTCCTCGTCCTCAAAGTCTGTCCATACGCGCTGGCCCTTCTCGCCGTGTATTATGGCCGTGCCGGTGTCCTGACAGAAAGGCAGGATCCCCTTGGCCGCCGTCTCAGCGTTTCGCAGGAACTGCAAGGCCACGTATTTGTCGTTCTCGCTCGCCTCGGGGTCCTTCAGAATGGCCGCCACCTGCAGGTTGTGCTCGCGCCTGAGCATGAACTCCACGTCGTGGAACGCCTGCTGTGCCAGGAGGGTCAGGGCCTCTTTCGTGACTTTCAGTATCGTCTTGCCCTCAAAGGTCCCAGTGCTTACGCCTTCCTTCGTCAGGAGGCGGTACTGAGTGTCGTCTTTCCCGATTTGGAACATCGGGGCGTACTTGAACTCTGGTGTCTGTGCCATGTCTATTTTCGGTTCTTTGTTACGTGTATTCTTGTCGCGCGCCGTTGCCGACTCGTTAGCCCTTCGGCTCGTCTTTGTGAACGGCACGACCTCTGCAAATATACAATATTTCTTACGCTTTGTTCCCGACTTTGCCTCCTGCCCGCCTTATCCTTATCCACTCCAAATTCCACGTTGCCAATGCGGCTGCCCCCCCCATACGGGCAAAGGCTAATGCGGAGATTCGCCGCCACCGGAAAAGGCCGCGCCCCGCATTAGCCATCAGAGAGATTTGCCTATCTGGCTATTTATGTTTGCTTTAGTGTCAATTCCTTTCGCCTCCTTTCATGTTTATTTCACCGCGTCGAGAAATGCGGCTCTCGCGCCGTCAGATATCTCTTTCAGTTTCCCTACGGGCTCATATTGGTATGGGACGAACTCCATCAGCTGGGCCGAGGCGTAACTGCCGTCCTTCGTGTACCACACCTTTATGCACAATGGCTGCGAGCAGCCGCTGCTCGATTTTTTCAGGGCGTCCCATTTCTCGTCGGCAAGGGCGTTCATCAGGTCGCCCTTGCTCCCCGCGGGGTAGAATACCGATTTTGTCTTCACTGTCTCGCCCGATTTGGTGTCGTATATCTCGGTGCTGCCGAACAACGCTTTCACGCCGCCGTATATGGCGAATCCCAGTCCGAACAGGAAACCCGCGTAGAACATCGGCCCGCCCTTGGCTGTGTCTGTGAATGCGCACGCTATCAATGCGATGCCCACCACGAGGCTTATTATGCCCACCGTGCGCCATGTCTTGTTCGTCCGTTCGCAAAAACGGCCAATCATCTCATCTGCAATATCTTCGTTTGTCATTTTTTTCTCTCTTATATGTTTATGCCCCGCATCGCTATGCGCCCTCTTTCTCGGTATCGTCGTGCCTGAAGAGGACATATGCCCCTATCTGTCATGCTCTGGCTTTTTGCCGGCAGGGGCGTAAGGACAACGGGGGGGGTAGCCCAACGGCTTCAGCCCGGGGCTAAAATTTAAAGCTCCATTGCCACGCCGACTATGCGAACTGGTGTCTCATGTGGCCATAATCCACAATACCAGACAATTAGGCATGTCACCCGCCAAATTGTGGCGCGCGTCGGCGTGACGAGACCAACCCCGGCGCAGCGTCAGCCGCGCCAAGCCTTCGTCAAGAAAAATATAATTAGGAAATGTATCCGCGGCCCATTGTTGGACAATGCCCAATAAGCCCTTGCGCCTGCTCAGATTTGCAGCACGCGGATGCGCAAAAGCAGTGAGTGTCTGTCGTGAGTGATGTGTTTGAAAGCCGGCTGTCCGAAGCGGCTCATAGCCACCGCCGAGCCCGTATGCTCGCCTGCGGCGCTCGCAGGTGACACGCTCTGCGAGCCGTGTTCACGCTTCAGGACTGTCGACTGGGCAGGATTCGCTGCGCTGTTTGTCGCATACACGGCGGCCTCGCCCGTCTTGCCCGATATGACGAACGGCGTGCTGTCGCATTGCGCCGCGTCCTTTATCTGGCCGTTCTCAAGGTCGCCATCGTCCTCGGACTGTGCGGTGGTCGGGTAGTCCGCTGCCGCCAAGCCCGCACTGTCGCCTCTCATCTCGGCGCATCCTCCCGCAATAAGCCCCGTCAGGCTTATCACGAGGATGGCTAACAATCTATGTGGCAACAGCTTGTTCATATCGCAAATATAGCTTTTATCCCTCTCTTTCGCAACTCTTTTTGCACTAAGCGTCTGCTCTCTAACGCGCTAAGTCCTTTTCCTCCCAATCTCTCCTGTCTGTCTCCCAAATGTGCGAAAGCAAAAACCTCCGTCCCACTGCCGTTCATCGCAGTGGGACGGAGGTCTCTTCTTATGGTGGTGACGTCTTTCCCTATTCGTCTTCGGCCCCGTTCAGGAAGTCTTCCACATTCACGGCTTCGCCGCTCGTCTCGGTGTCGCCGTCTTCGGCTTCTGTCGTGTCGCCTCCTTCCGTCTCGCTCTCTTGGTCGCCGTTCTCGTCCTCTCCTTCGTTCTCTTCTTCGGCCGCCGCTTCGTCTTCCGCCTCGACTTCCTTTTCAGTCTCCTCTATGTCTTCCTCCGTTATGCCGTTTATTATGTCTTCGGCGTCGGCCTGTGCGTATGCGTCCTTCGGTATGTTGTTCAAGCCGAAGCCTTCCATAAACTTGTCCATCTTCGACCCCAAGTCATACAGGTTCACTGTGTTGCGTGAGCGGTCAGTCCTGTCGCCTATGTCTATTCGTGTCAATGCCTGGCCTACATCCGGGTTCGACGACCTTACGCTGAGCTCGTTCTTTCTGCCGTGTCCGCTGCGGAAGTCTATGTAGTACCATGTGTCGTTGTCGAAGCTTATTTTCATCCTTACCCTCGATCCTCCATTTTTCCTCACGAAGTACTCGGCCTGTAGTTTCACCTTGCGGTAGACCGGCAGGTAGTGTATCATCATCAGGTTGACCGTCGTGTCGCATACGTAGCTCTTCTTGGGTGTGCTCCACGTCAGCTGCACGCCGTCCATGCTGAGCAGTGGCCCGTTGTCAAGCATCAGCTTGGTCTTGGGGTTGAAACCGCCATACTGGCCGCGCATTATCCCGTGGACCGATGCCGTGTCGTATAGCTCCGCCATCCGTCGCTCGTATCGAAGGCTCGTGGAGTCGCATTTCGGGGCTTTGCTGTTCCTCACGTCGTCATACATCAGTTGCGTCACCTCAGGGTGCATGTAGAAGTACATCTCGGTCAGCAGGTTGGCTGTTATCAAGTCGCTCTTCCTGTCATGCCGCAGGTCGCCGGCGTTGCGCATGTCGAACTTGCCCGTGGGCTTCTTTGTCAAGAACACTCGGGTGTCTATTTGCCCAAACGCCGTCACGGCGTCCTCCGCCGGGTAGTAGCACATGTATGTGCCTATGGTGTCAGGCTTGGCGATCTTCTCCGGGCTGTTTATCTCGTACCGGTCGAAGATGTTGTTGTGGTACAGGTAGCCGGTCGGGGCGCTCACCATTGGCAGGTCGCTGTCGTCCCTGTATCTCTCCATGAAGGTGGAGTACACATGCGTGGAGTCTTTCCTTATTCTGAACGAGTGGAATATCTCGTCCTGCTTGTCCTTCGCGTTGCCTTCCGTCGTGTTGAATGAGCGTTTCCCTACGGGTATTCTCACCCTCGCCGGGTTCAGTATCTCGTCGAAGCGTATGTAGCTTTTCGAGCCGTTCGCCCCGGTTACTCTCATCCGTGCGCCGCCGTCAAATTCAAGCAGCTTTCGGTCGCCTCGTATCTTCGCCAAGCCCTTGAATGCGAACCATTTGTCAATGGGCATGTCGTCCTGTACCAGGCCCTTGGCCACGGTCGTCGCGTCGTCCGTATGGATGTCGCCCATGAATATCACGTTCCGTCCGCCCTCGTTGTCCACGAAGGTGTACTCGCCGGAGCCTTTGTACTCTTTGGCTCCGAGTATCGTTATGTTGGCTTTGTCGAACGAGTGGCTGGCGCTGTCGCTCTTCACGTCCACGTGCGTCGTTTTCAGCTCGTCCATCTCGGCGTTTTTCCTGATGGTCACGATGTCGCCCACTTTCAAGTTGACCCTCGCGTCGGCCACGTCTATGAACTTGACCTCCTCGCAGCGCAATATGTTGGCGTTGCGGTCGAACACCGCAACCGGCACCAGGAAGTTGAGCGAGTCGCCGCGCTCTTTCGTGCAGACGAAGCGGTTGCCTTTGCTGCCTTTCGTGCCTATCGTCTCCTCTCCTCGCTCCAGGTCCCACGTGTAGTTCTTCACCATCGTGGTGTATTTTATGGCCGAGAAGTCCTTCTCATTGCCGCCCGCCGAGTTGTACTGGAAGTGGCCTTCGCGCTTGTCAAAGTCTATGTACGTCTCCTGGCTGCGGCTCATCAGCTTGCGGTATATTTTCTTGCCCTTCGACTTGTCGTTGCATACCTTGCTGATTATCGAATCCTCGCGGATGGCGTCGTTGACGTATTTGCCGCGCGTTATCGAAGCCTTGGCCGCATATATGTCACCGTCCATTTTGTTCACGATGTCGCGCCTCAGCTCGCCCGAGGCCACCACTTCCTGCTGGTCGTCGTCTGTGGCGAAGGCGACGAAGTACGACGTGTCGGCCTTTATCTCGTGGTCGGTGAACGCTATCGCGCGGCTCTCAAGAGACGATTTCGATACCCCTTTGTCGGATATGATTTCCAAGTCGCCTCGCCCTATTCCCTTAAGCCCTGTCGGGGTCACAGTCAACTGCCCGTCAAATATGCACTCGTGCTTGCCCTCCCTCTTCTCGTTCGGGAACAGGTGGAATTTACCCTCCATGTTCCTGAAGTCCATGTGGTCTTCCGCCGGGTAGAATTTCATCTGGCTCTTGCCCGGCACCTCGAAGTTGTTCTTGTCGCGGTGTTTCTGGTTTTCGCCAAGCTCCACCTGGGGAAATGTGGGCTGTGTCGTGCTTTTCTTCACGTCCATCTGCCGTGTGTTACCCTCGGCGTGGTCCTGGAAGAAGTGGAAGCAGTCCTCCGCCGTGCCGCTTATCTCGCCGTCAGCGTCGAGCTGGGCGAAACTGGTCGATTTGCTCGCTGAGTAAACTATCTCGCCCACGCCGCGCAAGCCCTTGTTGCTTAGGTCGAAGCTTTTGTAGAATGTGGCCTTCCCACCGTATATAGGGTATCCCTCCGCGGGTGTCTCGTCCTTGAAGCCGAGCGACCTGTCGGGGCGGATGGTGAGGTCGTGGCGTATGTCGGGCAGGATGTTCGTGTGCAGTACGCCCGTGAAGGGCAGGTTGTTGTTCGTTATGTTGTTTATGTCTTCAAAGGTGAACGTGTCCACTATGAAGTAGAACTGTGTGGTGTCGTAGTAGTAGGTCGTGCCGTCCTCGCCGCGCATTCCCCGCTCGTAGTATATCTTGCCTGGTGTCGTCGACGAGAGGCGGGGGTAGCCGACCATCTTCTGCTTGCCCGATTTGTTCGTCGGGTCGTTCAGTTTCACCACGCCGCTCAGGTCCGTGAGGGTGCTGCCGAGCTGCTTCTGCTGATACTGGCCGTTGCGGAGGTCCATCGAGTCCGTGACGTTCATATTCATGTCTTTGATACTGTCCAGCCTGATCTGGAAGTCTTCGTAGTCGAAGTGGAAGTTCGTGCCCGTGGCCGTCACCTGTCCCACAGTCACTTTCCCGTTGTAGTCTATGTCGCGGTTGCGCTTCAGCACCATGTCGCCGCTGGCCGGGGTGAGGTATATGTTCAGGTTGTCCGCGTCCGATATCTGGACGCCCTGCACCTTGCGCATGTGGAAGTTGAGGTCCTCGAGGTCTATGTACCCGTTGGGCGCGCTGGCGGTCGAGTCTATCGATATGAAGCGCATCTCGTCATAGTCTTTCTTCCCTACGCTGAATTTCAGGTAGTCGTACAGTCGGTCGGTGGCGTGGGCCACGTCGCGCTCGACGTAGTAGTCCACGAAGCCGTCATACGACAGGCTGAGCATCATACGCTGAGCCTCAACGTGCGTCATCCCGTAGAATTGGGCGAAGTCTTTCACCGGGAATGAGCTGCCTCCGTTGTACCGCACGAAGTCGGCCACAGCCTGCATCGGGTGTGTGTTGCTCATGCCCCACATCTCGCGGAACTGCTCCTCGCTGTAGTAGCCCAGGCTCTCGAAGTACGCTATATTCATCGGCGAGCCGGCAAGCTGCGTCACGAATATCTGCGACCCGTCGATGTTCCACTTCAGCAGGTTCGCGTCTATGTTCACGTTGTGGTACGTGTCGCGGTACTTAGCCCTCTCCATCCCCTTGTTGCCGCGCGTGAGCTCCACTTCGCGGGTCTTGTCCATGTAGCGGAAGCGGAGGCCCGGATGGTGTATCTCGTCCCTCCCGAGGTTTATCTTCACCTCCGTGTTGCTGCCCTCTATCGAGTTCTGGCTCATGATGAAGCTCGCCGCGCTGAACGTGGCGAGCACCGTGTCGCCCCTGTGGATGTATACCTCGGCGGGCAGATACACGCTGCCGCTCCCGACGAACGATGAGCCTGTCTGAGTGAAGCCGCCGTTGTAGCCCACGTTGCCGAAAAGCTCCAGACCGCTCATCCTCTGCCCGTCCTGCGTCTCAAACTTAGGGTACCTCTTGCCGTATGTCGTGTTCCTGTTCAGGCACTTGTATGTGACAGTGCCTGTCAGCGGCTCGTCAAAGTAGTTCTTGTTCGTGAAGCTGCAGTTCTCTATCTCCACCTCGTTGCCCTTCGTCGATATGTTATATATGCCAAAGGTGGCGTACACCTTGTCGGCCTCAAGTCCGGCCCGCTCCCATGTTATCTTGCCGCCGAAGCCGAGCCACTTGTTCGTCTTGGCGTAGTATGTGCCGCTTGTCTCAAGTATGTCAATGCTGTCGTTCTGGCTTACGCAGCGCAGCGTCGTGGTCCCCACGTTGTAGTTCAGGTCGCCGTCGGCCTCCACGAACTCCACCTTGTCCACGTCCAGCACTCGCCAGGCCACTGAGCGCGTCGAGCTTATCGCGCCCGTCTCCACGAAGCTGTTCGTCTGGTCCAGGAAGTTGCGCAAGTTGCTGAGGTTCTTGCATTTCTTGTCAAGTACCGTCCGCCATGTGTCAAGGTTCTTGCCCGCTATCCTGTTGCTGCCCGCCACAGCCTCGAACGTGCTGAGGGCGTTGACGTAGTCGGGGTAGGGGCGTGCCTTCTTTTTCTGCATCTTCTGGCATGTCTCTACGAATATGTCTTGGAATACGCCGCCGCCTTGCATGAAGCGTGTCAGCTGGGTCACAGCGCTTTTCGAGCGTTCTTTGTCGGTGCCCTGCATCAGTATCTCGCTCATCTGGGCCGTGAACTCCGTGGGGTCGCTGCTCAGCTCGTTGGCCTGTCGGCTGCCTTGGGCAATGCCGAATGTCATGAATATCGCCAGCGCGGCGCCGGCTATGGCCGTTTGGGTGCTTGTCCTCATTGGGTCTCCTTTTTCTCTGTTTTCCTCTGGTGGATTTTATTTTTTCCGGAATGCGCACATCAGCCATTCGCCGTCGCTCTCGCATCCCTCGGGTTCAAGCCCTTGCTGCCGTGCGGCTGCTTCTATTGCTTCTTTGTCCGCTGCGAGAAACCCGCTCAGCAGTACCGTTCCGCCTCGTTTCGTGGCTCGGGCGTATGAGCGCATCCCGCTAAGTATCACTTCTCTGAATATGTTGGCGATGAATATGTCATATTCGGCTTCGGCATCCAGTCCGTCCGATGTCCCTTGCCGTGCCGCCACTTTGTCGCCCACTCCGTTCAGTGTGGCGTTATATTTCGTGTTCTCTACCGACCATTCGTCCATGTCCACTGCGTCTACGCTCGCTGCCCCGCGCATGGCGGCCACAATGCCGAGCACTCCCGTCCCGCACCCCATGTCCATCACTCTCTTCCCGCTCATGCTCATCCTCGTCAGCCTGCCGACTATCATGCGCGTTGTCTCATGATGCCCGCTTCCGAACGCGTTCCGTGGGTCTATCACCACGTCTATTTCCGTCCCCTCCCTCTCCGTCGCGGGGCCGTGTATCACGCATCGTCCGCCGTCTATGCTTATCGGCGTGTTGCCCGTCCGTTCCCACTCCGCGTTCCAGTCTTCGTCGGGGGCGTCTTCCGCCTCCCATTCCATCCTCACTCCGCGTATCGCCGGCCGCAGCCCGTCCATCGTGCCGCCGTCTCCCTCTTTCCACTCCGTCTCCTGGATGTAGCCTTCGAATCCGTCGTCCGTCTCCAGGAAGCTCTCGAACCCCCTTTCGCCCATCGCGTCCATCAGCAATTGCGACGCGGCTTCGTTGTTCGGCCTCAGCCGTACCGTCACTTTTTTATATTTCATCGTATTTCTTGTTCTGTTATTGTATCCTGCCGCCCAATGGCCGCCGACTTTCCGCTGCCGCCGCCCGTGATGGGTAAGTGCCAGCGTGCCGTCGAGATCCCCGTGAGTCTTGATTTATGCCTCACGTGCTCCCATATTTCACAATAATAGCCATTTACTCCCAATCTTACAACCCTTTCCCCTTCTGTCGTTCATCCCTGTGCCAGCTAACTTCTGGTTAATTTCTCTTTTTTGCCAATTCGAAGGTGTTCGTTCACGTTATTTTATTAGATTTGCTATCTAAATTGCTTATTATGTCAAATGTAGAGCCCTATAGTCTTATGAGGAACTGTACATTACGAAATATCACGGCCGCCTTCGCGGCGCTCCTGTCCCTCTTCTCGGGGGGCGGCGTCGCCGATGCGCAAACTAACCATTATAAGTGCTATTACACGGGAGACGGTGCCACTATCTCTCCTGAGCGGTCAGAGATAAATTCGGCTGGTTCTATGTGTAAGTACATAAACAGTCGAGTACTTATTGATGGCTCCACCGTTAATGCCTCGGCAATGCCGGGGAGCACGAAACCTACTGCGCTCTCTGGCTACGATGTTCCCCAGAGCATTGAGGTATTCCAAGTCTCTAAGGATGCCGACGGCAATGAAGTTCTCGATCGCCTCGATTATATCGACTGGGAAAATACTACTGACGGAATATCGCCCAATAGGTTTATTGGTTCTACTTACAATGGTGTCGGCTTCATCCGTTATCAGACAACTTCTGGTAACCACAGGTTTGGCGTGAATCTGTCAGACGGTTCACAAATGGGGTCGCTGGTAGTCTTTCCATCTTATCAAGAGAGCTACACGGATCCAAAGACTGGTAAGACTACGTTCGTCTCTACCGAAGACTTGCAGGGAAAGACAATCCTTGTGAGGATGAATTTTGGTTTTTCAGATTTAAGTACAAGTCCCACGGAAAATGTCGTCGATTTCTATTTCGATATGATTGGCGGCGACTTCTCGAACATCACCACTACAGAGGATCTCTCCCCTAATAACTTGGCTGGACCAGGTAAAATAAAGCGTTATTTTATGCCATGCCCCGAGGATAATCCTGTCGAGATGAAGATCACTGGCGAGGAGTTCCCCTATGGCAAAGAGTCTTCTTTCCTCGACAACACTTATTCTGTCAAGTATGTCTGGAAGCAGGTTAGCGACAGCTGGGGGCGTGGTCAGGATGTTTATGTGACTGACCGCAATGTCGATAGCAAGTCATATTCCGATGCTACTGTAACCTCCCAGAAAACTTCTGGTAGAGCGATATACAAGCCTTTGGCTGTTATATATAGGAACGGCGTAAACACTGGTTGCGAAGTCGAGACCGAGGCTTCTTACCAAATTTACCTCTACCAGAAGCTTGAGGCTTATAACGGTTTCGAGAACCTCACGTCAGGAGCTAAGGCTGCTGAGTACCATTCTCCAGACGCTGCCGCAATCGACCGCTTCTACGCTTGCTATGGCGACGATGTCAAGTACACACCCTCTTTCCGGCAGAATAACCTTAGCGGTATAACGGTCGACCTCAGCTCCAATGTCTATTGGGCCATCTGCCAGCTCGATGACGCCGGCAATGTGGTCGATACCCTCCAGCGTTTTCAGGACTATGCCGGGGGCGACTCGTTCACGTTCAAGAACCTGACCAAGACTACATCTTTCAAAGTCATTGCCGAGTATTTCGACTCTGGTAAAATCAATAACGGGTCAAGGCACAGAGACGGCAAAATAGCCAAACACCCTTGCCCAACCGAGAAGATATTCACCATCGAGGTCAGGCAAGTCACAGCAAAGTCGGAAATAACTCTCCCCTCACAGAAAGTCTGCGAGGAGTCCGATGCCGAGATTTCCGTCAAGGTCTCTGACCTCCCTGCGGGCGACAAGCCCACCGACTACGCCTACCGTTGGTATTACTCCGACGATGCCGGCTCTACGTACAAGGATCTTAATACATCCGATTGGCTGAAGAGCGGCGATGAGGGCTGGTCTGACCCCACTGCTACTGTTAAGACGACTATGAAAGATGTCGTCTACCCCTTGCGCGGTTCAGGCAACAAGTACGTCAAGTTCCTCCTCGCAAACACCTATAAGGTCGATGCCACAACCTATTATTGCGAAATTCCTACCGAGGCTCATTTCCCTGTCTACTATCTCCCTATCCTCGAAAAGAATGACGATGTCATAGCTTGTCTCGATCAGCCTGTCTCTTTCCAAATCAAGCTTGACGAGTACTCCGCTACCCCGGATGATAGCTCTCTCGGAATGACTTACCAAATCTATAAGGATACGGTTAATTTCGAGTCTGCGCGAGACATTGTCGTCCCCATCTATGGTACTAAGGATGGCAAGAATCGAAACAACGGAGTAGCCGAAGACGATTATAATGTAAATCGTGTTGGTACAACTGGTAGGTTTATGTGGTGGGCCGTCCTGAAAGCTCACCCAAGTGATGGAATGTGGCAGTATAAGTTCTATACTACTGTTAAGAACGAGGGTACGACCTGCGTTTCCCATCCCGTCGAGACTGTAATAGACGTTAAGCCTCTGCCAGTCGTCAAGGTCGTCACGCCAGATCCTGTCTCTTTCTGCCTCAACTGCGATCCTTCTGAGCTTACAGTAAAGGCCGATCTGATTTCTGACTACATCAATTCTCTTGAAGGGGCTGATTCGAATGTCCAATACCATTGGAATTGGTACTATCCTTCCAATGCGCCCATCGACTCTGCCCTCATCTCGACTTCAACTCTCTCGGGCAAGTTCTCCGATAAGAAGTTGACCACCTACGTGGGCAATGCACTCTTCACGGTCTATGCCTCCGACAATAATCGCTGTGGCTATCAGCTCAATTTCGATGGCACAATCAAGACAGTCGACAATGGCACATATCAACTCCCGGCTGTTCAGTTCGCCTCTGCTGTTGTCAAGATTAATCCTAAGCCCGATTTCTCTATCGAGCTTCCTCAGAATGTCGTCTGTGGCGACGGTGGACAAGCTGTGGTTAAGGTGAAATCTAACGACTCTCGTACTGTAAAGTTCACCTTTACGCCCAAGGAGAATACCAAGGTTCTCTCTACAAATTCGCCTGTTACAGTCTCCGGAAACTCTTCTGCTGATTTCATTGTCAATTTCAACGAGGATGACATTGACGATGATCAGCTTTTCGAGTTCGATTTTTCAGCCGAAGATGCTGACAATGCCGAGCAGACTTGCGACTCCATTTCGTCCATCAAGTTCACTGTCCACGAGCGTCCGCAGCTTAATCCGATTTCGGATCCCGTTAAGATTTGTTATGGTCAGGGGCAGAAGTTCTCTGTCAATTTCGCCGATAACATTCCTATCACAACTAAGGGCCTGACGTATTGGCTCTCTTCCGACAAGGAGGGTAATTCTGTCTTCAGCAATGCCACTCCTGTTGCCTCCGTCGCGGCCACGCAAAGTAAGTCCGCTTCTTGGACTGTCGACAAGTCTTTCTCATCCTCATACCCCGCGGGCGGTTCGTTCACGCTCTATGCTTGGGTTACAGATGAGAATACGGGCTGTAAGTCCGATCCGCAGCCTATAACCTTCGTCGTCATTCCTCAGCCGACTGTCGACAACATCACTTTCACCAAGGACGCCTTCTGCCGTAACGAGGATGCTTCCGCCCTCGTCGTGACAGCTAATGTATCAACCTCTTACACCAACTTCAACTTCACGGACTACGGCTTGGAGTCTCCGAAAGTAAGTTACAATTGGAGCTGGGCAAATGGTAAAGGTGCGTCCGCAAAGTCTTCTGTTGTCTCCGACAATAATAAGCTGACTGGCGACTTCTCCGGCCTTACCTCCGAGGTCTCTACTACTGCTAACGGTAAGCGCAATCCGCTCTTTACTGTCTATGTGACCGACAGCTATGGCTGTGGCTACGTCCTCGATAAGAATGGTGTCGCTACAACCGAGCCAGTCAAGAAGACCGATGCCAGCCTTACCGTCAACGCATTGCCTTACCCCTATATTGAGGAGGGTGTCAAAGTTTGTGCCAATTCTGGCACTGCATCCGTCCGTGTTGGCTCGAATGACAATCGTGCCCTGATTCTCACGTTCTCCCCGCAGAAGGCCAATCAGCCAACTGCGTCTTCTACACTCAACGTTGCCGCCAATCCTGCCACTTCCTCTTTCGTAGCTAATATTGTCAATGACGATATAACCGACATTACGACCTTCGTCTACGATGTCCATGCGGCCGACTATTATCCCGGCTGCTCAATGGATACGACCCTTAGCTTCACTGTCTACCCGACGCCGAAGCTCGAAATATTGCCTCTTGATGCCGGGCGTGTTGTTTGTCAGGGTTCCGATATTACCTTCTCCGTTAACCCTTCCATCAAGGAGAATGGCAATAACGGCTCTCCCGCAAACTACTCATACCAGTGGTTTGTCGACGGCGTGGCTGCTTCCACTACCAACTCTATGACGTGGACTGCCCCCGAGGATGCAACTGTCGGTTTGCATAATGTCTCTTGTGTCGTCTCCTACCGTTTCGCCGACGGCCAAGAGTGTTCTACAGCCGAGAATCTGACTGTTTTTGTCAATCCTCGTCCTGCAATCAGCTTTGTTTCCGATGTCACTATCTGCGAGGGTGGCGAGGCTACTCTTACAGGTTCTGTGACAAATGGTTATGATCAAAACCACAATGGCTATAATAATTCATTTACCCCGTCTGTATCCCCGGCGCTCACTGGATCTAAGCTCTATGACTTTGTCTGGGAGTACAAGGCCAACCCTGTCAAGACTACTGAATATTCTTTCTCGGTAGTCAATGATGTTACGAAGTGCGAAAGCAAGACCCCTGCAAAGGTCAAGGTTTCTGTCGACCGTAAGGCGCATTTCCGCGTCACGGGTCTCTCCAAGACTGAACTTTGCGAGGGCAATCACGATATCGAGGTCTCCATCAGTGCTGTCAATCCCGATGAGTTCTCCTCTGTCGATTGGGGTTCTCTTTCCGCTGCCGGTTTCACTGTCGTCTCTGCTTCCGACACCAAGATTGTCCTCAACGGCACTCTCTCCGTTGGCACTGTCAAAATCGGAGCTTCTAATCTTTCCGCCAAGACTGAGCCGGGTTGCGATGTGGTGTTCGACAATGATGTCAACCTCACGGTTCGTGAAGTCCCCGCTGCTCCCGTCATTGCTTTCGTAAGTTCTACCAATGGCAAGGATTATGTCTGCAAAGGCCAGAATCAGCAGATCTCTTACAAGGTCGCAAATCCCGTCATTGGTCTGAGTTACGAGTGGTTCGTCAGCCCGACTGAGCCGGCCTCCGATGCGACTCCAGTTGCGACAAAGCCAGCAAGCAACTCGCAGTACACGGTCAACACCTCTTCTCTTACCTCCGACACCTACGTCTGGGTGAGGGCTGTTGCCGCTCGTTACTCCACCAAGTGTCCCTCTGCTTTCGCCAGCTACAAGCTCAAGGTTGAGCCGGTTCCAGAACCCTCCTTCTCTGTTGACGACATTTGTGAGGGCGAGCATGGTGTCATCAACATAACGGCTCCCGTCGCCAGTGCCGATAATAGCTTCACCTACAGCTTCTTCGCCAACAATAATACAACCTCGCCCCTCCAGCAGGGCTCTCAGATGTCTTACACGACACCTGCTCTCAACTCGTCAACCCTCTACTACATCTCTGTAAAGAATGATGCCACAGGGTGTGCTTCTTCCAACACTCAGGTGAGGGTTGTTGTCAATAGGAAGCCTGTTGGCCATACCACGGTCTCCTATCAGGATTCCGAGGGCAGTTCAGTCATTACCGATCCCTTCGGTAAGACCATCAACCGTGCAGCGTTCTGCGAGGGCGAGATGGGCAAGGCCATCGTGCGCCTTTCTCCGACAATGCAGACTTCGGGTACTTCTTTCACGAGTACGCTCGTCTCTGTCTCGTCTGGCAGTGTTTCCGATTGGTCTAAGGATAGTGAGTCCCAGTGGTCTTGCGCAAGCACTAAGGTCTGGAATGAGGAGTGTACCCTTACGTTCTCAGTAAGGGATAGGTCTACAGGTTGCGAGTCCGACAATTTCTCTGCAACTGTTATCGTTAAGCCAGGTCTTCCTGCGCCCGCCATCAGCATCAATGCTGATGCTCAAGAGGTTTGCTACGATGTCAACACTCCTGTCCAGATCACCCTCTCGAGTCCTTATGTCTATTCTTCTACAACCGTAGCTTTCGCCTACTATCTTGTCGATAAGGCGAGTGGCAGCGTCATTGCTGGCCCATTTGCTTCGGCCAATGGTAGCTACTCGTCTTCAACCTCGGCTCTCGGCATCAAGAAAGACGTTTATTTCTACGCTTATGCCTACGATGCAGCCTCCGGGTGCCTCTCCCCTGTCTCCAATTCGGTTGACGTAAAGGTCAATCCTCTCCCTGTCCCGACTGTCTCAGTTTCGGATAGCACTCTCTGCCCTGGCGAGTCTGCTACTCTCACTGTCAATGAGGACTTCGAGGAGTACTATTGGCTCGATGGTCAGACTCAAGGTCTGACAACTAAGTCCGTCGATGTCACCCTTACCTCTTCTGCCTCTTTCCGTGTGAGGGTTACTGACATGAATGGCTGTGTCAGCATTCCCGTGGGTAGGTCTGTTACAGTCTTCCCGCGCCCTGCCTTCCACCTCGAGGCTGACCCCTCTACGGTCTGCCAAGGCAGTAAGGATGATGTCATCATAAAGGTCGTCCCCGAGAATGATCTTAGCTCTTCTGCAGCCGATAAGGTTGAGTTTGAAAATTCTTACTCGTTCTCTACCGTTGCCCCCTCTACTGGCGTGGTCACGAGCCGTATCAATTCCAATGGCGAGCGTGAGTATGTCGTCACAGGTCACACTTGGACCGAGGCGACGGAGTCCTTCAAAGCAACCGTCAAGTCTACTGAGGCCTACAATGCATGTGTCTCTGAAGAGGAGACTGTGACTGTCTACGTCATTGGTTCTTTACCCAAGCCTGAGGCTCTCGCCCCCGCCCCGCAAGACGGCACGCTTACTGACGATGTCCATGTCTGCAAGGGTTCTACTGACGACTTGACTGTCTCTGTCGTCAACAAGTCTGCTTACCCGACAGCCGGCAACGTCAAGTATACCTATCATTGGTATTCGGATTCCGAGGGCAACAACGAGCTGACTACAGGTTCAGTCTATCAAGTCGATCCTGCCAACGGTACTATTACTTTCGTTCCGACGGCTTCTATCAACCTCTACGTTAAGGCAGTTCGTGAGACGGAGCCGTACTGTACTTCCGAACTCAGCAATGTCGTCAAGGTGACTATCGAGTCTCTCCCCGCTGCCCCCGCCGTCGACGATGCTGACCCCAAGTATGTCTGCCAACCCGAGATGGAGGGTTCCGATGTGCAGCTGCTCATCCTCAACCCGGCGTCCGACAACATTTACCATTGGTACACAGCCGCCGACGATGTCGAGCTCGGTACAGCTAACGGCACTGAGCCGTTCATCATAACCGCGCCCACTTCCACGACCTCCTATTATGCGCGTACTGAGAGTGCCTACGGATGTCTCTCGCCCGACAAGTCAGAACTTGTCGAGGTCAAAGTAGGTACTAACCCCGAGATCAAAGAGGTCAATAAGCCTAAGTCGGATATTTGTTCCGGACAGGCCACGTTTATGTCTGTCTCGGTGACGGGCGATCCCGAGGGCGTTACCTACGTCTATGAGGTTACAAGTTCCAACCCTCTTAGCACGCTTACCGGTGATGGTGCAATCGACGCTTCTGGTGTTCTCACTACGCCTCAGTTGCATGTGACCGACACTGAGACCCTGACTTACACCATCCGTGCGGTCTTCGCCGGCACTTGCTACTCGCAGAATTCTGTTGTCTACACTATCACTGTCCACGGCAATCCGACTGTCGATGAGCTCGTGCTTTCGCCCAACCCCCTCTGTGAGGGCGAGCCGTTCGACGTAGAGGTGCGTAATGCCCAATCTCACGATGGCTCCACTATTCTCAAGGAGATTCGAATCGTCGATGCCAACGGTAATGTAATATTGTCTAAGAGCGATGTGCCTTCTGGATATTATGACACTTTCAATATCGCAGGCGATGTCCTCTCCTCTGGCCTGACGCGCGATATGCTCCCCATTTCGCTTGAAATTGAGGACGCCAATTGCTCATTCTCCAAGCAGATTCCGCTTGTGATGAATGACATTCCCGAGTTTAATATTGAGTCCAAGATTGGTGGTCTCGATATTGATGGTGCGGTTAACTTCTGCCGCAACGACACCATTCTCCTCGACCTTGTCAGCCAGCTCCCTGACAAGGATTCTCAGGGCAACGACTTGAAGTATGAGTATCAGTGGTACAAGGATAATGTGCCGGTTGGCGGTGCTGTACAGTCTGCGTTTATGATTCTCGACTCCGAGCCTGACGCTTCTGGCACTTATACCCTTGAGGTTACCAGTTTCCGTGGCATAGTCAAGGCCTGCAGCTACACTCGCTCCATATCTGTCGTTGTCAATGAGTTGCCTGAAGCAATCATAGATGGCGAGGATATCAACGGTTACTACTGCACCGATGGCGATCTCGACCTCTTCGGAAACGAGGGTATGATTAAGTACGAGTGGACTGTCGATTCCAATCCTAAGTTCACCCTCACAAAGTCCGAGGGAGATGCCGATTTCGACAACCACCTTGTCAAGAAACTCTCCGAGCTCAACATCAATTCCGACGGCAATTTCGGTGTCCACCTCATTGTCACCGATAAGTTCGGCTGTAAGAGCATCGATGGCTATGCCGATATCTTCACTGCCGTTCCTCCCGTCATCTCCAATGTCTATGGCGTTGAGGCTTGCAAGGATAAGGCATTCGTTATCACAGTCGACCAGGATCGTGCCGACTATGAAATGACTCTCTTTGAGTCCGATGGTGTCTCTGAAGTTCCCAATTGTGTCTTCGATGCCACCGAACACTCCGTCACAACTTCGACCGATCTTGACGAGGGCGACTACATCCTTCGTGTCAAGGATGTCGACTCTCAGTGTACGACCGACACTCTCATCTACCTCAAGAGGTATGACATCGAGCCTGTCTTCACGCTTATCCCCGATCCTTCCAACAGGTTCTATTGCTACAATGGTCAAGTCGCCTTCGATATCACGCTCGAGGAGAACAATGGCCACGATGATTTCTTCGAGAAGATTGAGGATGTCAAGATTGAGCTTGTCTACAATTTCCATGGCAACACCGTTCACCACGATGCGCCTGTCTCAATCTCTCATAACCTCCTCCATGTCGAGTTCGCTCCCAACGATCCTCTCTACAATTTCACGCCGTCCAGCGAGCCTTACACTGTAAGTGCGAATGTCACTTACAAGTTCAAGTCAGACGCTAACGGCTATCTGAGTTGCGACAATTCGAGGGATCAGAACCTCCGCATTGTTGACGTGCCTGTCGTTCTGTCCGATCCTGCTATGCCTGTCTGTCTCGATGAACCTATCAAGTTCTATGTCGATATGGACAATGTTGACGTTGATCCTGCCGACCGCAAGTTCATCTTCTATGTCAATGGCATACAAGTCGTTAATGCGAATGACGATTACTCTTCCAACGAGTTCAGCACAGAGGAGCATCCCGAGATTTCTCTCAAGAATGGTGATCAGATAACAGCGGAAGTCGTTATGGACCGCCGTGGCAATATCTGCACGTCCGAGCCTCTGACTGTCTCGTTCAAGGGCGACTTCAACCCTGTCATCGAGAATGTCAATACTGACGATGAGCTTTGCCTCGGTTCCGATATCACGTTCGACATCGTTTCCAAGATGCCGCTCCGTGTTGACGACCCTGCAACTTTCGTTCTCCGTAAGATTAAGAACTACGAGATCTTCGTCATTGACAGCAAGGGCGAGAGCAAGTTCGGCGATACTGTCGATTTGTCTGGTAACCCTGTCGTCTCCACTTCCGCCAAGTTCTCCTATTCTGGTGAGGATACTTCCATACAGTTCTACGCTGTCGTTACTGACGATGATGATTGCTCCTACAAGACCAATGTCGTCACAGTCAAGATCAACCAGTTTAAGATTACTGATATCGTCGTCTCTAATATGAACGGCGATGTCATGGACACAGATGACCTCTGCGCCGACATCGACTACTCCTACAAGGCTGTCCTTGCCGATGGCGATGGCAATGTCATCGTCCCTGGCACCAACTACGATTTCACCTTCAAGATGGACGGTGTAGAGTGGTCTGACCATTCCAATGGCGCATTCCTCATTGATAGTGTCGTGAACAGTCATGCCGTAACTGACGGTTACATCTCTATGGTTGTCGATGTCGTCAACCTCACCACAGGTTGCAAGACAGATGCGACGCTCAACCTCTATAAGCCCTACTCTGAGAACTTTAAGTTCCACGCTAAGCCCGATCCCAACGAGAAGCTTATCGAGGATTATCAGCCCGTCTCTTCCGATCCTGCTGATGCCCGCAAGTTCGAGATTTGCTCCGGCGAAGATTTCTCATTCTCTGTCGATGGTTCTGATGTCACTGTTGTCTATAACGGCAAACGTGTTGTCCGCTTTGTCGATGGTGCGGTCTCCGAGATTATCGATGAGTCCACTATCTCGGCTTCGAACATAACCTCTTCCGTCGGCGACGATGGCAAGCGCCATTACCAGTTCTCAATCAAGCCGTCTGCCGACTTCAACATTGTTTCTTTCGTCGTCTCCGATGGCGTTTGCGAGGTGGAGTCCGATGAATGGCAGTTCCGCAAGTTTGAGCCTGTCATGGTTCCTGCTCTCACCATCGATGACCAGGTCGATATCAATAAGGATGGTGTTGTTACCATCTGCCAGGGCTACTATGTGAACTTCGTCCCCTCGACAGATGAGCCTAACTACAACTCCGGCTTCAAGTTCTTCCTCGACGGCATTCTCGTTTCTGCTGACGATTTCTCTTCCAAGTCGTACAGATACTTTGCCGAGATCCCTGGAACATACGAGCTTGAGGTTATTCCTAACTATGGCGGCGACAATTGCGCTACCACAGTCAAGATTGTGGTAGAAGAGTCGCCTTCTCCAATGGTTAATCTTGAAGGATATGCACCTATCGACCAAACGGGCTTCGACTGGACGTTCGCTTTCTGCGAGAATCAGGATCTGGCTTTCGCTCTCAGTGGAGCTAAGGATTATCGAGCTTATGATTTCACCATCGATGGCGTTTCTTCTTCTGCCTTCGTTGAGGAGCAAGGTGCCGGCAATCCTTTCCGCCAGACCATCAACCTGAAGTCCCTTGCTTCGGGCAATGGTTTCTCAACTTACAAGTTCTCTGTCGACTTCATTGTCGGCGAATGCGTCGAGACTGGTACTGTTACATTCCTCGTCTACAATAACCCTGAGGCTGAGTTTATTAACGAAACTCCAAAGTCTCTTATTATCGCAGGCGATAAAGTCCCTGTTGAGGTGACTCCAGGCTTCGCTCGATACGATTTCGTTGTCAATGGCAATACTATCCAAAGTGGGGCTTCCAACTTGCTCGATGGCGATGACAACGTTATTAATGAGAATGCCACTATCGAGGTCGTCGTTACCAACGATTTCGGCTGCGACACTACTCTTGTCGCCAAGGTCGAAGTTCTTGAGGGTATCAAGTCCAAGACAGTCGTAACATCTTCCGACTACTATTGTTCTGAGGAACCAGGTGTCCGCATTTCCGTCCTCGATCCTCAGGATGGTGTCACTTACGAACTCGTTAATACCAGTCAGTCCGTCAAGTGTGTCGACGGTAGTGAGGTTTCTTGGGAACCCGTACGCGTGGCCGACCCGAACAGTCTCAATCCTGAGACGTTCTCTGTCATAGCATACTACGACCAGCTGCCTGACCAGACATTCGATATGAGCAACTCTGTCTCTGTTGAGGAGGTCAAGTCACCCGCCGACGCCTTTGCCGATGATTTGACGGCTCAGAACTGTCAGACTGTTCAAAATTCTCAGTTCACTTGGACTGTCAATGCTGCCGATCCTTCCAACTACTATTGGCTTGTGGCTGAGGATGGCTCGCAGTTTGGCCCAATGAAGACAACTTCCGACAAACTGGTTATTCCAGTCTACGACCTCCTTTTCAACGCCTACGGTGCAACGCCCAATGGTGATTATAAAGTTGTCGCTCGTACTCAGAGAATGTTCGGAACCTCTGCTGGTGAGTTCGTCTGCGAGAAGACTCTTGCCGGAACTCTTACCATCGACATCCCGACGACTGAGCTCTTCGAGGTCAAGATGTCGCCAGCTAATGGCAATGTCTGTGTCGATGACCTTACCGGCATTGATATCTACATCGAGTCCTCCGACTACTCCGATGATTACGCTCACGTCTATGTCCTCTATCAAGACGGCGTTGAGGTGGACCGTAAGACGTCAACTTCCGACAGGGGTGAGATCCGCTTCAGCAACATTGTTGTCAATAAGGCTGGTCACTATGTCTTCTCCATTGTCTGCGAGTTCAGCGGTTGCTCGCAGGCTATGAAGAATACTCAGACTCTTAATGTCTTCGACTATCCTCAGCAGCAGACGCTCACCGTCGACAATGACGGCTATTTCTGCTACGATGCTAACGGCGCAACTATCACCGTCGGTGGTCAGCAGAGCGGCTATCTCTACCGACTCTTCCGCAATGGCTATGATGCTTGGACTTCTACCGACGACTCTGGTGCCGAGGTCACTGTCTCTTATAGCCATACGGGCGACGATTCCAATGCTCCGTTCACCTTCGATGGCATCAAGGAGGCTGGCTCCTACACGGTCAAGGTCTATATCCCCGCTCTCGACAGGTTCGAGACTTCTTGCGTCACCGAGCTGACTGATGTGGTTGAGGTTCATCCTTCTACCGCTCCTGTACTGCCCGATGCTCATATCGCTAAGGCTGACAGGACTACTGTCGGCGGGAAGTCTCTAACGGTTTGTGTCGATGAGTCTGTGCGTATCACCCTCCTCCAGCCCGAGAAGTGGGATCTCCCCAACTTCGAGGTTCACTACAAGGTTCTCGACGAGAACGGCAATCTCGTGACCGACAACGAGGTTCAGGATCTCTCCAACTCCGACAGGGTGGTCTTCGCCGACTTCACAGCCGAGATTGCGGGACTCAACGCCGGTGTCCACAGCCTTACTCTCGTGGCTACCCAGTCGCGTAAACTCTCCGACGGCTCCGTCCTTGAGTGCGCCAAGGAGTTTGAGGGCGTTCTCGAACTCTATGTCAAGAACCGTCCTTCCGATGGCTCTGAGTCTATTACAGTCGACACGAAGCCGGCTAATCCCGACAATGATCCTTGCTATGGCGTCGACCTTGTCGTCAATAACGCCAATACGCTCGTGTCCGACTCTGTCGAGTACAAGTTGTTCCTCATCGATAAACTTTCGGGTGAGGCAAGCTTCGTAAGCTCTGTCAAGCCTTACGATGGCGACGAGCCTCGCTTCAAGGATATTAGGAACGGTAATGGCGACTACTTCGTCGTGGCATACAACGGAGCTTGCTCCGATGAAATCCCGCCCGTTCCTGTCCATGTCGAGAATGATAAGTATGCTGCCGTTCAAGTTCTCGATGTCGAGGACTTCATGTGTCAGGGCGATGCAGGCGTAAGCGCCGGCCTTGTCGACAGCGAGGAGAACGTAATCTACAGTCTCTACTTCGTTGCGCCAGACGATTGGACTCATGACTTCACTCAGCAGGAACTCATTGACAAACACCCGGGTGTCAAGATTTCAGAGTTCAACAAGGCTACTTTCGACCATCAGCGTGTTACCTTCACTGGTGTCGATTATCAAGATGGCTCGCAAGTGTCCGACCTTATCAATCGCGATGGCTACTACTATGTCATCTGCGTTAAGGATATTGACAATGCTTGCCCCGTAGCGTCGCCAGCTGTCAACTTCCAGTCTCTCAAGTTGCCGAAGTCCTTCAACCTTATGGAGAACCGCTTCTATTGCGATGGCAACGGCGTCCAGCTCTATGTTGAGCACAGCGAGGTCGATCCCGATGCTGTCATCACCTACAAGCTCTATAAGAAGGATGAGGTCGGCAATCTTACCTTCCTCAGTGAGATTGTTAGCGATGGCTCCGATATGCTGACTTTCAAAAACGGCAATCAGGATTTCTTCGTCACCGAGGGTACTTATGCCGCAATTGCTCTCAAAGAGTACTCTATCGAGATTAATGGCCAGATTAAGAAGCATATCTGTACTTCCGCTCTTGCCACTGAGGTCGAGGTCAAGTCTGCCGAGCCTCTCGATAATCTTGCCTTCCCATCTGAGACAATTGTCGCTTGTAACGATGCCCAGGCGGAGTTCACACTCCCGGCTGAGGCTCTTAAGTCTGGCATTATTTACCACCTGACTGACGACGCCTCCTTGCCAGAGACATCTTCTCGTCAGACCATTACTTTTGATGGTACCGGCGATGTTACCTTCACCAACCTTGTCAGAGGCGAGAACATAATCTGGGCTTCTTACCCTAACTTCGACTGCGTCGTCGAGATTGGACGTGTTGTCCTCACTCAGCACCCGGTAATCCCTCAGAACTACTCCGTGGTTGTTTGTGGCGACGACAAGGTCAATATTTGCGATAGGCAATTCCTCCTCAATGGCCTTACCTACTGGCTTGTTGATGCCGATGGCAATCAGGTCGGCTCTGTCTCCTACGATGAGACCTCCGATGAGTGTGTCACCTTCTCTAACCTCGCTTCTCAGACCTATGTCCTCTATGGCGCCTTCGGCGGTGTCAATGGCGACTGCGCAACCGAGATGGGTACTATTGAGGTTATCAACGATAATCTCAAGTTCTCCACTGAGACCATCATAGCTTGTGTCGATGCCCAAACGGAGTTCACTCTCCCGGCCGAGGCTCTCAAGCCAGGCATTACTTACCTCCTGACTGATGCCTCAGCTTCGCCTGCGACATCTTCTCGTCAGACTATTGCCTATGATGGCACCGGCGATGTCACTTTCACCAATCTGGCCAATGGCGAGAATATAATCTGGGCTTCTTACCCCAACTCCGGTTGCGTTCTTGAGGTCGGCCGTGTCGTTTTCAATCATTACCCGGTAATCCCTCAGAACTACTCCGGGATTGTTTGTGGCGACGACAAGGTCAATATTTGCGATAGGCAATTCCTCCTCAATGGCCTTACCTACTGGCTTGTTGATGCCGATGGCAATCAGGTCGGCTCTGTCTCCTACGATGAGACCTCCGATGAGTGTGTCACCTTCTCTAACCTCGCTTCTCAGACCTATGTCCTCTATGGCGCCTTCGGCGGTGTCAATGGCGACTGCGCAACCGAGATGGGTACTATTGAGGTTATCAACGATAATCTCAAGTTCTCCACTGAGACCATCATAGCTTGTGTCGATGCCCAAACGGAGTTCACTCTCCCGGCCGAGGCTCTCAAGCCAGGCATTACTTACCTCCTGACTGATGCCTCAGCTTCGCCTGCGACATCTTCTCGTCAGACTATTGCCTATGATGGCACCGGCGATGTCACTTTCACCAATCTGGCCAATGGCGAGAATATAATCTGGGCTTCTTATCCCAACTCTGGTTGCGTCCTTGAGGTCGGTCGTGTTGTTCTCAATCGCAACCCGGCAATCCCTCAGAACTACTCCGGGACTGTCTGCGGCGACGAGAATCTTGAGGTGAAGATTTGCGACAAGCGATTCCTCCTCAATGGCCTTACCTACTGGCTTGTTGATGCCGATGGCAATCAGGTTGGCTCTGTCTATTACGATGAGACATCCGATGAGTGTGTTACGTTCTCTAACCTCACTCCTCAGTCCTACGTCCTCTATGGTGCGTTTGGCGGTGTCAATGGCGACTGCGCAACCGAGATGGGTGCCATTGAGGCGGTCAACCCCTATGCCAATGCTACTCTCTATGTCGCAGGCGAGTCCTACGCCCCCGGTACGACTGTCGAGATGTGCCCAGGCCTCTTCGCCATGGCTAACATCGAGGTAAAGAACGCCGTGGCCACTAAGTATATCTTCTACTTCACGCCCGAAGGCTCCGACCAGCCCGACGTGGTTTACGAGGGTGCTAACAATGCCTGCTCGCTCACTGAGTACATCAAGAATGTGACTGCCGCTTCTGGTAAGCTCACCTTCGCAATCGAGACGGTCTGCGGTGAGTTCAATCTCTCTGACTCCTACACCATCAAGATTAAGGGTAACGGTACGTCAGGCAACCACCTCAAGGCTACTAACGATGCGAAGTATTGTGAGGGCATTCCTGCCGTCCAGCTCTATTACGATGACGCCAAAGTCGGCGACATCTACCGACTCTACAAGGTGTCAAGCGACAATGTAATTGATCCTGGTAACAACAACACCTTCGACGATGAGCTGATGGATATCCAGGAAATCCCGCGCAATATCACGAACCCGTCAAAGAACCTCTACTTCAACGGCTGGGGATACTTCGGCGGCGACAATGTGCCTGAGGACAAGGATTTCGCATCCGCCGGCTGCTACTACGTCGAGACGACTGACGAAATGGGATGTACCTTCATTTCCGACCTCGTCTGTGTCGAGATGCACGACAATCCTATCCCCAAGTCCGACTCTGCGTTCTACGCTTATCAAGACGTTGACGGTAATCTCGACGAGTCCACGTTCAACAACGAGTTCGGTTATATAGAGGGTGTTGTCGCCCTACCGAACCCGAAAACAGACGTGAACTACTATCTCGTCCGTGACGGTGAGATTCTCATTACGATTGACAGTGCGACTATAACACCTCATTTCGCAAATGGCAAGAACGCCGCCAATACGGCAGAGTATCTCGTCTTCGGCCCGATTAAGCCCTATCTCGACGAATATCCTAATCAGGTCGTTTTCCGCAACGATACCATCTATGCCGGTGAGGGCGTCTACCAGATAATGGCGGTCACGGATTGCGAGAGCCTCTCCAACCCCGTTACTTTCATCGGAGAGGAACTCGTTGCCTACGATGTCGAAATCTATCTCAATAAGAATGAGATGAGCCGAATCGTGGATCTTATCCCGACTTACGACTTCGTTACTCATTCTTCCTACAAGCCCAACCGCCGATACATCGGTTGGAGTTCCAAGATTGACCGTGTCTACCGTCCAAAGGTCGTCACTGGCTCCGACGGCTACTACGAGACCGATGTGACGGAGACCGAGCTCATTGACAAGGATGAGGATCCATACTACTTCCGCGACGGCTACACTAACGTCAAGGGTACTTTCAAGGAAGAGAAGTCGAAGATTACTTATACTGGTAAGTCTGGAGCTTCTAATGTTTGGTTCAACATTGTAGACGACCCGACGAATAAGATTGCTGGCTCTTACGGCTTCATCAATGTCGACTACACTCCTGCCGATTCGTCAGTAATCTCTATGCGTACGCCTTCCGGCTACTTCTACTATATGAAGCAGCCGTCCTTCTACGGCCAAGAGAAGATTAAGTACTACGTCGAGAACTATCAGATGCCAGGGCGTAGATCCAACATTGCGACCATAACAATTCTGTGTGGCAACGAGTCTACGAACGATAGCACTTCTGTCTTCCTTATCCCGAATGCCTTCTCTCCGAACGGTGATGGTCTTAATGACTACTTTAAGATTATAATCCCTGACAAGTATCAGGACAATTCAGAGAGTAAGCTCCAAGTCTTCAACCGGTGGGGTACGCTCGTCTACCGTTCCTCTGGACTGAAGTATGGCGAGGACGGTGACTGGTGGGATGGTACATCATCTACTTCCAATATGGTGACGCTCGGTGAGAAGTTGCCATCAGGTACTTATTACTACGTGTTCACTATCACGTTCATCGACAAGGTTCACGCCGTCAAGTCGGAACGTAAGATGCACGGATACATCGAACTTCGTAGATAACCTAAGAAACTTACTACCATGAGCTATATGGGAACTATGACGAGGTGCATAACCGCTGTCGCAATGGCCTTTTCGCTCGCCCAGTCAAACGCCTGGGCGCAGGATCAGGCTGTCTTCAACGATTATATATCTACGCAAGGTGTGCTGAATCCGGCATACAACGGCTCGCGCGATGTCATTAGTGCGATCGGTCTCTTCAGGTCTCAATGGACGGGCTTCGAGGGCGCCCCTTTCACGGGCGCGCTCAATGTCCACGGTCAGGTCGACAAGATGAAGGACTTGGGCGTCGGTGTCACCATTATGAATGATCACGCCGGTTTCACGAATAATCTGGAGTTTAATGCCGCTGCCTCATACCGCTTCCGTCTCGATAGGCGAAACGAGCTGAGGCTCGGACTTCAGGTCGGCTTTAAGAATGTCATCTATAATGCCAATAAGGCTGTGACAGTCGACTACGGCGACCCTGTCTTCGATGGTAGGATTAGTAAGTTTGGCTTCAACTTCGGTTTCGGCGCCCTGCTTTTCGACTCCAAGTCCGGCCGTTACTTCGCTGGCATTGCAATCCCGCAGTTTTTCGCCAATAAGTACGATACCGACAAACAAGAGATTAGAAATGTCGTCAGGTTCAAGGATTTGCATACTTATGTCTATGGCGGATATGTCTTCTCCGTCGACGACTACAAGGTGAAGCCTACGGCTCTCGTCCGACTCGTGCCAGGTGCGCCTCTCCAGGTGGATGTTTCGTGTGCCATTCTTTTCGCCAATAAGCTCTGGGTTGGAATGTCTTACCGCACGGTTACAGAGATTGTCGCTTTCCTCGACTATCAAATAAACCAGTCATGGGCTGTGACCTACTCGTTCGACTTCCCTCTCAACGATATAAAGAAGTACACTGTCGCCGGTACTCATGAGATCGGCGTCCGTTATGATTTCCAGCTCAAGAGAAGGCCTGGCATGAGGTCCATCAGATACTTCTAAGTCGGCTTTCATCCAAACTTCTGGGCTAAATTCGGTTGACGAATAATGTCATTTCGTAACGGTTTGAGACAATATTTTTGCCGGCCGAATTTTGTGCCAAGTTTTATGTGTTATCTTCGCGTCTTATAGCGACACAACTCTAAGATATGAGGTATATTCTATCAGCGTTGATTTTGGTCGGTCTCTGCTTCTCTGCCGAGGCTCTGGGCCAGAAGAAAGAACTTCGGAAGGCTAAGGCTGCTTTCTTCGATGAGGACTGGTATCATTGCACAGTCTATTATCAGCAAGCGGAGGAGAAAGGGGCGGAGCTAAAGCTCGACGACACCAAACGACTCGCAAGGGCCTACTTCGAACTCAATCAGAAGATGAAGTCCTACGAGCTTTACAATGGTGTCGAGAGCGACCTCTCCGGCGAGGATATATACTATTATGCGCGTTCGCTCCACTGTATCGGTGCTTACGACGATGCAATCGTATGGTATGACAGAGCCAAGAAATCAGGCTCCGTCTCGGGAAAAGTGATGCAAATCAACGATATGATTGAGGCATGCAAATGGGCGAACAATAATCAAAATAACATCCCCGGCATCCGTGTCAATCCTGAGAATGCGTTCCTTGAGGTCACTCAGTCTTTCGGTGTCCAGCGTTATAAGGACAAGGTCGTCTATTCTTATGCTTCAAGTAATAGCGACAAGCTCGATAAGAACGGCAACCCCTTCCTTAATCTTTATACGCTCGAGTTTCGCGACGGCAAAGTTCAAGAAGGTGGTTCACCCCAGCTTTTCTCTAAAAACCTCCAGTCCGAGTACCATGTGGGCGCAATCGCTTTCACAAGCGATCAGAAGCACATTTTCCTCACCAAAACTGTTTACGTCAACAAGGAGCCTCGTGTCAAAATATATGTCGCTGACTTCGACGGCACCGATTGGGTTAATGAGCGTCCCGTTGAGTTCGATAGTGACGAGTACGATTTTGCGCACCCTGCAGTCTCGCCCGACGACAAGTACCTCTACTTCGTCTCCAATATGCCCGACCATACAAAGGTCTACGGCAAAGATGTGAAGAATTATGGTGGTAAGGATATTTACCGCGCGGAGTTCGCCGGCGATGTCAACCACTTCAAGAAGGTTGAGAACCTTGGCCCTGAGGTTAACACCTACGGCGATGAGGTCTATCCCGTCATCAATCCTGATGGTAAGCTCTATTTCAGTTCAGATACGCGTTGCGGCTTCGGTGGTCTCGACCTTTTCTGCTCAGAGTATATCAACGGCAAGTGGCAGAACACGCTCAATATGCTTAAGCCGTTCAACACAAGCGGCGATGATTTCTATTACCTGCGCTATGCGGCCGATGCTCCAGAGGGCCTTCTTTCAGCATTCGACCCAACGAGGGACGAGCAGCGTGATATGTTCTTTTCCGTCACCAAGCTCAAAGAGGATAACACCAAGGTTCAGGAGGTTGTCCCCGTCTTCGGTGCTGACGGCATCATCTTGCCAACAGAACCCTCTCCTGTCGCAAAAGCTAACGAGGATACCGCCCCCGAGGTAGAAAGCCTCGATTGGAATGTAACAATCTACAGCACCTACAACAATGAGATTGTCCCCGGTGCCAAGGTCGCTCTCTCCGATGAGGCTACTGACAAGGAGATTGCTTCCGCGCTCTCTGGTGCTGATGGCAATGCGGCTGTTCCCGTAAAACTTCAGTATCTCGCTGACGGCAGGGAGGTCATAATCGTCGTCTCCAAAGATGGCTTCAACGAGAAGACTATACAGGCCACTGAGGATGAACTCGTTGAGATTTCAAAAGAGGGCATCAAGCTCACGCCAATCTTTAACGATGCCGTCCTTGATGACATTTCTGGCATGGTCATTCCCTATTCCAATGATTTGGATGACGCCGCAAAAGCAATTCTTGACAAGCTCGCGTCTTACCTCCTCCAGTCCCCTGGCGTAACGGTAAAACTCAATGCTCATACAGAGGCAAAGGGCAATCGTTACGGAAACCTCCAGATTTCTCAGCAGATGGCCGATAAGGCAAAGCAATATCTCGTCTCCAAAGGTGTGAACGAGAATCAACTTATTCCACGTGGTTACGGCGAAAGGTATTTGCTCAACCGTTGCCACCGTGGCATATACTGCGACGCTGCCCAGCACAAGGCAAACCGTCGTATCGAGGTCGTCGTTTGGAATGTTGCCAAGTAAGTCGTCAATACCATTGTAGCGTAAAATGAATAATATCATATTAGCTGTCACTTCGCTTTTCCTCTTGTCAGCTTCCGCTGTCTCTGCGCAAGGCGATGTCAATGATTTGAGGACAAGTCAGAGAATTGTATCATGGGCGGAAAACGATTTGCCTCCGTTCTCCATTCAGATAAGCGCTTCTAAGACTCCCCCTTCCGATGCCTCTTTCGCCAAAGGTCTCGATGTAGTCTATGAGTACCGCGCCAATGACGGCCTTGTTAAGTATTATTACGGCAAGTTCTCCTCCTATGCCGAGGCCAACCGTGAGATCAAGGCAATCCGTTCCAAAGGCTTTGACTCTGCTTTCGTCGTAAACCTTCGTGCTTCTGCTTCCGGTGTGAAACCAGCAAATGGCCAAATTGTCACCACCGGCGGCAAAGCAATTGAAATAGACCCCGATAAGGATTATGTCATTCAGGTTGGCGCATTCCGTTACCCCCTCTACATCTCTTTTTTCGAGAATGTAGGTGACGTATATGAGTATCGCCTGAACGACAAGATATTCCGTTACACGACAAAGCCTATGAAAGGATCTGTTGTAAAATCGGAGTTGACGAGACTTCAAAATCTCGGATACAATGCTGCTTTCGTCGTAGAGTACGCTAAGTATGAGCCTTACCGTATTGAGTAAGGCTTAGTGTCTAATAATGAATATTTAGGCCGATTTTCCCATAGGCAAACTTAGCTCGGGAATTGAGGCTTAGCCATAATCAAACAGTAGCAAGGCAGTCTATCGCTGATGGCTTTCGCCATTTGAGGAAAGTCCGGGCAATGTAGAGCATCACGCTTCTTAACGGGAAGAACGCCGCAAGGTGTTGTGAGTGCAACAGAAAATTACCGCCTCCTAAAGAGGTAAGGGTGAAAAGGTGGGGTAAGAGCCCACCGCGTTTCAAGTGATTGAGGCGGCGTATGCGCAGCTGTGAATTGTAATGCCATGTATACCCAAGTCAGGCTTCGGCCTGCGGCTGCTGCTCGTGGCCGGCACTCGATGCGCTTGGGGGGGTAGGCAGCTTGAGCCTGGCGGCGACGCCAGGTCCAGATAAATGATAGACCCCGCTCTCGGGCGGTGACAGAACTCGGCTTATAGCCTCGCTACTTTTTATCGCCCCTCGTGCGTCTACGTGCGAGGGGTTTTCTTGTCAGATGTCTAACTAATTGATATGAAGGTCTGTATTGCGGAGAAACCATCTGTTGCCTCTGAAATAGCCCGCGTCCTCGGGGCGGATAGCCGCCGCGACGGATTTTTCGAGGGCAATGGCTACTGCGTGACTTGGACTTTTGGCCATCTCTGTGAGCTGAAGGAGCCACATGACTATGACCCGGTCCTCAAAAGATGGGATATGCAGTTGCTGCCCATTCTTCCGCAAAAGTTTGGCATTAAACTCAAAGCTGATAGTGGAATTAAGAAACAGTTTAATGTCATCAAGAAACTTTATTCTCAGGCGGAGTGCATTATAAATTGCGGCGATGCCGGCCAAGAGGGAGAACTCATTCAAAGATGGGTCATGCAGCTCGCCAGTGCGCATTGCCCTGTCTTCCGGCTATGGATATCCTCCCTCACTGAGGAGGCTATACGTGACGGCTTCAATAACCTCAAGAACTCCAACGAGTTCGACAGCCTCTATGCGGCAGGAAGTGCGCGCGCCATCGGCGATTGGCTACTCGGTATGAACGCGACGCGTGCCTACACCCTTCGCTACGCCGGCCGTGGCATGGTCCTATCTATCGGCAGGGTCCAGACCCCGACGCTCGCGCTCATTGTCCAAAGATATAAGGAGATTGCCAATTTCAAACCCGAAAAATATTGGGAACTCAAGACCAAATATCGAGACACGCTCTTCTCCGCGACATCCGGCAAATTCACTGATATTGAGTCAGGTCAGGCAGCTCTCGATAAAATAAGAAATTCCGATTTCAAAATCGACGATGTTAAGTCCAAACAAGGAAAGGAGGCTCCTCCCCCTCTCTTCGACCTGACGTCTCTCCAAGTTGAGTGTAACAACAAGTTCGGACTCTCAGCCGACGATACCCTGCGTATCGCCCAGTCTCTCTACGAAAATAAGTTCACAACATACCCTCGTGTCGACACCCGCTTCCTGACTGACGACATATACGCCAAGGTCCCTGGCATCCTAAAAGGTTTGTCTCCCTACGCCAACTTGACCGCCCCGCTTCTCTCCGGAGCAAAATTGCCAAAGTCGAAGAAGGTGTTCAATAACCTTAAGGTCACAGATCACCATGCCATTATTCCCACGGGCGCACCCCCTTCTCTCACCATGTCTGCCAACGAGAAGAGGGTCTACGATATGATTGCGCGTCGCTTCATAGCAAATTTCTACCCCGACAGCTCCGTCCTCCTGACTACGGTCCTCGGCAGTGCCGCCGATGTGCAGTTCAAGGTGAATGGCAAACAAATAGTGTCCCCCGGATGGCGTACGGTCTACGGCAATCAAAAGCTCGATGATGATAAGGAAGAGCAGGGTGGGGGCGTTCTCCCCGAGTTCAAGGTCGGTGAAAGTGGACCTCACGACCCGTCCTTGCAAGAGAAGCAGACGACGCCGCCAAAGCCCTACACCGAGGCGACGCTGCTCCGTGCCATGGAGACGGCCGGCAAGCAAGTCGACGACGGTGAACTCCGCGAACTTATGAAGGAGAACGGCATCGGTCGCCCGTCCACAAGGGCCGCCATCATCGAGACGCTCTTCCGCCGACGCTACATCGTCAAAGAGCGTAAAAACCTTCAGCCTACTGCCAATGGCATCCGCCTCATCGATACCATCAGTTCCCCGCTCCTTAAAAGTGTTGAGCTGACGGGCCAGTGGGAGCGTAAGCTCCGACAAATTGAGAATGGCCAGTATACCATCGCCAAGTTCAAGGACGAGATGGCGTCAATGGTCACGGAGGTCGTCAACATTGTCCGTGGCGACTCTCAGTCGGCCAGGTTTCAAGCCCTTCCCGAAAACTCCACGGCTCAGAAGCCAGCTAAGTCAACCAAGTCCTCGAAGTCCGGCGTTTCAAATAACGTGGCTTCCCGAACTGTCACTCAAAAGCCCAAGTCAATGATTTGCCCCAAGTGCGGGCGACCTTTGTTGGCGGGCAAGGCTGCGTGGGGATGCTCTGGCTATCGCGAGGGGTGCTCGTTCATTGTGCCGTTTGTCGTGTTTGGAAAAAAGCTGACCGAGAGTCAGGTGATTGCGCTTACGACAAAAGGCGAGACTCCAACTATTAAAGGTCTGATGGTCGATGGCGCCAAATGCGATGGTAAGATTGCCTTCGACAAGGATTCAAACCTTGTCTTTAAATCGACATCCCCTAAGAAAACCGTCGATGCGCCACTCCGATGCCCTCTTTGCGGCGGCGACATCATCGAAGGCCGCACAGCATGGGGCTGCTCCAACTATAAATCCGGCTGCGTTTTCCGAGTCCCGTTCACCTTTATGTGTAAGAAACTTACACCCACCCACCTCAAAGTCCTTCTCTCCAAAGGCCATACGGCCAAGATGTCCGGCTTTGTCGATGAGCACGGCGTGGCCCGTGAAGGCCAAATCATCCTGACCTCCCAAGGCCAGCTCGCCCTCAAAAACGAGTGACGCTGTGAGCCATTTTGGCGTATCTCGGCCCTATGTCGCAAATAAACAATCTGATAATCTGACATTGCTAAACGTCCGTCTGTCAAAATTTCATACGCTCCCCTTTGGCACGCACCTTGCAATATGACGGTTGTCGGTCAGAAATGACAGACAAATTAATCCACTGAATAAAAAAAATAAAACATACAACAATGTCTAAGATTATTGGTATCGACTTAGGAACCACGAACTCTTGCGTGGCAGTCATGGAGGGCAACGAGCCCGTAGTTATTGCTAACAGCGAGGGCAAGCGTACTACGCCGTCTGTCGTCGCTTTCGTCGAGGGCGGTGAGCGTAAGGTCGGCGACCCGGCCAAGCGTCAGGCCGTCACCAACCCTCATAAGACGGTCTACTCCATCAAGCGTTTCATGGGCGAGAGCTACGATCGCCTCGCCAATGAGATTGCCCGTGTCCCATATACAGTCAAGGCCGGCGAGAACAACACTCCCCGTGTCGACATCGACGGCAGGCTCTACTCCCCGCAGGAGATTTCCGCGATGATTCTTCAGAAGATGAAGAAGACGGCTGAGGATTACCTCGGACAGGAGGTCACGGAGGCTGTCATTACCGTCCCCGCCTACTTTAATGACTCTCAGCGTCAGGCGACCAAGGAGGCCGGTGAGATCGCAGGCCTCAAGGTCCGCCGAATCGTCAACGAGCCTACTGCGGCTGCGCTTGCCTACGGCCTCGATAAGAAGAACAAGGATATGAAGATTGTCGTCTTCGACTGTGGTGGCGGTACTCACGATGTCTCCATCCTCGAACTTGGCGACGGTGTCTTCGAGGTCAAGGCTACCGATGGCGATACCCACCTCGGTGGCGATGACTTTGACCATCGTATCATCGACTGGCTCGCCGATGAGTTCCAAAAGGAGGAGGGCATTGACCTTCGTAAGGATCCTATGGCGCTCCAGCGTCTTAAGGAGGCTGCCGAAAAGGCAAAGATTGAGCTTTCGAGCACGACTTCATCTGAAATCAATTTGCCTTATATCACAGCGCAGGGTGGCGTGCCTAAGCACCTCGTCAAGACGCTTACGCGTGCTAAGTTCGAGCAACTTATCGACGACCTCATCCAGCGCACTATAGCCCCGTGTCGTAGCGCCCTCCAGAACGCTGGCCTCTCCGTCAACGATATTGACGAGGTCATCCTCGTCGGCGGCTCCACCCGTATCCCGGCCATCCAGGCCGCCGTCAAGAATTTCTTCGGCAAGGAGCCTTCTAAGGGTGTCAACCCCGATGAGGTCGTAGCTATTGGTGCGGCCATCCAGGGCGCGGTCCTCACTGGTGAGGTCAAGGATGTCCTCCTTCTCGATGTCACGCCTCTGTCTCTCGGCATCGAGACCATGGGTGGCGTCATGACCAAGCTCATCGATGCTAACACCACCATCCCGACCCGCAAGAGCCAGGTCTTCTCTACGGCATCCGACAATCAGCCCTCTGTCGACATCCATGTCCTCCAAGGCGAGCGTCCTATGGCCCGCGACAATAAGACCATTGGCCAGTTCCACCTCGACAACATCCCACCCGCCCCGCGTGGCGTGCCCCAGATTGAGGTGACTTTCGATATCGATGCCAACGGCATCCTCAATGTTACAGCGAAAGACAAGGCGACAGGCAAGGAGCAGAGCATACGCATCGAGGCTTCGTCCGGACTCTCCGACGACGAAATAAAGCGTATGAAGGCTGAGGCCGAGGCCAACGAGGCTGCCGATAAGGCTGCTAAGGAGAAGGTCGACAAGATTAATGGTGCCGACAGCCTCATCTTCCAGACCGAGAAGAGCCTCAAGGAGTACGGCGATAAGATCCCTGCCGAAAAGAAGGCTCCTATCGAGGAGGCGCTCAAGGAGCTCAAGGACGCTCACCAGAAGCAGGATATCGCGGCCATCGACGCGGCGTCCAACAAGCTCAACACAGCCTTCCAGGCCGCATCGCAGGAGATGTATGCCGCAGGCGCAGGTCAACAGCAGCAAGCTGGTCCTCAGCCCAATGCAGGTCAGCAGCAGGCCAACACCAGTAAGGGTGGTGACGACGTGACCGATGTCGACTTCGAGGAAGTTAAGTAGTCTCTGCCCGAAAGGCGGCGGACGATAGCCTCAGGCAAGAGTCCTTTTGTGCCTTTCGGTATGCATAACGCCCAAGGTGCGCAGCCAGAATCAAAAGTTCCGGTTGCGCACCTTTTTCTTTATCTGCGTCTGTCTCTCCTTCCCAAAGTGTTATATTTGTAAGAAGCAACCACACATATGATTACGACAGTTACTCTTGGCAGCGGCCGTTTCAACATATCCGACAAGGGCTATGAGCGTCTCCGACTTCATATGCGCAACCTCACAGGCTCCCTCCCCGAGTCTATGCGCGGCGTGGTGGAGGAGGATGCCGAAAATCGCCTTTGCGAATACTTCTCTTCAAAAGTCTCCCCCGCCAACATCATCACCCACCTCGATGTCGATGCGGCCTTTGCCGACCTCGGGCTCGGCTCTCTCTCCGACGAGGATGCTGCAGGCCATACTGCAGGCGTCGAGTCCCAGCACTCCTCTACCCAGGAGCAAGGGACGAAGGCCAACGGCTCTACCGGCGCGGCTGCCTCGGGCGACTCCGCCTGCGGCGCCAAAGCAAATGACGATGCGGTGGCCGACGGGCCGAAGCCCAAAAGCAGCATACCATGGAGCCTTAATCGCGACGATGTCCTGATAGCTGGAGTTTGCAGCGGCATAGCACGCAAAGCCGGCTGCGAAGCCGTGTGGATAAGGCTCGCATTTGTCTTCGTCACGCTCTTCCTGTGGCAGCCGTGGGTGCCGGTGGCATACCTTATCTTGTGGTTCGTGCTTCCTGCCGACGATGTCAAGGATGGTGGTCCTGACATCCGTTTCGAGTCAGGCTCTCATAGCGGCGGGTGTCTCCGCATTTTCCTCATCATTGTCCTTTGCGTTCTGGCTCTCGTGGCCGTTTCGATCGGTCTTTTTACCATTCCGTTCTTCGTCCTCGGCTTATAACCCTAACGTCAGCATTTTGTCTCGTCTGGTAGATTTCTTCAAGTCGCACTCTCCGTTGCTCCTCCACGTGCTCGTGTGGGGCTTCCTCTTTGTCGTACCTCTGCCCTACGCGGTTGAGAGTCCCGATGCGTTGCGCTTCGCCGTAAGGAATGGCATAATGCTCTTTTGGCTTATGCTCACTTTCTATGCCAACTATCTCTGGGCCATCGACAAGCTGCTCTTCAAGAGGAGGATGTGGCGGTTCATCCTTTTCAACGTCGTCCTCTTCTTCGTCCTTTGGTTCCTGCGTCGCTATGCCAACACTTTGGCTGACGAGATTCTTGAGCATACACCCCACCGGGGCAAGCATGACGGCATGATGTCGCTGTTCATCATCAACGACTCCATTTTTACCATTCTCGCCATTTGCGCGTCGCTCGGCGTGAAGCACATCTCCAGTCTCCATCAGCTCGAGATTGAGCGTAAGAAGCTCGAGAACGAGACCCTCGCCTCTGAGTTGTCGCTGCTTCGCTACCAGATTCAGCCCCATTTCTTTTTCAACTGCCTCAATAACATCTATTGCCTCATAGGCAGCTCACCCAAGGCGGCGCAAAAGGCCGTCCACAGCCTGAGCAAGATGATGCGTTTCGTCCTCTACGACAGCAGCAATACGAACATCCCCCTCTCAAGCGAGATTGACTTCCTCCAAAACTATATGTCGCTCATGAGGCTCAGGCTCAGCGACAAGGCCATTGTCGAGGCCTCTTTCCCGTCCGATGTCGAGGGCGTCTGCGTCCCGTCGCTCGTTTTCATCCCTCTCATAGAGAACGCCTTTAAGCATGGGGTCGGGCCTGGTGGCTCCGCCGACATAAAGTGCGTGATGAGCCTGGTGGACTGTTCCGTCTCTTTTGTCGTGCAAAACAAGGTGCCGAGTCCCGGAGCAGGGGAGGATCGCAGCCATTCAGGCATCGGCCTTGCCAATCTCCGCAAGCGGCTCGAAATCCTATACGGTGAAAAAAGCCGGTTCTCAACGTCGCTCGATGAGGACGAATGCATCTTCCGAGCCGAGGTCGTCATTCCTATTGCCGAACCCGCAAAAACAGAAGACAAATGAGTTTAATTATCCGGACGCTTGTCGTCGACGATGAGCCGCTCGCACTTGAGCTCGTCACAGGCTATGTCGCGCAAGTCCCATTCCTCTCCCTTGTCGGCCGATGCTCCTCTGCCGCCGATGCTCTCTCCGTCATAAATAATGGCGGCGTCGATCTTGTTCTTCTCGACATCCAGATGCCTGGCCTTTCTGGACTCTCGCTGGCCAGGTCGCTAACCGCCGAGGGCGCGCCCAAGATTATTTTCACCACGGCTTATGGCGAGTATGCCATCGACGGCTTTAAGCTCGATGCCGTCGACTACTTGCTCAAGCCGTTCGATTTCGACGAGTTCCTGCGTGCCGTGGGCAAGGCTCGTCACCTTATCGAGCTTGAGCGGCGCCCATCCTCTGGCTCTTCGGCCGACTCAGATGTGGTCAATTCCGATGTAGCCTCGACGCAGCCTTCCGACGACTTTTTCTTCGTCAAGAGCGAGTACAAGCTCGTGAAAATAATGATTGAGAAAATTCTCTATGTCGAAGGGCTTAAAGATTATGTCAAGATTTTCACGTCCGATTCGCCAAAGCCAATTGTGACCCTTGCCACGCTCAAGCAGATGGAGAGCCGTATGCTCCCTCACTCTTTCGTCCGAATCCACCGCTCCTACATCGCCAACGTTAAGCTAATCAGCGGCGTGGAGCGAAACGCGGTCCTCGTGGGGCATGAGAGGTTGCCCATTGGCGACGGCTACAAGCAAAACCTCCAATCCATACTCGACAAGCTGACTATCTGAGCGTCTTATGCTTTCCGAGTCTTTCCTTCAGTACGTGTGGGGACATAGGCTCTACTCGTCGTCCGAACTTGTGACTTCGGATGGCCGTATTGTGGAGATTCTCAACCCCGGCAGGCTGAACACCGATGCCGGCCCCGATTTCTTCAATGCGCAGCTGCGCTCCGATGGCGTCACGTGGGCTGGCAATATAGAGATTCATCTCACGTCCGACGACTGGTTCCGCCACGGCCACGAGTCCGACCCCGCCTACGACAACGTCATCCTCCACGTCGTCGGCAAAAGTACTGGGCGGCCGGCTGTGAATAGCCGGGGTGACGTTCTCCCCGAGGTTGAGCTGGCCTACGATGCCGCTCTGCTCAGTCGTTACGAGGAGCTTGAGGAAAACGGAAAGTCGTCGGCCATACGCTGTGCAAAGCTCATCCCCGACATTCCCGAGGCCGTCAAGTCCTCTTGGCTCGATTCTCTGCTCCTCGAACGGATGGAGGTCAAGTGCGGACGTCTGCTTGGGTTGTTGGACTATTTCAAAGGGGATGTCGATCAGGCGTTCTTCGCCACTCTCGCGCGTGCCATGGGCTGTAAGGTTAACGCCGAGCCTATGGAGATTCTTGCTCGTGCCACTCCTCTGAGGGTGCTTGTAAAGCACAGCGGGGTGCTACAGTCCGAGGCCGTCATTTTAGGGCAGGCGGGGCTGCTGAGTCTCAGGGCGGAGGATGATGATTATACTCGAGCCCTGCGTAGGGAGTACGAGATGCTCAGGGCTAAGTTCAACCTCGAGCCCATCGACGGCTCTTTGTGGAAATATGCGCGTCTGCGACCTCAGAACTTCCCCGACATCCGCCTCGTGCAGCTCGCCGCCATCGTAAGGGCTTTGCCCGGAAACTTCGCAAGCTGCCTCGCCCTCCCGCTCGACAAGGTGCTGTCTGTCTCTCCCTCCGACTATTGGAGGGGTCGCTACAAGCTCGGGGCGGACGAGGGGGCGCCGCACGATAAGGTTCTGGGCGAGAACTCCCGCCGGCTCATTATGATAAACGCCGTCGTCCCTTTCGCTTTCGCCATGGCTCACCGGTTCGGCAATGTTGAGCGCAAGGAGGCGGCTGTCGATATGCTCCGCTCCATAAAGATGGAGAGCAATTTCGTGCTTAGGCAATGGGCTTCCGCCGGACTGATGCCCGCCGACGAGGCTGAGGCGCAGGCTCTTATCCATCTCTATTCCGCATATTGCGAGCCGGGCGAATGTCTGCGCTGCCGTTTCGGGCATTTCTGTGTCAGCCGCGGAGTCTCTCCCGCTCCGTTCGTGCGAGTCGGACGGGGGCAGTAGCCATGTCCGTGCCTCAGTATTCCCCACTTTATGCTATTGGATGGTGTTCTGTGTCCGACTGGCCTTGCTGTGCCGAAGCGTGATTTTGTCGAAATCTAAATAACGCCCGACCCGCTAAAATGAGCCTCGTAACAGTAAAATTGGTAATTGCTCCGACATGTTTTCTTTCGAAATTTGTTTTGCAAGAAAACCAAAGACGATGTGGCAAAGCAGATTTTACTTTTCCTGTGCGTCGGCTTATTGTGCGGTGCGGCCATTAAGGGCAGCTCGCTGTTTTCTGTCTGCTTTTTCATTCTGCGGCATTGCGACTTGTTGACGCGCAGAGTCTGCTGCGTCGGGCGACTGCGAATTCTGCTTCGCCTGCATCCAGAATTGCCCGCAGAAGGACATCCTGTTCAAAAGGTCGGAGGACGGTTCTTTCCCCGATGGCTCCGAGATGAACCCTTTGGCGCGCTATCGCAATGAGCATGTGTCGCTTATGGACATAAAGATGGCCAACAACCAGAAGTTATAGGATATCATCATCCGTGCAGTAATTATTAAAGACTGATTTATGCTAAGAAGAATACGACGTGTGGCCGCCGCCCTCTTTTTCGCCGCGGCCCTTGCCCTTTTCCTCGACTTCACGGGCGTGGCTCATGCTTGGCTCGGGTGGGTCGCCAAGGCTCAGTTCCTCCCTGCCGTCTTGGCCCTCAATGCCGGCGTTGTGTTTTCGCTCATCGTGCTTACGCTGCTCGTCGGCAGGGTCTATTGCTCCGTCATCTGCCCTCTGGGTGTCCTCCAGGATGTCATCTCGTGGCTCCACGGCCTGCGCAAAAAGGCCAAGCTCCGTTTCTCCTATTCGCCGGAGGTCAGGTGGCTCCGCTATGGCGTGCTCGGGCTGTTCGTCATCGCCCTTGTCGCCGGCGTCGTGCCTCTTGCCGCGTTGTTCGCCCCTTACAGCTCTTTCGGGCGCATTGCCGCCAATCTCATCGCCCCTGTCTATCGCCTCGGTAATAATCTTCTGGCTTCCATAAGTGAGAGGATTGACAGCTACGCTTTCTACGACGTCGATGTCTGGCTCAAGAGTCTGCCTACGTTCATCATAGCCGTAGTGACATTTGTCGTCCTCATCATCCTCACTTGGCGCAATGGACGCACTTATTGCAATACCATTTGCCCTGTCGGCACAGTGCTGGGTTTCGTCTCCCGCTTCTCCCTCCTCCGCCCTGTCATCGATACCGCGAAATGCAAGAATTGCAGTCTCTGCTCCCGCGGTTGCAAGGCGGCATGCATCGACTATAAGAACCACAATATCGACTACAGCCGATGCGTGGCCTGTATGGATTGCATCGGCACGTGCAAACACGGGGCACTGAAGCTCAAATTCCGTTGGTCCCGCAACTCCTCTGACAGTCAAGTGGATACGCCAAAGTCTGGAGACGTCGATACCGCGCGCCGTGGATTCCTTACGTCTGTCGCTGCCCTCGCTGCCTCGCAAGTCGTCACGGCTCAGGGCAAGAAGGTGGACGGCGGCTTGGCCGTGATAGAGGATAAGAAAATTCCCAAGAGGGATACTCCTATCGTCCCTCCGGGGGCATGGAGCGCACGCCATTTCGCTCAGCATTGCACGGCATGCCAGCTCTGCGTGTCAGCTTGCCCCAACAATGTGTTGCGCCCGTCGGCCGACCTGTCCAGGCTCATGCAGCCCGAGATGTCATACGAGCGCGGCTATTGCCGTCCCGAGTGCACTCGCTGCTCCGAGGTGTGCCCCGCAGGGGCCATCCGCCCCATCTCCAAGGAGGACAAGTCGTCAACCCGCATCGGCCATGCCGTCTGGGTTAAGGACAATTGCGTTCCTCTCACCGACGGCGTCTCGTGCGGCAATTGCGCACGTCATTGCCCATCGGGCGCCATCCTCATGGTCCCGTCCGATGCCAATGACCCCGACTCCGTCAAGATTCCTGTCGTCAACACTGAGAGGTGCATAGGTTGCGGGGCTTGCGAGAACCTTTGCCCTGCGCGGCCTTTCAGTGCCATATATGTAGAGGGGCATTCAACCCATAGCGTAATGTAGGTCAAAAACTCTGAATGGATATGAGCAGTCAAGATAATTATAAGGAGACCCAGTCGCGCCGCGAGTTTCTCAAGACTCTCGGCGTGGCGGGCGCGGCGGTGGCAGGCATAGGGGCTACGGCTTGCGCGTCGCAAACTGATGATGCCGATGGCGGCGCCGATGACATCCCTGTCGGGCAGATGACATACCGTGTCAACCCTAATACGGGCGACAAGGCTTCGCTCCTCGGGTTTGGCATGATGAGGCTACCGTCCCTAAGCGGGCGGAGCGCTCGTGAAGGCAAAGAGGAGGTCATAGATCAGGATATGGTCAACGAGCTCGTCGACTACGCATTGGCCCACGGGGTCAACTATTTCGACACCTCGCCCGCCTATTGCCGCGGATTCTCCGAGCGGGCCACGGGCATCGCGCTCAGCCGCCATCCGCGGAGCAGCTACCTCATCGCCACTAAGCTCTCCAACTTTGCGCCTGAGACGTGGACTCGCGAGGCGTCCATAGCCATGTACCACAATTCGCTCAAGGAGCTGCAAGTCGACTATCTCGACTATCTCCTGCTCCACGCCGTGGGCATGGGTGGCGGCATGGAGGAGTACGAGAATCGCTACGTCAAGAATGGTGTCCTCGACTTCCTTCTCCAGGAGCGTAAGGCGGGCCGAATCCGCAACCTGGGGTTCTCCTATCACGGCGATATCCGTGTCTTCGACTACCTCCTCTCGCGCCACGATGAGTATAAATGGGACTTTGTCCAGATCCAGCTTAACTACCTCGACTGGAAGTATGCCAAGGAGATCAACCCTCGCAACACCGATGCCGAGTATCTCTACGGCGAATTGGCCAAGCGTGGCATCCCTGCCGTCATCATGGAGCCTCTGCTCGGTGGTCGTCTGTCGAATGTGCCCGCGCCCATCGTCGCCCGCCTCAAGCAGCGCGAACCCGAGATGAGCGTGGCCTCGTGGGCGTTCCGTTTCGCCGGCAGCTTCCCCGGGGTCTATACAGTTTTGAGCGGCATGACGCTTATGGAGCATCTGAAGGACAACCTCAAGTCTTTCGCCCCGCTGAAACCACTTACTGATGACGACTTCAAGTTCTTGCAGGACACGGCCACACAGATGATGAGGTTCAAGACGGTGCCGTGCAACGATTGCAAGTACTGTATGCCATGCCCCTACGGCATCAACATCCCCGCCATCCTCCTCCACTACAATAAGTGCCTCAACGAGGGCAATATGCCCACCGACCCCAATAACGAGGACTACGCACGCGCACGCAAGGCATTCCTCGTGGGCTACGACCGCAGCGTCCCCAAGCTCAGGCAGGCGAGCCATTGCATCGGCTGCAACCAGTGCGCGCCCCATTGCCCGCAGCGTATCGACATTCCTGCCGAACTCCATCGCATCGACTCTTACGCCGAGAGTTTAAGGCAAGGCAAGGCATGAGGACGGATTTGCAAAGAGTCCTCCGCGAGGGCGGCTTCTCGCTCGTAGTGGACTGCGGCGAGGTGCGTACTTTCACGGGGCGGGGCGTGTCCGACCTTTTGCGCCTATTGACCGGCGAACCCGACTCTCTGAGGGGGGCGAGCTTGGCGGATAAGGTGGTCGGCAAGGCTGCCGCGTCGCTTATGGCGTTGGCCGGGGTGAAAGAGGTCTATGCCGAAGTGATCAGTCAGCCCGGACTTGATGTGCTGCGCGGTGCGGATGTCGAAGTCTCCTACGGCATGCTCGTTGCGCATATAGCCAATCGGACCGGCACCGGGCTTTGCCCGCTCGAACAGCGTTGCCAGGAGTGCGTCACCCCCGCTGAGTGTCTGGCGCAGATAAAAGTTTTCGTCAGCGAAATGCAGAAAGGCAAATAGACGACAGATGAGCAAGATAACGACAATTTCATTACTCATATCACTCTCTTCATTCCCGTTCGCCCTGACGGCTCAGACGCATGCCTTAGCGACGGACTCGGTCATTGGCCCGGCGCATGAGATTGGCGAGGTCGTCGTCACGGGTGTGCGCGAGGCGACCGATGTGCGCCACCTGTCGCAGACGGTATCGGTTGTTGGCCGCTCTGCCATTGAGCGTGCAATGCAGCCGTCGCTTCTGCCTGTCCTCAATGAGCAGGTGCCCGGTCTCTTCGTCACTGCGCGCGGCGTCATGGGCTACGGCGTGTCAGGCGGAGCATCCGGCGGAATCTCCATCCGCGGCCTCTCCGGAGGCTCTGCAAGGCTCATGGTGCTCATCGACGGCCACCCTCAGTATGCCGGCATCTTTGGCCACCCCATTGCTGACGCCTATCAGACTCTTTTAGCCGATAAGATGGAGGTCCTCCGTGGCCCGGCCTCTGTCATCTATGGCTCTAACGCCATGGGCGGAGTGGTGAACATAGTCACGCGCCAGATGCACGACGACGGCGTCCGCACCGATGCCCACGTCGGCTACGGCTCTTACAATACTCTTGAGACCGAGCTTACAAATCGCGTCCGCAAAGGCCGTTTCACGAGTGTAGTCTCAGGTTCCTATAACCGTACCGACGGACATAGGAGGAATATGGAGTTCGAGCAGTACGGCGGCTATGCCAAGTTCGGTTTCGACATTTCCGACAATTGGCACGCCGACGCCGATGTCAATGTCACCCACTTCAATGCCCACTGCCCAGGTCCCGTCTCTGCCCCCCTGCTTGAGGCATATCAGAAGATTACGCGCGGCGTGACGTCTCTCGCCGTCGCGAACAAATTCGACCGCACATCAGGCGCAGTCCGCTTCTTCCGCAACTGGGGCAAGCATTGGATTAACGACGGCTACACACCCTCCACGGGCGGCACCCCTCAGGATGGCCGTTTCAACTCGGAGGACGATATGACGGGTGTCTCGGCTTACCAAAGTGCGCGTTTCGATAGTGGGACACGCATTACGCTCGGCGTCGACTGGTTCCGCTACGGTGGGGAGGCGTGGACTAAATATGTCCGTGGCGAGCGAGAGGGGGCGCGTGCCGATCTCGTCAACAAGCACGAGGACGAGGTGGCCGGATATGTCGATTTACGGCAGGATGTCGCGTCTGTTATGACATTCAATGCCGGGTTACGTCTCGACCACCATTCAAGGGTCGGCAATGAGTGGGTGCCGCAGGCCGGCCTCTCGTTCCATATGCCAAGCCAGATGGAGCTTAAACTCTCAGCGGCCAAGGGTTTCCGCTACCCTATCCTGCGCGAGATGTATATGTACCCGCCCCAGAATCCGGATCTCAAGCCAGAGTCCATGTTGAACTATGAGGTCGCTTTTTCGCAGCGCCTGATGGGCGGGCGGCTCTCCTACGGGGTGAATGTCTTCTACATTGATGGCAAGAATCTTATTATGACTTTGCCCAACCCCGATGGGACCGGAATGCTCAACCAGAACTCGGGAGATATTGACAACTCCGGTTTCGAGTTGCAGATGGCGTTTCGTACCAACGACACTTGGTCTCTCGATGCCAACTACAGTTTCCTACATATGGAGAACCCTGTCATCGCCGCCCCTGAGAACAAACTCAATGCGGGTCTCAATTTCTCAAAGGGGCGTTGGAACGCGTCAATCGGCGTGCAATACGTTGCGGGTCTCTACACGGCCGTCGGGGCCAGTGAGAGCCAAGAGGATTTCACTCTTTTGAATGTCAGGGCGTCGTTCCGTGCCGCAAAGTGGCTCTCTCTCTGGCTGAGGGGCGATAATCTCTTTGCAGAGAAATATGAGATTAACGCCGGCTACACCATGCCTAAGGCCACGGCTATGGCCGGACTCAATATAAACATATAAACGTCAAACGATTAAGTGATATGCAAGCAGCTTCTGTAAAACTCTATTCACTGGGTTATAACGAGGTGCGCACCTATGTGGCGGCAGCTTTGTTCGTCCTTGGCAACATCGCCCTGCCGCAGCTGGCTCACCTCGTGCCGCGGGGGGGCATGGTTCTCCTGCCAATATATTTCTTCACGCTCGTCGGCGCATACAAATATGGCTGGAGGGTAGGAGTCCTGACGGCCGTCCTTTCGCCTGTGGTCAACTCACTCTTGTTCGGGATGCCTGCGCCCGCCGTCCTCCCCGCCATTCTGCTCAAGTCTGTCCTTTTGGCTTCAGCGGCTGGCTTCGTGGCCGCCAAGTCCCAACGGGTGACTGTGCATTTGCTTCTCGCCGTGGTGCTTTTCTATCAAGTCATAGGCACTCTTGGCGAGTGGGCATTGTGCGGCAGTTTTAGCCTCGCCGTGCAGGATTTCCGTATCGGTCTCCCTGGAATGGCTCTCCAAGTCTTTGGCGGCTATGCGTTCATCAGGTACGTCATCCGCAAATAGGCTCACGTGCATGTGATAGGGTAGGTGGACGGACTTTAAGTCTTTAGCCACAAAATGGAACAGGCGAGGCGGGAAGAACTCCCGCCTCGCCTGTTTCGTGACTATGCGTGTGTACGTTATTGCTGATTTTCTACTTGCCCGCTATCCTGAAGTAGATTGTGTATCGAGCGTCGCCAATCTCGTAGAGCGGTTTGAACCGGGTAAGATTTTGCTGACCCGTCGTGCGATAGTGGCTCTGCGTCCAGCGCACAGTCCTGTACTGTTGGTCTACCTCGCGCGCCAGGAAGGTGGCGGGCTTCTGCGCGTCGCCCTTTATCTCTCTCTCGTCACATTCGGCGGCAAGGACTATCGGCCCGTCCATAACGGCGTACAGGTCCTTCGATCCGGGCAGAGGCTCTGTCCACAGGCGGTCGGGGAAGTCAACCTCTATTGTGTTCTCTTTCCACTCGCGGCTTATGGTCATAAAGCCGTGCGTCTTCTCCACGCTGACCTCCTTCCCGTCCACTTTGACGCAGGCCTTCTTATCGAGCCACCACGGCAGGCGGATTCTTATGTCGAACTTCGTCGCCTCGTCTGCCGTCACCTTAATCAGTGTCTTGAACCTGTCGGCATCCCATTCCTTGTTCCATTGGTTGCCATTGAAGTCCTGCTCTATCTTCACCGTTTTGCCATCGCGGTCCCATGTGAGGGCCGATGGCACGTATTGGCTGATGGTCAGGTTCTTGTCTGCGTCGGTGTAGTAAATGTACTGCGGGTATCTGTTGTGCGCCTGCACCAGGCTGCCGTGGCAGCAGTAGAAGTCCATTGTGGGCGTCCCCCATCCTTTCTCGCCACCCTTGGTGTAGCCCGACGCCATGGGCAGGAAGTAGGCAACCATGCCCGTCTGAGGGTGCTGTTGCGCAAGGATTCCATTGTAGAGGTTGCGCTCTATGTAATCGGCGTACTCTGCGTCGCCCGTAAGGCGGAGCAGGTAGTCGGCCGTGCGCATCATGTTGTATACTGTGCAATGCTCCTGGTTGTTCTCGCCGGCGAAGGTGGCCAGCTGCCCTTTGCCAATCCAGTGTTCTCCGGCGTTTTGCCCTCCAGTGCAGAAACTCTCGCGTTCCTTGACAGCGCATCGCCAGAAGGCTTTTGTCACTTCGAGCCAGTACTTGTCGCCAGTAACCTCGTAGCACCGTGCCGCGCCGTGCGACCACGGGATGGAGGCGTTGGCATGGTCGCATGTCAGGGCGTCATCGCCTTTCATCAGCTGCGTGAAAATCCACGGGTTGCCATAGCGTTCCATCAGGTCGCGGTACTTATTCTCATCAAGGCCGAGCGACGGTTCGGCATGCGCCAGTCCGTACATGTCGGCCCATATCTCGAGCATTCCGCTTGTCTCGCCTCCCATTATCGCGCTCGCCTTGCCCGTAGCCATCATGTCGTCTGTCCAATGGTGAAACCAGTTGGCGAACTTGTCAAGGACGGTCAGCGCCTGCTTGTCGCCCATTACGGCATATGCGTCGTACAGTCCCATAAGCGTCTTATGCAGAGTATATTGCGGCGACCACATTGGCCTGCCCTCTGCCATCAGGCGCATATATTTCTCCGGGATTGAGCCGACCCACTCGCCACCGTTAATCTCCTGGCAGCGGGCAAGCTCACCCACTATGAACTCTGCGCGCTGGCGTATGGCCTCGTCGCCAGTCTCCGCCCACGTGTATGCGCACGCCGAGAGATAGTGACCCAGGAAGTGGCCGCGCAGTTGCCCGCTCAGGCTCTCCCATCCCCAGTAGAAGTCGTCCATCTTGCCCTCTTTGCCCACCATGTACTCCTTGTTCAAGCCGGCCTCGGCATAGAAGTTCTGGAGCAGCTTGGCAGGTTCGAGGAACATCATGTATGCCCGGTTCAGCTCAAAGCGTTCGCTGAAGAGGCCGCCCTTCAGTCGTATCGATGTCGGGCTCACGCTCTCAAGCGCGTGCGTCGCCTCGGCCTTGTAGGCGAAGTGTCCCGCCGAGGCGTATGGATCCTGCCCACGCCCGGAGTCGTCAATGTATATTATCTGGCCCGTGGCCATGCCTGCGGCGGCCAGTGCGGCGGCCGTCAGTGCGGTTCCTCTTTTTATCATCGTTTTCCTGTGTTTTACCTTTGTGCTAAATTATGCAAATCGGGTAGAAATAACGATGCGTATTTTAACACGTTGGCGTACTATATTTATTGTCACGCCCTCTCAACCCATATGTTTTGCGGAAATCATAGCTTCGCCCATCAGCCTATCTCGCCCTTAATTCGTAGATTTAGTTCGCCAAAACACCTCAGCATTCCCTCATATCCGCTTGCGCCGACTATTTTGTGTGGTGTTTGATGACCTTTCGAATGCCTTTTAAAGACCGTTCAAACGGACGGCAACGGCGGCGAGGCCGTCAGTGCGCCTGCCGCAAGGGGCGCGACTTCGCTTGCGTGGTGCGAGTATGACGAAAAAAGGCTATATTTGAGCGTTTCGATTAAGCAAGGGCTGAGCAAACGCGTTTGCTTTGCCGAGCGTGAAAAACGCAGGGCGGAGCCCAGCTCTATGCCGCTGACATCGGGCGGCGTGTTTTTTCATTTGCATCCAACTTTACTATGAATATTGATGACACCATCTGTGCCGTCTGCACCCCTCCCGGTCGAGGCGCGGTAGCTATGCTCCGCCTCTCCGGCCCTGCGGCCATCTCCATCGCCGACAAAGTTTTCACCTCGCCCGTCGCGGGCAAGACGCTGGCCGACCAGAATGCCATGACGCTCCACTTCGGGCAGGCGCATGACAAGGCCGGGGCGGTGATCGACGATGTCGTAGTCTCCATATTCCGTAAGCCTCATTCCTTCACGGGCGATGACACCGTCGAGTTCTCATGCCACGGCTCGCCAGTCGTCCAGCGGCTTCTGCTCCAGGCTCTCGTCGAGGCGGGCGCCAGGCTCGCTCTCCCTGGCGAGTTCTCCAAGAGGGCTTTTGTCAATGGCAAGATGGATCTCAGTCAGGCCGAGGCGGTGGCCGACCTCATAGCGTCGGAGAGCGAGGCCGCGCGCCGTGTGGCGTATGACCAGCTCCGCGGCGGATTCTCGCGCCAGCTTGACGATTTGCGTCAGCAGCTCATCCACTTCTCGTCCCTCCTCGAACTTGAGCTCGATTTCAGCGACGAGGATGTCGAGTTCGCCAACCGTGAGGAGTTGACCGACCTCATCAACCATATCCTTGGGGTCGTGACCCGCCTTGCCGACTCTTTCCGTCTCGGTAACGCCATCAAGCAGGGAATCCCAACCGCCATTGTCGGTGCCCCTAACGTTGGCAAGAGCACCCTCCTCAACGCCCTGCTCTGCGAGGAGCGCTCCATCGTGAGCGACGTCATGGGCACCACACGCGACACTGTCGAGGAGACGCTTTCCATCGCCGACCTCTCTTTCCGCCTTATCGACACGGCGGGCATCCGCGAGACGACCGACGCCATTGAGGCTGAGGGCGTGCGCCGCAGTCAGGCCGCCGTGGCCAAGGCCCTTGTCGTCGTCCTGCTCGTCGATGCCTCTCAGGGGCAGGAGGCCGCGCAATCGGCCATAGCGGACATCCGCCGCCTCATGCGACCTGACGAGCAGAGCCTCATAGTCTGTGTCAACAAGACGGATGTCTGCCCAGCCCCTTGGGCTACTGACGATTGGCGTCGCCAGATGCTCGCCGCGGCCGTTGTGCCTATGGCGGCAAAAGATGGGGTGGGCGTCGACGAGCTCCGCCTCTCTATGGCCGAGGTCGTCAAGGTCGACGACGTCGTTGTCGGCGAGGATGTCGTCGTCACCAACGCCCGCCACTACGAGGCTCTCGTCGCTGCCCGTGAGGCCCTCTCGCGCGTCGCCGCGGGTCTCGACTCCGGCCTTGGCGGCGAGATCCTCTCGCTCGATATTCACGATGCCACCGACGCCCTGGCCTCCATCACCGGCAAGACCACAAGTCAGGATGTCCTCAACAACATCTTCGCACATTTCTGCATAGGGAAGTAAAATTGAACACAATATATCTGCCCTACTTGCAAGCCACGACACTATGCTCTACCTCCTCTTCATCAACCTCCTCGCCTTCATAGCCTTTGGCGTCGACAAGCGCAAGGCCAGGAGAGGGCAATGGCGCACTCCCGAGTCCACACTGCTCGCTCTGGCCGCCATTGGCGGCAGTGTTGGCGCCTGGGTCGGAATGAAGGTGTGGCATCATAAGACCCTGCACCCCAAGTTCAAATACGGCATCCCCGCCATATTTACCATCCATATAATTCTTCTGGCAGCCCTTTGCCTGCACCGCTAAAAACATTATAATCGCGGTACTGCACACACTAAGTTTGAACACATTATGAATGTAGGAGACAAGATTCCCGAAGTCCTCGGCATCGACCAGGACGGACGTGAGATTAAGGCGAGCGACTACCGTGGCCGCAAGATTGTGCTTTACAGCTACCCTAAGGCCAACACCAGCGGATGCACAGCCGAGGCCTGCTCTCTCCAAGCGCATAAGGAAGAGCTTGCCGCGGCGGGCTACGATATCATCGGCGTGAGCCGTGACAAGCAGGCGCTCCAGAAGAAGTTTGCCGACGCCCAAGGACTTCAGTTCCCGCTCATAGCCGATACCGACACCACGCTCCTGCAAGAGCTCGGATGCTGGGGCGAGAAGGTGGCGTGCGGCCGCAAGACGGTCGGAATCCTGCGGGCCACTTACCTCGTCAATGAGGAGGGTGTCATAGAGAAAATATTCACTCCCAAGGAGATAAAGACCAAAATTCACGCCGAGCAAATCTTGGACTACATCAAGAAGTAGCGGAGAGCCGCCCATAACACGGCGCAGTTACTTAACGTCACCATCCTCAAACAACGAAGCTCATGTACGGCAGCATATTAGGCGACATCGTAGGCAGCATCTACGAGTTCAGCAACATCAAGACAAAGGATTTCCCGCTTGTAGATGCCTCTATGGAAATTACCGACGACAGCATCCTTACTCTGGCCACTGCCGACTGGATTCTCCATGGCGGCGATGTTGCGGGCTATTACTGTGAATATGCCAATCGCTACCCCAACCCCATGGGCGGCTACGGCTCTGGCTTCAACCAATGGGCGTCGCGCGCGCGGCGAACGGGCGACTTCTCGCCCTACAACAGCTGCGGCAATGGCAGCGCAATGCGCGTTGGCCCTGTGGGCTGGGCATTCGGCACAAAGGAGGAGACTCTTCGTCAGGCCAAAATATCGGCCGAGTGCACGCACAACCACCCTGAGGGGATTAGGGGTGCGCAAGCTACGGCTCTCTGCATCTTCATGGCTCGCAACGGAGCCGGCAAGGAGCAGATTAAGAAGTCCATCACCGACGAGTTCGGCTACGACCTCTCGCTCAACGTCGATGAGATTCGCCCCCGCTATTCGTGGGACGGCCTCGACGGTCGTGGCGACGGAGGCACATGCCAAGGCAGCGTCCCCGAGTCCATTCGTTGTTTCCTCGACGGAGAGAGTTTTGAGGACAGCATACGCAACGCCGTAAGCATAGGCGGCGATTCCGACACAATTGCCTGCATCACAGGCTCTATCGCCGAGGCGTATTTCGGTGTCCCGCCCGAACTGATTGGTATGACCATAGGGCGCATTCCCGATGAGCTTTATAAGGTGTTGCGCGACTTTGAGGATAAGTTTGGCGCAAAGTAGAAGCCTGTCTCTTTGATACAAGTTCAGCCCTCATAGGTTCGCCAGTTAGCGCAAGCCTATGGGGGCTGAGTTGTTTGCCTACGTGCGATAAGGGCGGAGGCTCAATCAGATTCGTTACTTGGTGTACACCCGAGTCCTGTGCCTCCCAACAATAGAAAAGCGCAGCACCCTGCCGTTGCGAGGGCGCTGCGCCGTCTGTCGTCCGGTCAGTCTCCGCTGCTTAGAGCGGTCCGCCGTCCTAATTCTTGGGTTCGAGGACTATAAGGAAGAGGTTTGTCTTGTCATCCTTGGTGATAGTTGTCGTATCGCTTATCTCGGTCGAATACGTACTGCCGGTGGCGGTTATCTTACTGCCATTTATCTTGCAGCTCGCCGTCTCACCGTCGGCGAAGACGAGCGTCATAGTGAAGCTCTGCTTAGCGTTGACGACGATGCTCGTACTCGACTCCATCTTTACGCAATCTGTATATGTTTTGCCATCGTATGTGGCAGTACCTTTGTTGTTTGCGTAGCTGCCGCTTACGGTTACTATGCTGTTGCTGGGAGAGCTGTTAGCCTTGCTGAAGCTTACAGCTATGGTCTCCGTGGCCGGGGTCTCTGTGCTGCCCGAGTCGCCGCTGCCGCCCGTATTTCCGCCGTCACCAGTGTTGCCACTATCTCCCGAGTCTCCAGAATCGCCCGAATCTCCGCTGTTCTCGCCGCCGAATATCCCCACGAGAGCGGTCTTGTAGTTCGTGACAGCATTTTTCAATTCGCTGTCCACCTCATACTTCTCGTCGTCGGTAGCGTTGTTGAATGTCCACTGGAAGTCGCCGTGCTCTACTCGGCCTGCGCCGTATTGGCCAGTGACGACCTCGGGGACGTTCTCCGCCTCGTCTGCCGTGTAGGTGTAGAAGTTGGCCGCGGTGTCGAAGTTGCGGTATGTCGTGCCGCCGACTTTTGCGGCTACGCTGCTCGGCACCGTCTCGCCGGGTGTGCTAACCTCGTAAGCGTCGAAGCTCGTGTTGTTCTCAGCCCACGTCGTGTAGCTGAACTTTGAGCTCTTCTCGGCAAAGATGTTGCCGTATGCCTTAATCATGCCGGCGTTGGTGTCGTCGAAAGTAGCGTCCTCCGAGTCGGCGCCTTGCCCCTTTATGAGCATCGGCTTGTTCGTGTTGCGGAAGTAGTTCCTGTCGGCAAAGACGTTCGACTTCTCGCTCGCGCCTATGCCATACTTGGCGTTGCCGTCGAAGTAGTTGTTGTAGACGTGGGCGTTGTAGTAGCGGCAGCGCGGGTGGCGGCTGTCGCTGTGGTCATACCAGTTGTGGTGGTAAGTGATGTAGTAGTCCGAGCTTCCCTCGCTCAGCCCTAGCAGGTTGCACTTGCCGTTGTCCCAGAAGTGGTTGTAGGAGAATGTCACGTAGTTCGACTTCTTGCAGTCGAGCGCGCCGTCGCCCTTCACCTGGTCCTTGTCGCTGCCTGCGTTGCCGTAGAACATATCGCAGTTGTGCACCCATATGTGCTCGTTGTCCTGCTGGAGGCCAATGTTGTCTCCCTCGTCGCTTGAGCAGTTGAAGAAGCCTATGTTGCTGATCTCGCAGTCGCTCGCGTTCTTCAGCCTTATGCCCCATCCGTTGGCCACGGCGTCATTGCCTACGCCCTCTATCGTCACGCCAGGGCAAGCCGTCTTGCCGCCAAGGTCTATCAGAATGTCGCCCTTCTCAGCGTCGCCCGGGGTGGTGACACTGCCAATGATGCGGAATACGAATGGGCGGGTCTCAAGCCCTTTCTTCAGCCCGTCGAGGATGGTGTTGAAACCAGTGAGCTGCGCCTCGCCCGACTTGGCGTTAACAACGCCCTGCGTCACGGTGTTTTTGTTGGCGTCGGTGATGTAGACGACTACCGCGTTCGCCTTGAGAGTGCCGTCGGCGTTATATGCGCCCGGCACGTGGCCGTCGGTGAATGCGTAGCCCGAGCGGTCGTGCGAGACGACCGTTATGGTCGTCGCCGTGTTGGCGGCTTTTGAGATTTCCTCGCCGTCTGCCACGGGGACAATTTTCAGCTCATACGTGCCGGCCTTCAGTCCGAGCGCGTCGGCGCGGCCATAAGTGCCGTAGTTGCGGACGAGCTGGTAGTCGATTTTTGTGAAGTCGCCGTACTGGCCGCCCTTTACGTATACGTTGTACGACGTGGCCCCGTCATATAGCTTCCACTCGGCGTATGCGGCGTTGTTCCAGCCTGCGGCCTTGCTTATCTCCACTTTGGTGTCGTCGTTGTCTATGTCGCCGCTCGTCGTCTGGGCCTTGGCAAAGCTGAGGGCCGAGACGGTGTTCGTGAAGATGTCCTTCCACGTGCCTACGACCGGCAATACGGTGACTGAGCCTTTCTCGTTGTCTATGGCCACCCTCACGTCGCTCGTGTTGTAGTAGCGGGTCTCGTCGTTGCCGAAGCCTACGAGCATCTGGTTTTTCGAGACGTTTTTCGAGACGCTGTTGTACTTCGCGTCGGGGTTCGCCTCGCCAGCGGCCGTAATCTTTATGCTGTAGATGTAGAACCCTCCGTCGTTGGTTATGGCCACGTCGCCGTCGGCCTCAACCTGTCCCACGTTTGTCACCTCCTCTTTCGAGGTTGCGCCCCACGAGCCGGAGGTGGCCGTCACGTTTGTCGCTGTCAGCATCCGCGCGGTCGAGCTGCTCGATGTCTTGCCATTCACCGTTATCGTGCTGCCGGCCGCTACGCTTTTTATCGTTATCGTGGTGTTCGCGTTGTTCAAGGCGAGCCGCTTGCCGCTGATGTCCACGCGGATGGCGTCGCTTTTGGTGGCAGTGAACAGGAGGCCTTTTGTGAATTCGAGTTCAGCTCCGTTGGCTGTCAAAGCCTCCTCTGTGTATGTCTTAACGCTCTTGTACCTGTCTTGCGCCGTTCCGCTGCTGGTAGTGCTCGCGTCGTGTGTCCAGTTCTCCGTGTCGGCCGCAAGGTTCGCTTGGTCGGCTGAGCTTACCGAGGAAAAACTCCATGTCTGCGCCAAGGTCGTGCCATAGCACAACGCTGCGGCTATCAATGACGCTATGGTTCTTATGCTTTTCATTGTCTTGTGCCCCTCCTCTTACTTCTTAATGAACTTAATGGCCTGCTTCCCGGCTCTTGCGACGTATACGCCGCGGCCCAGTGCCGTCACGTCAATGCTTACCTGGCCCTCTGCGGCATTGCCCGAGGCGACGGTCTTGCCCGTCAGGTCGAACACTTGCACGGCCATTCCGTCCTCCAGTCCGCCGATGCGGAGTTGACCGCCTACAATTCCGTTGAAGGTGAACACTTTCACCTCTTCCATTGCCGTCGGCGTGTTCGGCCCGTAGGAAAGCAGTATGTTGATTTCCTCTATTGGGGCGGTCTCCGCGCTGCCGTCGGAGTAGGTCAGGGTGGCCTCGTCGCCCTCGAAGTCGATGGCCGTGACAGACTTGCCTGTCACCTCCATCCCGTTCACAGTTATCGTCTGCGAAATTGTGTCGGCCAGAGCGCGCAAGCTGAGCCCGCCAAGCAGACACAATGTGAGTAAAAGTTTCTTCATCGGCTGATTATTTGGTTTTTTGATGATTGAGAGTAAGGGGCATAAGTCCGCCTCTCTCCCCTGAAAGCGGTGCTAAAATTATACAAAAAAAAACGCACCTCCAAACGTTTGTATACACTTCGTCCCTTGCGACCGCTACCTACGCCGCACGGCAATATTTGCACACGTTTGCGCTATGAGTTTGCTATTTTGCGTAATAGATGCTTTGCGGCAGTTTTAAATGGCTGAGTTTCACTCTCTGTTTTTCATGCCCGGCAGAGTAAACGCGTTTGCTTAATCAAAACGGAGGGTGAAGCCCCAATGCTCTTTGGCCGCCCTTAAATGCCCATTAATCACCGTTTAAACACCTTTTATGCGTCACTCGTCACCAGTTAGAGTCATATAATCAAATAATCCAGTATCGTGTTGCTCTGCGTTTGCAAAATGATTAAGTGGGCACGTCGATGTATCGAACGGATTTAATGACACTCTATAAATTGCAAACAGAATGGAGAAAATCCCATTAAGTAGATTCGCCGTCGCACTGCTATCCGTGTTAGTATGCAGTTCCTCGGCCTATGCGCAAGGAATCTACCAAGGCTCCCGGCGCGTTGACAACATTGCCGACTTCGCTATGGATGCCGAGTCGACCGAGCCCCTCACCTTCCGCTTCGAGTCGCCCCTTGACGGCTACCCGGCCGACAGTCTCTTCTTAAGTGGGAACAAAATGTTGTCCATTGCAGCGGCAGAACAGTCGGAGGACTTGTCCTACTCGCTGAACGAGGTGAAAGTGTACCCCAATCCTACGTCAGGGACGATAACGGTCGAGCTGCCTGCTGAGGATGATTATTCGCTCAGAGTGTCTGACATTAGCGGTAGGATTGTCACCGAGCAGCAAGGCTATGGCCATACCATTAACTTCGATTTGGCGGGACAGTCTAAGGGCTCTTATCCGTTCCAATTGCAGACGACAGTAGGTTCAATGTCCAACGTGATAATACTAAAGTAGTTATGGGAGTGTTTTTCCGATATATGTTGGCTATGCTACTTCTGGAATGTGGTATTAGCTGCGGCGCAATCAGGGCTCAGGAAATGCCCATTTTCTTTCTGGATGCGGGTTGGATGCAATTTGATGGAGTTGAAGAACGAGAAGATGGCTCTGTGTGGAAACATACTATTTATAAACCGACTGCCGAGAAGTTTTCTCTTATCCATTTTGTCGAGGATGATTATGCCAAGATAACAGGAAGCTTCTTTTCTGATGTTTATGACCACTCCAGCATCTTTGATCCAATTTACGGCGCCCACCGAAGAGATTGGAATAATACCTTTGGCGGTGTCCCTTTCGCTGTTAAAGCCGCCAAAGGTGATATTGTGACAATGACTTTCGATTTTTCGAATGTAGAGGATATGATGTATGTGCAAGAAAAAACAACGAAAAAGCGCAAGCTGTACATTTCGAGAGCCTCTGTATTTGATTCATTCTATACTTGGATTGATACAGGAGGGGGGGCTGACATAGACCCAGACTCAGTGGAGACTTGGATGGATGAAAAATTATACTTTGACCCATCGTATAATTCTGTAGCAGTGCGGCAAATAGTAGATGGCACAGTCTATCCATTCATACGTTCGTTTTATAAACAGGACTCTGCGAATGTCGATCCTAACTATACAATCGTAGTCCGAAAGATTGGCAAAATAGCGTCCATCAAGTTTGATGTGGATCCGCAAGCCTCGTTCGACTTGACTGACCCCGACGGCCTGCTGGTCTATAACCTCCTGCGCTATGTCCGGGTGTCCGCTGTCGATACTTATGGGAAGGATAGCCCGATTCTGAACAGTATTGTCACGCAATGGAATGTGGATAAGGAGACTGGCATTGCCCGCTTCACTCCAGTCCTCTACCCGTTCTCATTCGTGATTGACGGGTACGACGATTCTTATGAAACCAATTCTGCCAACAAAAGCGCGTCTTCCGAAGATGACGAGCAGCTCAATACTGGCATAGCTCTCAGCAATTGCATGACCTTGGAAGCTACCGACCCAGACATCCTCCTTTTGGATTTGAACAAGGCGACCTTGACCCGGAAGTCCGAGGTGGTGGATGCTGTCTCCGACGAAAGCAAAGCGTGGTACGACATCACCGGCCGCCGTTTGCAAAGCAAGCCGACAATGCCGGGAGTCTACATCCACAATGGTAAAAAGACCGTTGTGAAGCAATAGAGTGCAACATTAAAAGAAACAGCCGCGTCGACTCTCCTCTCTGGAGGCCGGCGCGGCTGACTCTTTTTTCGATATTGCTCTATGCTGCTCCAAGTGTACACGTTTGTGAGCGGTTCGTGCCATTGCCCACCATCGTGTTCTAACCTCACGTTAAAATAACGTCGCTTCTTACTTTCCTCCGTGGGAGGCTCACTAAGTTCTCTGTGGCCTTGAGCGTCTTTCTTACGAGGTCACGCCTTCTCCTTTGTGCCAGTGGTCTTAATCGAACTGCCGCGCCAGATCTCCTTTCTCTTGGAGTCTGCCGCGGCAGTTTTTGTGTGGTCGGTTCGCTTCTGCTACTCAATCACTATTTGACCGCTCGCGCTGTTGCCCTGCACCTTGTCGTCGTACATCATCCGCGCGTCTGCGGCTGGCATATAGTAGTCGCCGGCATAAGTCGCGCTCACTTTTGCTACAAACGACGCACAGCCGCTCTTGCCAGGTTTAAGTACGTCGACGTAAGCCATGACCCGGTCGTCCCTGACGTCAGTGTGGTTCACGCCTTCGCCTCTTACGCTCTGAATCTCGAAGCCCGCTGGCAGAGCGAAGACGATGGCCACGTTCTCCCGCGTCGTCTGGGTCGTGTTCTCCACGCTCACCACCACGTCGAACGTCTCGCCCGCCTTGACTGCGTCTCTTGGCATCCCCGCCACGCTTACGCTTAGTCCGTTGTCCTGGGGAGCTATCTCTGCCTGCGCGGCCTTCTCATATGTCGTGAGAAGAACGGTAAGGTCGCCGTCGCCGTTGTTCTCAATCTTTACTTCGTGGCTTCGTCCGTCGCTCATTTCCTTTGTCCATGCGCATTTGGCTGTCGCTATTTTTTCAACGCTCTTGCCGTCAACCGTCACCTTGGCTTTCATCTCCTTGCTCTGCCTGTTGGTCTTGGCGAAGTTGTGCCAGCCCATTATTGCAAGGCCAGTGGTGTATGTGGACATCCACCTGTCGGTGTTGGCAAGCTCCTTGCCAACCTTTTCCGCCATCTCGGTCGTGCTCGGCGAAGCTGCGAGGCTCATGGCTGTTAGGCGTAGGGCGTTGTCGGAGTTCGTGGCCTGGTCGCTTATGAGTGCTGTGGCCACCTGCTTGTTTCCGGTATTGGCGTAGGCTGCCGCAAGCCAGTTGCGTGCGTCGCTTGCAGTGGTTGCATTGCCAGTCCAATTGGCGGTCGTAAGCTCCTCTTTCAGGCGGTTCATTACGCCCTGCTGAGCCTTGTTGTCATTAGCCAATGCGAAGAGGGCCTGGGCTACGCATGCCGCCTGTGCCTTGTCGTTGTTCTTCCACTGGCGAACGCTGTTGCGCAGGAAACTCTCAAGGTTTTTCTTTATCGCTGGCGCGACGTAATATCCTTTGGCCTCGGCCTCGGTGTAGAATGTGTACACATAGGCCGAGCACCACAGGTCGGCGTATGAGCCGCCCGCCCAGTATGCCACGCCGCCGCTTGCCGTGGCATAGCTTGCCAACCGCCCTATGCATGCCTTTATGTTCTGGTCAATCTCCTTTGCCTGCTCGCTCGTCAGTTCGCAGAACTGGCTGAGGTACAGTTGTGCGAAGGCTTTCGAAGTGGTCTGCTCGGCGCAACCGTGGGGGTAGGCTATAAGCTCACTTGTGCGCGAGGCGAGGTTGAGCGGTCTGATGGTCGTCAACTCTATTATGGTCCGTTCCGTCGTGCTGCCGTCGTTCCGTGCGAAGCTCTTGCCGGTCCACGCCTTGCCGGGTCTCAGTGTCACGCTCTCGGTGTGGGGGATTAGGCTCGTCTCTTTTCGAATAGTGAGCTTGGTCTCATATTCGGCTGTCTCGCCGCCTCCATTGCACGATAGCTTTATCGTGGCCTCGCCCTCATTGTCGCCCGCCACAATGTCGAAAGGTATGGTGATGTCCGTGGCCGATGCGAAATTCACGGTCTTCTTGCTCTCACCCGCAACCTTCACACCGTTCCGCGTCTCGATGCTTACGCAGACCGGGCCAATAGCCTTGTTTGCGAATACCGTGGCCGACACTCGCGCCTTGTCGCCAACGCCTATCTGGCGGGGCATTGTCCCCAGAATCATGAGAGGCTTGGTCACCTTCACGCTCTTTTCCGCCATTCCCGATGCCGTGCCATCCTGCGCCACTACCATCACTCTCACGCGGCCCATGTAGTTCGGCACGTCAATGGAGTGAGTCCGGTGCTCGCCCTTGCCAAGAGTGAACGGGCCGGCAAAATAGGCCATAGGCGTAAACCTGTTCACTACGGCCTTCGGCCCGCCGTTGAGCGCGTTGTCGCCGCCTATGCTGAATAGGCTCTCTATCTTGCCGCCATATGCCCCCGCCACGTTATTATATACGTCCCACATCTTTAGTCCAAGCGCCTCGCGGGCGTTGAACGTCTGCCAAGGGTCGGGTGTCCTGAAGTGGGTCAGGTCGAGCAGGCCTTCGTCTACCACGGCTATGGTGTATGCCATCGGGTGCCCGTTTTTCTCGCTCACGCTTATGCTCATCGGCTGCAACGGGCGCGTCTCGTCCTTTGCGCTGATTTGCGGAGTCAAGTGGCTCGCTGCCGACGATACTCCCGCCTGAGCCACGCCGTAGAGGCGTATGGGGTTGTCGTTCTTCGTGTTGGCGTAGGGCTGTACGAGGCTGACTATGGCGTAAGCGTTAGGAGCCATCTCGTCCGTCACGGTAATGTCGACATCGGTTTTGCCCGCACGGCATTTCACTATCTGCGAGCTTATTATGTGCGAGCCGCGGCAGATGTTCACAATGGCGTTAGCCCCATCCGCCGATGGGAACGACACCCTCATGTTCTCGCCAGTCGCATACTCCTCCTTGTTAGTGAGTACTTTTAGCGTCATTGCGTTAGCTTCGCCGTTCATTCCGCGGCCAACCATCTCTGGCCAGTCGAAGTAGGCGAGCGTGCCGGTAGAGTGGCCGCTCTCCCGGTCCCATACTTTAATAAGGTATGTTCCCCAGTCGCCGCGGCCTATGTTGCATGTGAACTCACCCTTGCCATTGCTGTTGGTCCTGACGGTCGTCTGCTTCACGGGGCGGTTCCATTCGTTGGCCGTGTAGTTCGCCAGCTCCTCGTTCGACGAGCTCCACCACCACCAGTACTCCACTTTGTATATGCTCACGCTCAGGCTTACGCCCGCTTGCGGGTTGCCCGACTCGTCGACCGACGCCACGGTGAACACGTGGGCCTTGTCGCAGTCCAGTTGATGCTGGCTCGTCTGCGGAGTCTTAATCCCCGCATAGCGCGCATAGGGCGAGTAGAGGCAGCGGCTCACGTCGAGGCTGAACTCGCCCGACGGCTCCATCACCTTTGTCGTTATGCTCGCCTGAAGCATTCCCGGGGCCGTCTTGCTCGTCTGCGGGTTGAAGTTGACGGTGGCGTCGCCCTCGCCGTCGGTTGTGCCGCTGGCAATGTTCTCGTCGCGGCTTATGAACTGGCTGCGCTCGGGGCTGTCGAATGTGAATTGTGGAAATTTCGCGAAGCTCGTGCTTGTCGGCAGCATCGTGGCTGTCATCGTGTAGCGCATGTCGTGGGCCTTAGCCCCGGTGAGCCATTCCGTGTGGAGTTTGGCTCGTGCGCCGCCATTGCTGCTCACCACTTTGGGCAGCGTGAGGTCTATCTTCAGCCTGTTCGGTTTTATGGTCTCTATCCTTATGCTCTTAGAGAATGTGGCCGAGCCTACGGTCACTTGCGCTTTGTAGACGCCCGTCGTGGCCGTGCTCTCGGTTGGAATGTCGAACGTGTATATTCCGCCGACGCCCTTTGTCGAGACCATGCTTTTGTACAGTGTGCCTATTGGCGTGCGCACCTCAAGCTCCACTGGGTGGTCGCTTGGCAGCGTGCCCGTCTGGTCTTGGACCATGGCCGTGAGGTGAACCGTGTCACCTGGGCGCCATACGCCCCTGTCTCCGTAGATGAAGCACTTGATGCCACTCTGCACCACTTCGCCAGCGACATCGAATGTGCTGGTCGACAGCTCATCTCCGCTCGCCACCCTGAGGTACGCCATGTCGTCGCCCTGCGTCCCGACAATGTACTGCGGGACTCCTTTCCGTGTGTCATACTCGATGTCCGCAATGCCGTCGCCGTCCGTCGTGGCGGTTTGCAACAGCTGATTCTGATAACTGTAGGCTGAGATCTCCACTCCGTTCATAGGCGTGGCGTCCGGAATGTTGAGGGCCGCGACGCGCATCCGGCCTTCGCCGTTTGTTATTGCGGTCAGGCCTATGTTTGTGGCAAGCACGTTGCGACCCTCGATGGGCCGTCCGTCATAGTATTCCGCTTTCGTCGGGTCGTCAAGTTCCTCCCAGTTCCAATAGTAGTCTTTGGGGTAGTACCATGAGCAGCCGCCGTTGAACATGTCACGCAGCTTGTTGAGTGTCAGCGCGTCTTTCTTGTCCATCGCTTCGCGGTCAAGTGGTGCCGCGTCAGTGACAGGCCAGGCCGAGAGTCCCTTGTCCATCTCCAGCTCTATGCGGTACACCGTGCCCTTCTCCGTCTCCATTATGTCCGAAAGGTCAATGGCGAACGTGTGCCAACTCATCAGGTCGAGCCCGCTGTTGTCGAGCTCTATGGTCTTTACTGCCACGGGGCGGCCATAGCGGGCCAGGTAGCCGCTGTTGTCTATGTCGCTCTCTTGCAGCAGATTGCCCATGTTGTTCTTGAAAATCTTGAACACCCTTACTCGCACGCCCCTCATACCTATGCTGCGGAAGGGTATCGTGACCCTGTCGGTCTGGGGGATGATTACGCCCTCTGACGTGAACTTGACATTCGGAAGACCCGTCTGCAGTGTCACGTCGTACTCCGCGTCTTCGCCAAGCGCTATCCCCTTTGTTGAGCGTATGGCGCCCGATACGAATACGTGGACGGTCTTTGTGCTGCGGTCGGGGAAGAGGCGGAGCTTATTTCCTGCTACGACCACTGCCGCGTTCCTGTTGCCATCGATGTAGGCCAGTCCCTCCATCTGCTGCTTGGCGTCGAGCTGCTTGGTGAATGATATTTCAACATAGCTCTGTCCGTCGGCTTTCTTATACGCCACGTCGTACACCTCAATGTCGTTCGCCCCAGGTATCGTGGCTGTGGCTATTATGCTGTCGTTCAGCGTGTAGATGGCAAGCTCTCGGCTCTTCTCGCCCTCCTTGGTCCTGACGGTGAGAGTGCGCCCGTGGCCATCGCCGTCCTCTTTCCACTGCGCCGTGCCTTCTGACGGGCGGACGCTCTCCTTCACTGTCAGCGAGTCCTCCCTGTCGTAGCTCCTAATATGGAACTCCATGTCGTATGCGCTGCCGTCGTCGGTCGGCTGCATGCCAGTGAAGTCGCCGCTGAAGGCAAGTGGCATGGTGCGGAAGCGGAAGACGAATGTCCTGTCGTCCCCCTTCGCCTCGCTGAATAACTTGCTAATCTTGGCTTTAATGGTATATGTCTCGCCTCTTGCGAAGCTCTCGTTGGGGGTGAAGACAATGGTGCGATTGTTCGCCAGCGTGAATTTGCCGTCCACAGACGGTGATATTGACATCACGTCGTCCAAATCCAAGCCGTCTGCCACCTGGTGTGGGAGGCTGTCCGCCAGCAGCAAGTATGCCTTGTCGTAGCGCGATACGGTGCCAGCGGTGAATGTCGTCACGTAACTGTTCGATGCTGATGGCTTGTCGCCGCTGCACGATGTCAAGCCTGGCAATGACGCTATGAGCGTAATCAATGCCATTGTCAGCACCCTTAGGGTTCGTCTCATATTGTGTCTCTCTTTTAAGTTTATCTGAGTGAAAATTACTACTTTATCGTCCAATTTGTTCTGCGTGTGCGTGAAATTATGTGGTGGCAATCACTTGACGCTGAAATTAACCGTAGCCCTCTCGCCCTCTTCGCTCACAATGGCAATGGTGTGCCGCCCTCTCTCCGGCTCTATGGCCATCACGTGGTTGACATCGGTCTCGCCTATGTACGAATTGTCCAGATGCCAGAAAACTCTTTTGTCAGGCGGAGCTGCGGCCTCGCACACCACGCCCTGCAAAGTCCCGTCGAACGAGCGTGTGCGGATGACGGTTTGCCCCTCCTGCGGATATATTAGCTCAATGCCACGGCCCGATGCGTTGCCGCAGTCTGGCCTCACGGGCGGAAGCGGGCTGTAGTCCGAGTGGTGGCGACTGTAATAATATGCCATGCCCGGCGGCAGCACGAACCATGGGCGGGTCACGATGTCCGCAGTGCTTTCGCACGAGCTGTTCACTTGCCACTTGCCGTCGGCTGTCAGATGCACAAGCCTGCAATACGCGCACGCCTTTGTCGCCATGACCGTCCTTGGCAACAGCACGGTGTCCACTTCTGCGCATATTTCCGATGCCCTCATCCCCGACTTCCTGCATACCGCCACAGGCTCCTCGTCCTCAACAGGCTCTTCGAACCAAGTGGTCGCCTCGCCCCGCTCTGCGACGCCGAAGACGTCGAACATTACGGGGGCGGCGAAGCCCACGCCCGTCATTCCCGCGCGCCCTTCGCCAGTCGCGTTGCCCACCCATACGCCCACCACGTGGCGCGGCGTGACTCCAACGGCCCAGGCGTCGCGGCTTCCGTAGCTCGTGCCAGTCTTCCACGCCACTGTGCGCATCGACGAGAATGACTGCCAGTCGGACTCCTCCTCGGGGCGGGCGAGGTCGGCCATAGCCCGGAACGTGTGCCATATCGCGGCGGGCGACAGCGGGGTGGCCGACGCTTGCGGGGTGGGGGCGGGCGGGGCGCAGTCCGTCAGCCGCAATGCGGCTATCCCGTCTGTCGGGCCAAGCTCGCTGTGGCGCGCGTCGGCGTTGTACGTGTTGAGCCTGCGAGCCATCGAGGCGTACATTCCGCACACGTCGGTCAGCGTGGCCTCAGCTCCGCCCAGGATGAGCGATGCGCCGTAGTGCTCGTCGCTAAAGTGGAGGGTCGTCATTCCGAGTTGGCGGAGGTCCGCCATAAATCGGCCTACGTTGTGCTCCGTAAGCATCCTTACGAGAGGGACGTTGAGTGATCGGACTATCGCTTCGTCAGCCCCCACGGCGCCGCTGTAGCTGTGGCTGTAGTTCTGGGGGGTGAATCCGTTTATGTCGATTGGCGTGTCGGCCGTCAGCCTTTTGGGGGTGATTTCGCCCGCGCTCAGCATGGCGGCGTAGAGCATGGGCTTGAGTATGCTGCCCGTGCTGCGCTCCGCCCTCAGCATGTCCACCATCCACGTTGCCGACTTCTGGCTCGCGTTGCCGACGTATGCCTTTATGTCGCCCGTCGCGACGTCCGCCACGAGGATGCCTATGTCGTAAATGTGGTTGTGGGCGTAGGTCGAGCGGTAACTGTCGGCGATGGCTTGCGTCTGGCGTTGCAGGTCGGGGTCGATAGTCGTCTTTATGGTCGCTCCGTTGCGGCTCTCCTGGGCCAGTCGTTGGATGAGCTGAGGCGAGTCGCCTTCAATGGCGAATGGCGTGTCGGGCAGAGGCTCGCTCAGGGCAAGCTCGAGTTCCGTGCTGTCCATGTCGCCTTGTGCGCAGAGCCTCCTGAGCAGACGGTCCCTCTTTTCGAGCAGCTGTGGCCTGTTGCGCGATACGTGTATCCGCGATGGTGAGTTTGGCAATGTGGCAAGCAATGCGCTCTCCGCCCATGACAGGTCTTCCGCCCTCCGCCCGAAATATCGCCACGATGCCGCTTCGAGTCCTACCACGTTGCCGCCGAACGGGGCGTGCGAGCAGTAAAGCGACAGTATCTCCCTCTTGTTGTGCGAGAACTCTATGTCTATGGCCCACAGCGTCTCCACGATCTTTTGCCACCACGTGCGGCTCTTGTTCCCGTCCGCCATTCGGGCCACTTGCATCGTTATCGTGCTTCCCCCCTCTACCACGTGTCCTGTCGCCATGTTCTTTATCGCGGCCCTGGCCATTGCCATGGGGTCTACTCCCCAGTGGTAGTGAAATTTGCGGTCTTCGCAGGTCAATATGCCGCGCTCAAATTTATAAGGCACGGTGTCTGAACCCTCAAACCGCCATTGCCCGTCCTTCGCTATGCGGGCTGAGAGCAGGCCGCCCCTGTTGTCAAGGGCGACTAACGATATTGGTGAGCTGAATAGAGGGCGGGACTCAGCCAAGTGAGCCGCAATCATTATTGTGAAGAACACTATCGTGGCGTATGCGGCCGCATGGCCGACGCTCCGAAGTCTGCCGCCCTTAATGTTTGTCATACCCGGTTGCGTATACATATAAAGCTAAAGTCCCGACCTTGCCGCCTCCGTTGACTGGCAAGGCCGAGACTTTTCACGCATTATGAAAAACAGACAAATCTCAACTAAAAACTATTCGCTCCTACGTTCGCTCGCCTGCTAATGTTGCGTCGTTTAACCTTGTTTAAGCCTCATTTGCCTTATCTTTGGCGCTTGTTCCGCCTTGGCTTGCCATACTCGACTGTGCGTCTTTTATTGTATTATAATGTGCAATTCCTTTTAATTCAGTGCGTTGTGTGTGAGCTGTGGCATACGTCGTCTCTTCGTACCACTTTTGTGGGATGGGTTTTGCCACATTATGGGGGGCGGCGCATTAGCGGGCTATGCGTAATTTAGCATCGTGAAACAAGAACATTGGCGTTAGGCAGTGGCAAAAATCGAATTCTTCCTTCTTAGCCGTGCTTAATAATCCAAGGACGAACAATTACACTGACAAAAAAAATAACACTGACACGATGGATAAGATTACACACCTTAAAGAGCTTGAGGCAGAGTCTATTTACGTCCTGCGCGAGGTCGCTGCCCAGTTCGAGCGGCCCGTCATCCTCTTCTCGGGCGGAAAGGACTCTATTGTCGTAACACACCTGGCCTACAAGGCATTCTACCCTGGCCACATCCCTTTCCCTTTGCTCCATATCGACACCGGCCACAACTTCCCCGAGACTATTGAGTATCGCGACGCCCTCGTCAAGAAGCTTGGCGCGAAGCTTATCGTTGGCTCCGTCCAGGAGAGTATCGACACTGGCCGCGTGAAGGAGGAGACGGGCTACTACGCCAGCCGCAACAAGCTCCAGACAACCACTCTTCTCGATTCGCTTGAGAAATACAAGTTCGATGCCGCCATCGGTGGCGCGCGCCGCGACGAGGAGAAGGCGAGGGCCAAGGAGCGTTTCTTCAGCCATCGCGACGAGTTCGGTCAGTGGAACCCCAAGAACCAGAGGCCGGAGCTATGGAACATATTCAACGGCCGCAAGAATATCGGCGAGCACTTCCGCGTGTTCCCTATCTCCAACTGGACCGAGATGGATGTCTGGCAGTATATCCTGCTCGAGAATATTGAGATGCCGAGCCTTTACTTCTCCCATGAGCGCGAGTGCTTCCTCCGCGACGGGCAGTGGCTTGCGGCGTCGCCCTTTATCAAGATGAAACCTGACGAGAAGATTGAGAAGAAAATCGCGCGTTGCCGCACCATCGGCGATGTCACCTGCACCGGACTGACGCTCTCCCACGCAGCGACGGTCGAGGACATCATCGACGAGATCGCCTCCACCCGTGTCACAGAGCGTGGCGGGCGTGCCGACGACAAGCGTTCCGAGACGGCAATGGAGGATCGTAAGAAGGCCGGCTACTTCTAAAATATAGCCGCCATCTCCCTTCAGAACATTTCTCCCCATTAACAAAAACCGTTTTTTCTCATTCTCTTAAGATTTCTATTTTATGTCAGGATATTTGGATATGGAGCTGCTCCGATTCTCAACAGCGGGCAGCGTCGACGACGGCAAAAGCACTCTCATAGGTCGTCTGCTCTACGATAGCAAGTCCATTTTCGAGGATCAGCTCGAGGCCGTCGAGGAGGCTTCGCGCAACAGGGGCAACGACGAGGTCAACCTCGCGCTCCTTACCGACGGCCTGCGGGCCGAGCGCGAGCAGGGCATCACTATCGACGTGGCCTACAGGTATTTCGCGACACCTAAGCGCAAGTTCATCATTGCCGACACCCCGGGTCACATCCAGTATACCCGCAACATGGTGACGGGCGCCTCTACTGCCGACCTCTCAATCATCCTCGTCGATGCGCGCCATGGGGTCCTTGAGCAGACTACGCGACACAGCTACATCTCCTCGCTCCTCGGGATCCCTCACATCGTCGTGGCCATCAACAAGATGGATCTTGTCGATTGGAATAAGGCGGTCTTCGACAAGATTGTGGCCGACTACGGCAAGATGGCCGCCGCCCTCAATATCCAGAATGTAGTCTTCATCCCCATCAGTGCCAAGCTCGGCGACAATGTCGTCAACAAGTCGACCAACACCCCGTGGTACGATGGCCCCGCGCTGCTCGAATATCTCGAGACGGTCTCCGTCGGCCACAAGACCGGCGCAGGCGAGTTCCGTCTTCCCGTCCAGTACGTCATCCGTCCCATCAATGAGCGTTTCCACGACTTCCGTGGCTACGCCGGCCGCATAAGCGGTGGCCGCATCAAGCTTGGCGACAGTGTCACCATCCTCCCGGGCGGACAGAAAAGCACTGTGAAGGAGATTCGTGAGGCCGAGAAGACTTTCGAGGAGGCCTCAGCCCCGCAGAGTGTCCAGATAAGGCTCAACGACGAGATTGACATCTCCCGCGGCAACGTCATCGTCAAGTCCGACGAGAGGCTGCCTCAGGTGACGCAGGATGTCGTGGCCGACGTCTGCTGGTTCAATGAGAACCCGCTCCAGACGCGCACCCGCTACATTCTCCGCCAGGCGACCAACGAGACTGTCGCGCTCGTCCGCTCCATCAACTACCGCACCAACATCAACACCCTCGAGAAGGAGACGGGTGTTGCGAGTCTTGCGATGAACGACATTGCGGAGATTGAGATCCACACTGCGCAGCCCATCGTGGTCGACCTCTACTCCCAGAACAGGGTCACGGGTAGCTTCATCCTCATCGACGAGGCTTCCAACGAGACCATCGGCGCGGCAATGGTCAAGGCCATCAAATAACGGACTTACCCCATATCCTAACACTACGATGACTCAGGATATTCAACACAAGATCGACGAATGGCACGCCTTGCTCGATGGCAAGAGCGCCGCCGAGGTGGTCGAGTTTTTCGGGCGTGAGTTCAAGGGCGAGATCGCCCTCTCCTCCAGCCTCAGCTACGAGGATCAGGCGCTCACCCATATGATTGCCACGAACGACGGCTCGTGCGAAGCCTACCGTATTTTCACTCTCGACACCGGCCGTCTCTTCCCCGAGACCTACCAGCTCATCGACCGTACAAATATGACCTATGGCATCAATGTCGAGGTCTTCTTCCCCGACTATAATGAGGTGCAGCGAATGGTGCGCGAGGAAGGCATCAACCTGTTCTACAATAGCATAGAGAGCCGCCACCGTTGCTGCCAAATCCGCAAGCTTGAGCCTCTCCATAGGGCTTTCAAGGGTCTTAAGGCCTGGGTGTGCGGATTGCGGAGGAGCCAGTCGCTCACCCGTAAGGATATGCAGCTCGTGGAGTGGGACGAGAAGAATGGCATCTTCAAGATTAACCCTCTCATCGAATGGTCGGAGCAGGAGACTATCGATTTCGTGAAGAAGAACGGTGTGCCATATAATGTCCTCCACGACCATGGTTTCCCCAGCATCGGTTGCCAGCCTTGCACGAGGGCGGTCAAGCCGGGTGAGGACGTCCGGGCCGGGCGTTGGTGGTGGGAGAGTCCCGAGCACCGCGAGTGCGGCCTCCATGTCAACAATTAGCGTTTTTCTGTAATGATAAAGCGGGGTCGAGGATTCTTATAATCCTCGACCCCGCTGCTTTTTTGTGTAAGGCTCTAAAGGTTCTGTGTCACGCTACTTGCCTGCGACCGTCGCCTCTTGGTTCTTGAGCGGGTTGGCGTAGGCCGTCAGCATCTGGTTTAGCACGTAGTCATGGTCTGCGCCCTCAATCTGGGCTATTTTGCTGTCGGCGTAGACCAGAAACTCGTCTTTCTCCGCCTGCGTGTAGTGGCTCGCATGGGCCGATGAGCCTTCGAGGGTGTCGATGGCGATGTAGTTGGCGGGGTAGAGGCGGTAGTTGGTGTAGATTTGCCTGTCTATCATCTCCGCAATGCGGGCTATCTGGTCGTTCTTAGGCAGCGACTCTATGCTCGCCAGCTCGTTGTTTATCGGCGTGCCGAATGCGAAGTGGACGCGACCCTTACGCCCGTTGAGGCCCGTTGCCATGTGGGTGAGGTCCTCGTTCTTGCTCTTCTTGTAGTTCGCGTCGTCTCTCTTCTGCTGGTATTGGAAGCCTTTGAGGGCGTCGCATGGGTCATACTCGTAGGTTATTGCTACCGGCACTATGTTAAGCTCCCTGAAGTTGCTTACCAAGTCGCCAGTGCCGCTGAGGTTGAGCATCTTGAGCACTGCTCCCTGGGTCTTGTCGTTGCCGTCTTTCGAGCGTCCCTCGCGCTGGGCTATCCAGATATTCTGCTTGCCCTCGGTAATGCGGTCGCGGATGTAGGCCGAGAGGGTGGACGATGCCTCCATCATCTGCCGTACGGGCAGGTCGCGCTTCACGACGAACGACTTGTTGAGCTTCACGAGGTCGACAATCCACTCGTAGATGAGCAGGTTGCTGCCTATGGCAATCTCGGTCGTGTTCAGCCCCGCCTTGTCAAGGAGTACGTTCATGAACGCCGAGTCCAATATTATGTCGCGATGGTTGGACATGAAGATGTAGCCGCCCTTCGGGTCGAGCCCTTCAAGCCCGCTCGCGCTGATTCCGTCGGTCGTGTTCTTCTCCAGTCCTCGGAGGTAGGGGATGATGAACTCGTGCTGGAACTCGCTTACCGTGTTGAGGCTCTTAAGTTTGGCAATGACAGCCTCAATGGGAGCATTCGGTATCAGTTTGTCCAGGATGTTGATGAAGTATGGTACTTCGCACAGGCTCTTTATGACCCCTTTCACTTCGTTGTCGCGAAAGGGGCGTATATCGGAAAATTTAGGATTCTCGGCCATGATGATTTGTTTGTTTTCGCAAAGATAGCGTCTTTTTCGTTACTAATTCCTTTGGCTCCCTTTTTGCGGAAAGGGGGGCTTCGGGCTGTAATATGTGGTCGTTATCATATGGCGGAGCCTCGACCGCTCCTCGCCATATCCATCAATTGAGTACATATCCTCTGTTTTCCGCATCTTGCTGTACTTTAGGCATCTTTTCTCCGTTATCATCTCCTTCCCTTCGCTCTTGTCATGTGTCCGTTGCTCCTCCTGCGTCTTGTTGCCGGCCGAGTCGTAGTCGTAGGTCGTTATGACGAGTATCTCGTCGGCGCGCTCTGCCTTTTCTGTCAGCAGTCCGTTTGCGCCATATTTATAGGTCTCGCTGCTTAGTCCCTCCCACTTCGTCTCGGCCCACGTCGAGTATGTGCCTTGGGCTATTTTCCCGTCGGTGTATTCGTACGTCAGTTTGCTTATCGGCTCCCATGTCTGTTGCCCCGAGTCTCGTTGCCAAGTCGTCACTTCCGTCTCGTTGCCGTTCTCGTCGTGTTTTGAGAGGCTCTTCTTTTGTCGGCTGTTTGCGAATGTCGTGGTTGAGATCGTCGTGTGCGTTGCGCTGTCTTGCGCCGTCACTGTCACCTCTTGGTTCCGCATCCCGTCAGCAGTCCTTGCCGTTGTCGTCGTCAGTTTGCTGCCGTCGGGCATGGTCGTGTACTCTGTGAAGGCAGTGTCGCTATCCGTCGTTATGGTTTCCGTGTCCACTTCGCCATCTGGCGTGTAGGTTGTGCGCCTCACGGTCGTGAGGCCCATGGTTTCTGTTATTGTGAGCGTGTCGCGTCCGTTCTGGTCATGGAAGAACGTCGTGCGGCTGAGTTCGCTGCCGTCCTCGTCGGTAGTCACTATGCTGTCGGTAAGCAGTTCGCTCTCGTCGAAATGCACAGCATTGTCAGTACATGATGGGGCGGTCGCAATTGAGGCTATGGCCGTCAGTACGTGTGCTTTTGATAGTTTCATTAGGTCGGTTTGTTTCTCGCCACTTATGACAAAGAGTAAAAATAGAAAAAAACATTAAGTTTGCGTGAAATGATATTTAACAGAATATGAATGCCTTTCCAATAGCGGCATGCGCGTCAGTGCTTTGCGCATTTTTAGCTGCCATGCCTTCCTCCGCCAACGACGGTGTCGGGGCCTACGTCCCGCAAGATTATGTCTGGACTTCACAAAGTCGCAATTCCTCAGAGTCGATGCCAGTGGGCGGCTATGACATTGGACTTAATGTCTGGGTTGAGAACGGCGACCTCCTCATTTATATGCAGCAGAGCGGATGGCTCGACGAGAATAACACGCTCCTCAAGGCCGGCCGGCTTCGTCTCTCGTTCCCCGATGGCGTCCTCGCCGGAGGCGGCTTCCGTCAGGAGCTTCACCTCTCCGACGGGTCTATGACCGTCTCTTGCGCCGATGTCAAGGTCTCCATCTGGGCCGATGCCCTCTCGCCGGACATATTCATATCGGTCGCTGGCAAACAAAAGAGGCGGACCACGCTTAGCTACGAGAGCTGGCGAACAGAGGACGCCATCGTCCCGCCCGATGCCCGCATGCAGTGCGCCTACAAATGGCTCGCCGGAGAATGCTTTATGTACGCCGACTCCGTCCGTCCCGACTCCCACTCGCTGACATTCAGTCATGTGAACCGCGCCGAGACCATTTTCGACCGCGCTGTGGCCATCGAGGGACTTGACCCCATCAAGTCGCAGCTCTACAACCCTCTCGCAGGCCTTGCCATGGTCGGACGCGTCGACGTCCCCGCACTCACTTTCAGCGGCACGTCGGTCGGCAAATACTACGATACCGATTTCAAGGCGTGGAACTACTCTGGCGATGTCCGCAACTTCGATGTCCACGTCCGCCTGACCGCCTATGACGATGCCCCGGCGGCGACGACTCCTAAAAAGTCACGCCTCAGGTCCGCCATCTGGTGGGCCGATTTCTGGAATCGTAGCTACGTGGCCCTTCAGCGTGAGCTCGATAAGCCCCACTCCTCAAACCGCACCGAGGCCGACGAACCCGTGCCGACCGACTCCGCCGCCGTCATCGTCCGCAACTATGAGCTCATGCGCTATATGCTCGGCTGCAACACCTACGGCCGTTGGGTCACCAAGTTCAACGGCGGCCTCTTCACCTTCGACCCCTCGCTGGTCGACTCGCCCCGCAAGTTCACACCCGACTACCGTTGCTGGGGCGGCGGCACCCAGACGGCTCAGAACCAGAGGCTTGTCTATTGGCCCATGGTCAAGACGGGCGACCTCGACATGCTCCGCGTGCAGCTCGATGCCTACGCCCGTATGCTCGCCAACGCCAAGGCGCGCACCCGTTTCTATTGGGGACACGACGGCGCGTCTTTCACTGAGCAGATGGAGTGCTTCGGTCTGCCGAACCCCGCCGAGTACGGTGAGCATCAGCCCGGGCAGGATATCGGTGTGGAAAGTAACGCCTGGCTCGAATACGTGTGGGACACGGCTCTCGAGTTCTGCCAGATGGCTCTCGACGCCAACCGCTATCAGGCGATGGACATAACCCCCTACGAGGAGATGATAGACCAGTGCCTCACATTCTTCGACGAACACTACCAGTACGAGGCTCTCAAACTCGGAAAACTCCCTCTGGCTGACGGCGACAAGCTCGTCATCTACCCTGGCGCGGGGGCCGAGACTCACAAGATGGCCTACAACCCGTGCAGCACAGTGGCCGCGCTTCAGACAGTCGGGCAAGCATGGGTGGACTATGCCGCACGTGTCGGTAAGGACTCCAGTGTTGTCGCCAAGGCAAAAGTCAGGCTCTCGCACGTCCCCGAAATCCCCTTCCGCTACATCGACGGCCACAAGGTCATAGCCCCGGCCGTCGCTTGGGCACGCATCAACAATGTGGAGACCACGCAGATGTACCCCGTCTTCCCGTGGCGCGTCTTTGGCGTGGGAAGGCCTGACCTCCAGGTGGCCATCGATACGTGGACTCTCGACCCTTGGTCCGTCCAGATGAAGTCAGCCCGCGGCTGGAAGCAGGACAACATATGGGCTGCGTGCCTCGGTCTCGCCGATGAGGCCGCCAAACTCAACTACGAGAAGATGGCCAACGGACCCTACCGTTTCCCAGCGTTCTTCGACATGGGCTACGACTGGGCGCCCGACTTCAACCGCGGCGGCTCGGGCATGATTGGCGTGCAGGAGATGCTCATGCAGCGTTCTCCGAGCGGCGAGCGCATTGAGCTTCCCGCCTGGCCCGAGAGGTGGGGCAAGGTAGTCTATAAACTCTATTAGGCGAAGGCGGCAGATGTTATTTCTTGGGTGCGATTCCCGCTCTTCCGTTTAATCTGACCTTGCTTAAGCCTCCCTTGTTTAACATATATTTCCGAGCCGCCTCGATAATATGCGTGTTCTTAAATAAATTTAAGACAAGTGTTGCGTATATGTTAAAGAATGCCTAATATTGCATCGTAAAGATAAGCGAAAGCACGACGGACGGGCATCAGCCCGTCTCGCACTAAGAATAAGTATTACTCGTCGTGATGACGGGTGTTTTCATCTGTTGTTGTCTATTGTTGATTAAAGCCCCGGTGCTCATTGCGCTCGGGGCTTTAATTTTGCCAGTCTACCCGTTGTAAAACATGCCAGAACCCAGTGCAAACCTCTGGCGGGCAGGTGGTGAGACTGACTATTCCGTTTCCGGCTTCACGTCGCCCTCTTAGTCGTAAAACCATATGTAGAAAAACATCTTCATCCCCCTGCCGCTCGCCCGCTCCTTTAATATCTCGTTCCGTTTTAGTATCTTCGCGCTGATTAATAAGGCAATAAAAGCCCGACGTTTTGATTAAGCGAGAGCAGAGCGGACTTGTTCGCTTTGCCGAGCGAGAAAAATGAAGAGTGAAACTCAAAAGCAAAACTCAAGAAAACCAACATAAGCGAAATGATAACAGTAACCGATCTCGCAATCCAGTTCAATAAGAAGCCCCTTTTCGAGGATGTCAACCTCAAGTTCTCCCCGGGCAACTGCTACGGAGTGATTGGCGCTAACGGCGCAGGCAAGTCGACCTTCCTCAAAATACTCTCCGGGCAGCTCGATTCGACCAAGGGGTTCGTCGAGATGGCTCCAGGCGAGCGTCTCTCTGTGCTTGCGCAGGATCACTTCGCGTTCGACGACCATACTGTCCTCGACACTGTGCTCATAGGCCACAAGAAGCTCTGGGCCAACATGCAGCGCAAGAATGAGCTTTACTCCAAGCCCGACTTCAACGACGAGGACGGCGCCGAGGTCGCAAAGCTCGAAGAGGAGTTCGGCGAGATGGGCGGCTGGACGGCCGAGAGCGACGCCGCCAACCTCCTTAGCGGACTCGGCATCAAGGAGGATCTCCACTATATGATGATGAAGGACCTCAGTGGTAAGCAGAAGGTGAAAGTCCTCCTCGCCCAGGCCCTTTTCGGCAACCCCGACAACCTCCTGCTCGACGAGCCTACCAACGACCTTGACCTCGATACCGTCCTCTGGCTCGAAGATTACCTCGCCAACTTCCCAAACACCGTCATCGTGGTCAGCCACGACCGCCACTTCCTCGACAACGTCTGCACCGACATCGTCGACATCGACTACGGCAAAATCCGTATGTTCTCCGGCAACTACACTTTCTGGTACGAGAGCTCGCAGCTCGCGCTCCGTCAGCAGGCCATGCAGAACAAGAAGGCCGAGGAGAAGCGCAAGGAGCTTATGGAGTTCATCTCACGCTTCTCTGCCAACGTCGCTAAGAGCCGTCAGACGACAAGCCGCAAGAAGATGCTCGAGAAGATAAATATCGAGGAGATTGCCCCCTCCACGCGCCGCTACCCTGGCATCATCTTCACCCCCGAGAGGCCGGCGGGCGACAAGGTGCTTGAGGTGCGCGACCTCTCCTACGTCATGGACGACGGCACGAAGCTCTTCGACGAGATATCCTTCAACGTCGAGAAGAACGACAAGATTTGCCTCCTCTCGCACGACGTTCGCGCCACCACGGCACTCTTCAAGATTCTTAACGGCGAGCTGAAGCCCACATCTGGCACTTTCTCGTGGGGTACGACCATCTCCATGGCCTACCTCCCCCTCGACAATACGGAGTTCTTCACGCAGAAGCTCGACCTCACGAGCTGGCTCGCGCAGTTCTCGCCGAATACTGAGGATTTCTTCCTCCGTCAGTACCTCGGAAAGATGCTCTTCGGCAGCGAGGATATCAAGAAGACTTGCAACGTCCTCTCTGGTGGTGAGAAGATGAGGTGTATGATCAGCAAGATGATGCTCGCCAACCCAAATGTCGTTATGCTCGACCACCCGACTAACCACCTCGACATGGAGTCCATCCAGGCCTTCAATAACAACATGAAGTCCTACCCTGGCAACATCCTCATGACGAGCCACGACCACGAGTTCATCCGCTCGGTCTGCAACCGTGTCATTGAAATCACCCCCAAGGGCACCATCGACAAGTATATGGACTTTGAGGACTATATGCAGGACGAGGCCATCCACGCCAAGCGCGAGTCTATGTACGCGTAGCGGACGTATGGCAACCGCCTGAATAAAATGAGACAGGTTGAGGCGCGCATCCCGAAAGGACCGGGAAGCGCGCCTCTTTTGCTTTTGTGCGGCACGTTTTGGTTAAGCGAGAGCAGAGTCAAACTCGTTTGCTCTGCCGAGCGTGAAAAACGAAGGACGAAGTCCAAGGGCGCCCAAACCCTTTGCCGTCTTCTGATTTAGTGCTATCTTTCCTATAAAATAAAGTCATGTCATTATGAGCGTTTTGATTGAGCGAGAGCAGAGCGAACGCGTTTGCTCTGCCGAGCGTGAAAAACGGAGGGCGAAGCCCAAATATATAGGAGCCCACGTCAGCGCAAGCGGCGGCGTGCAGAATGCGCCACTCAACGCCGAGGCCATCGGGGCCACGGCCTTCGCCCTCTTCACTAAAAACCAGAGGCAGTGGACAGCCAAGGACTTTGCTCCCGACGAGGTTGAGGCCTTCAAAGCCAATTGCCATAAGTATGGCTATTCGCCCGCCCAAATACTCCCCCACGACAGCTACTTGATTAACCTTGGCAACCCCGATGCCGAGAAGCGCGCCAAGTCCACCGACTCTTTCATCCACGAGCTGAGACGCTGCGCCACCCTCGGGCTCGACAGGCTTAATTTCCACCCTGGCAGCCACTTGAAGGAAATTGAGCCGGAGGCCTGTCTCGACCTCATTGCCGACAGTGTCAACCGGGCCCTTAGCGAGACGAGTGGTGTGACGGCCGTCATAGAGAATACGGCGGGCCAAGGGTCGAACATGGGCTTCGCCTTGTGGCACATCGCCCGGATTATTGAGCGGGTCGAGGATAAGAGCCGTGTAGGCGTCTGCATCGACACTTGCCACGCCTTCGCCGCTGGCTACGACCTCGCCTCGGCTGAGGGCTATGAGGCTTTTTGGAAGGAGTTCGACGAGGTCATAGGGCTACATTATCTCAAGGGGATGCACCTCAACGACGCTATGAAACCACTCGGCTCAAAGGTGGACCGCCATGCCCCCATTGGCGAAGGGTTCATTGGCAAAGAGGCTTTCCGACGGATTATTGAGGATAGGCGCACCGACGACATCCCTCTAATCCTTGAGACGCCCGACGAGGCTAAATGGCCCGACGAGATCGCCTTGCTCAAGAGCTTTGCCGAGTCCCGATAGGGTGCGGTCTCTTATACGCTTACTTGTCGTATGACTGTCTCTTGCCGTTTCCGCATCCGTATTTGGCGAGCCTTGGCGCATATGCTCGTCGTGATGATATGCGCGGTGGGTCTGTCCGCCATTTCCCGTGCCGATGCCAATGCGCAAGAGAGGCGTATTATCGTTCACGGGCGCATCGAGGGGCGCGACACCATTCCGCACGTCACGCTCTCCGAAGTCCGTTGTTTCGCCAAGGCTCGCTATAAGAGCGAAAGGCAGCGTAGGCAGTGGACGCGCTACATATACAACGTCAAGAGGGCTCTCCCCTACGCTCGCCTGCTCGCCAAGGAGTTCAAGATAATAAACGACAGCCTGGCCCTTATGACATCCGACAAGCAGCGCGACGCGTTTCTTGACCGCAAGGAGAAGGAACTATTCAAGAAATACGAGTATCAGCTTAAGCATCTGACTGTCAAGCAAGGGCGTATCCTTATAAAACTAATAGACCGTGAGACCGGCTCAACGAGCTACGATGCCATTCGCCTGCTCAAAGGCCGTTTCAAGGCTTTCTGGTGGCAGGGCATCGCGCGCATGTTCGGCTCTAACCTCAAGACTCAGTACGACCCCGAGGGCGAGGACAAATATCTTGAGAATGTTGTCATCCTTATCGATATGGGAGTTTACTGATTTGCGTCCCTCTTTTCCACCTCTTCTATGCCTACGACGGTGATTAATATAGTACTTCCTCCACGTCGATTCTTCATCTTCATCGCACTCTTTCTCCTCTCAGTCCAGCCCTTGCGTGCATTGGCGCAAATGACGGACAGTGCGATGACCTCGTCTGCCGACTCTTGCGAGGCGCATAATGTCGGGGTGGCGCGCCGGATGGCCGATGGGGTTGTGAACTTGGCCGAGACGGTGCTTGATGCCCTGACCATCGAGCGCAACAAGTTCTCTCTCGCCCTCTACCCCGCAGGCTCCTATTCGGGGCGCTACGGGCTGGCGCTTGGCATTATGCCCCTCCTCCAGATCCGTCACGATGGTTGGCCACGAGCCGCGACAATCACTCCCGCCATTCTTGTCTCCACCAAGCGGATGTTCGAAGTGCAGTGCGATGCCGACATCTACCTCCCGCGTCGTATTGACATCTCCGCAAAGTTCGAGGCTTACCGTCAGCCCGACGACCTCTATCCTGTTGGCAATGGGCGCGACAAGTCACCCATAGGGCGTTACGACTTCTCCCGCCGGTTCTTTACCGCCGATGTCCTCAAAGGATGTGGAGAGTCCGGGCCTTGGCGAGCGGGCGTGAGGCTTGAGCTCGACAAATACAGCTTTTCGGACATTGAGCCGTCGTCACAAGCCGACTCCGCCGCGGCTTTCTCTCTTGCCCAGTCGGCCGAAAAGGCCTCCTACGGGGCGGGCGTCATTGGTGGCTACGATGGGCGCGACAATGTCCTGTCCCCCTCTTCCGGTCTCTATGCCCTCGCGGCGTTTACGGGCTTCGTCCACGATGACAGGCAAGGTTTCGGCCTTATGACCATCGATGTCCGTCACTATTGGCCTCTGCCTCTGGAGTCGGTTCTTGCCGCTCAGTTCTACGCCTCGGCGGCATGGGGCGATGTCCCTTTCACCAAGATGCCTACTTGCGGTGGCACGAGGCTCGGGCGCGCCATAGGTCACAACCTGAAGTATGTCGATTCAGAGGCCTGGCTGGCTCAGGCGGAGTGGCGAGTACCGCTTTTCTGGCGCATAGGTGCCGTCGCCTTCGGCGCTGTTGGCAATGTGGCGGATGGCGCGGCCGATATTTTTGACGATTTGCACGTGATGTGTGGAGCGGGCTTGCGCTTGGCGGTCTTCCCTGGCAAGGGTCTCAACTTGCGCCTCGATGGCGGAGTCTCGAACCATGGCGACCGTGCCATTTATTTCAACGTCCGTGAAGCGTTCTGACCATTCTCCTTTGTCCTTAGGTCAAGCCGTCCGTTTGTTATCTACGCAACCTTTTCGTATCTTAATGCCACAAAATATAACAATGGCGGATGAAAAGCATTAAAGAAATATACAGGATTGGCAATGGCCCATCCAGTAGTCATACTATGGGGCCGCGTCGCGCTGCCGAGATATTCTCTGAAAAAAACCATGACGCCGCCCGATATGAGGTGACGCTTTACGGTAGCCTCGCGGCGACAGGCCGTGGCCACTTGACCGACAAGGCGATCCTCGATGTCCTCCAGCCTCTCGCCAAGACCGACATCGTATGGCATCCCGAGATAGTCCTGCCTTTCCACACCAACGGCATGGATTTCAAGGCGTTCGACAAGAATGGAGTCCAGACGGCCTCCTGGCGGGCGTACAGCGTAGGTGGTGGCGCGCTGAGCGATGGCTCTTCGTCGGGAGGTGAGTGGCAACAGGCTGACATATACCCTCTTACCCATATGACGGACATCATCCACTGGTGCAGCCGCACGGGCAAGAGCTACTGGGAGTATGTGGGCGAGTACGAGCAGCCCGACGTGTGGGACTATCTTGCCGAGGTATGGGACACTATGAAACAGTCCGTGCGCAATGGCCTTGACAATGAGGGCGTTCTCCCCGGCCCGCTTCATCTGCGCCGTAAGGCGGCGTCATACTATTTCCGCTCCTCGGGCACTAAGCCCAGCCTTCAGAGCCGCGGCCTCGTCTTCGCCTACGCTCTCGCGGTGAGTGAGGAGAATGCGGGCGGCGGGCGCATTGTCACGGCGCCCACGTGTGGCTCGTGCGGCGTGCTTCCCGCCGTGCTTTACCATTTGGCCGTATCGCGCGAGTTCTCCGAGAAACGCATCCTCAGGGCGTTGGCCACAGCCGGGCTCGTCGGCAACATTGTCAAGGAGAATGCCTCGATTGCCGGGGCTGAGGTCGGATGCCAAGGCGAGGTGGGCGTGGCTTGCGCAATGGCGGCCGCCGCTGCCAACCAGCTTTTTGGCGGAAGCACGACCCAGATTGAGTATGCCGCGGAGATGGGGCTCGAGCATCACCTCGGCATGACGTGCGACCCCGTTTGCGGGATGGTGCAAATACCTTGTATTGAGCGCAATGCCTATGCCGCGGCGCGAGCGCTCGACGTGAACATATACTCTACGTTCTCCGACGGGCGGCACCGCGTCTCCTTCGACCACGTTGTGGAGGTCATGAAGCAGACGGGTCATGACCTGCCCTCTGTCTACAAAGAGACGAGCGAGGGTGGCCTTGCCAAGGTCGCCATTGACGACTGACGATTCCCGTCAGCCCACCTTTCCATAAAATCAATCCGTACGAAGAAATGAAACGCCCGTCGCTTTCCTTGCCGCCTGCCGAACCCGTGATGCTCCACGCATGCTGCGCGCCATGCTCGTCCGCCATTGTCGAGTGGATGCTCAACAATAATATCCACCCCGTAGTCTATTTCTACAATCCCAATATCACTCCTTACGAGGAGTACGCCATCCGCCGCGACGAGAGCCGCAGGCATGCCGAGGCTCTCGGCATTGAGTGGGTCGAAGGCCCATACGACCACGATGAGTGGCTCCGCTACGTGAGCGGACTCGAGGATGAGCCGGAGAGAGGCGCACGCTGCCTCATGTGCTTCAAGATGAGGCTTCTCCACTCTGCTCGGGCTGCGCGGCAGATGGGGGCGGGATGCCTAACCACCACGTTGGCCTCGTCGCGTTGGAAGAGCCAGCGGCAGCTCGATGAGGCGGGTGAGTTCGTGGAGAAGGAGACGGGGCTTGTCTTCTGGCACCAGAACTGGCGCAAGGACGGGCTGAGCGAACGCCGGGCCGCCCTGCTACGCGAGTTCGCTTTCTACAATCAGACGTACTGCGGATGCGAGTTCAGCCTCCGTCAGGCACGACAGCGACAGGAAAACGTAAAATGATGAAAGACGATAAGAAATGGGAGGTTCTCGACTCCGAGTATGTGCTGCGCAACCCGTGGCTAACTGTGCGGCGCGACAACATCCGTCAGCCGTCGGGGGTCGAGATAAAGGACTATTGGGTGCTTGAATACCCCGAGTGGGTGAACGTCATCGCCATTACGGCCGATGGCCAGATGGTCATGGAGAGGCAATATCGCCATGCGATGGGTTGGACGGCCTACGAGATATGCGCCGGCTGCGCCGAGAAAGGCGAGTCGCCCTTTGAGGCTGCAAAGCGCGAGTTGCAGGAGGAGACGGGCTACACGGGTGGCCAATGGAGCAAGTTGATGACCATCTCGCCCAATGGCACTTCGATGACGAATATGACTCACTGCTTTGTGGCTCGTGGCGTGGCGCCCGGGCCGCGGCATCAGGAGGTTACGGAGGACATTGACGTCTCGCTGATGACGCCCCGCCAAGTGTATGAGTTGCTGCGCGATGGCCAGATTGTGCAAGCCACGATGGTCGCGCCTCTTTGGCGTTTCTTCTGCGAGGAGGGCGCAAAACTTTTTTAGATAGTTAGCAACCCATTTTACATCAAGACGGGCATCCTCAGTAAAAATACCCCTCTCCGCTCGGTCGGGCGAAGAGGGGTCTCTTGTTGTGTGTTTGGCTGTATATGTCGGCCTTAGGTCTTACGACTTGAACCTGTGGAAGTCAATTGACAGGCCGACCTGGAAGTTGATGCCGTCGGTTATGGGACTGTTGAGGTAGTAATATTTCGGGCGGTAGTTGAAAAGGTTGTCCAGTGCCGTGGTGAGCTTTATTGCATTGCAAATTCGCTGGACGAGAGAGAGTTTCCAAAGCGTGTAGGCCGGGTACGACACGTTTATCGTTCCCTCCGACACGTCGTAGTAGTTCTTGTACTCCACGTTCTTCGAGCCTGAGAGCGCACGCCCTGACAGGCTTGCCGTAAGCCCGTAGCGAGCGGTGAACGCGTGGTCATAGTCAACCCTTACGTTCACAGAGTGCTTGCGCGCAGGGATATACTGATTGTTAATGGTTTTGCCATCCTTGTCGGTTGGCAGTTGCTCTTTTGTCAGAGCGTAGGTCACGCGGGCGGAAAGCCCATTGTCCCATCGCGCGTGCACTCCGGCCTCGCCCCCCCAGACGTCGTAGCCGTCGAGGTTAGCGTAGGGCAAGTATGGCAGTTTGTCCGATGCGGTCTTATAATATGGCGCACTGGTAGCCAATTTATTCTCCACCTTGTTGTAATAGGCTGACAGTGAGATGTTGTAATGCCCCTTGGTGTATTCGGCCGAGAGGTTGATGTTGTGACTGACTTCCGACTTCAAGTCCTTGTTCCCCTCCACAATCCATATGCCCGACATGTCGAAGTCATAGTACTTCTCCTTGAGCGTGGGGGCGCGGAAGCCCATCCCGTAGCCCGCTCTGATTGACAGGCTTTGAAGAGGAGTGCAGCAGACGTTCAGCTTGGGCGTGACGTGCGAATCGCCCCCGTCGGAGAAATAGTCGTAGCGTACGGCCCCGACCACTTCCACTTTGTCCGTCACTCGCCAGTCGTATTGGGCGAAGATGTCATAAGAGTCCTGCTCGCGCTCATTGCCGTCGAGGTTCGTGTTGAAAAGGTAGTCGTGCATATAGTCAGCCCCGACGGTCAGAATGTCGCCACGGCCGAACGTGTGGTTATAGAGCAGGCGGAAGATGTTCTGGACGTTGCTATAGTCGCGGATGTCAAGTTTTCGCCGTTTCTGGTAGTCCGATTTGTCGTACTGGTCGAACGAGTAGCTCGCCATGATGTCGTCGTCGCCCGTCATTCGCCAGTTGAGGCGCAACCCGCCCGAGAAATCGCGGTATCGCTCCGGCTGATCCTCCGTGCGTGTCGTCTCGCGGAAGAAGTAGCCTGCGCGGCCTGTCACGTCAATGTCGTCGGTGGGAGTCCAGACTATTTTGTCGCAGACGTTGATGGTCTTGTCGCCATATACGGTCGCGATGACCCGCGTCACGGGGTTCTCGTGGCTCTTCACGTCGTAGTTGTCGCGCGCCGTGCGGTTGGCTGTCAGCGTGTTGCCTATGTGCTTCCTGTTGAGGCCGAACGTGAGGCTGTAGCGTTGCTCGTTGTGCTTGGCAATGCGGCCGTTGGCGTTGAGCGTCCAAGGCTGGGTAGTCTTCTTCGTGATGATATTCACCACGCCGCCCGTGGCGTTGCTGCCATAGAGGGCGGAAGCCGCGCCTTTCACAATCTCTATGCGCGCCGCATTGTCTATCCCGAGCCTCGTGAAGTCGACGTCGTCCATAGTCTCGCCCGCGAGGCGCTCGCCATCTACAAGGAAGAGGACCCCTTGCCCCCCGAAGCCCGATAGGTTGAGGTGAGTCTGCTGGTTCATCGCATATGAGAACTCCACGCCCGGCAGCTCCTGTTGCAGGAGGTCCTGAACGTTGGTGGCGTCCGCTTTCTCTATGTCGCGCAGGCTGACAACTCGAGTCTGGATTGGGGTGTCTTTTAAGAATTTGGGAGTGCGCGTGCCAGTGATGACCACCTCGTTGAGGTCAAAACGCCAATTGGCCGAGTCGGCGCCAGCTGGCATGACGCCAATGCCGCCGCTTTGCGCCTCGCAGAGGAGTGGGGAAATCAATAAAGCGGGTAGGAGAATATTCCTCATCGTAGCTATGTGGCGTTTCGTTAGTATGGGTATTTGTAGTTGATTGTAAGATAGCATTTTGTCCCGCTTGGCGAGATGTAGTCGTCCAACTGGAGGGCGGCGATGGTGCCGTCGGTAAGTTTGAGGAGGAACACGTGGCCGTTCTTGGTGAAGGCGGGCGGCATGGGCGGTATGTCGAGCGTAAGCCATGATGAGATTACTTTGTTCGCCCTGATGCCTTGCGACGGCACGTTGCCCATCAGCATCTGCTCCTGGCTGTCCCACACCTCGTTCTCTGTCCATTCGTCCGCCGTGAACACCGCGTCTGCAAAATCGTCGCTCGACTCGGGCAGCTGATCCATCGACGTGAATGTCGTCTCGTAGGCCATGCCGCCATTGGTGCGGACGTTGTTCCTATGCACGGCGAACGACCACTCCTCCGGCTCCGGCTGCTTGTCCGTCGGAGTGAACGAGCGGAACTCGTTCTTCTTGATGCCCTCGCCGAAAACGTCGAACCAGTACATGTACTGCCCCGTCTGGCCATCGTCCTCACCAGTGAGGCTCATCGGGATGGGGTAGGGGTCGAACTCCGTCTGGGCGGCCTCCAGAGCCGCCGTGTCGCCCGCCTCGGCCAATCTCTGTAAGGCTTTGAGGTTCACGTAGTACCAGTCGGCCCAGCTTGTGGCGTCGATAATCAGCTGTCCCTTGGCGGGAACGGCGGTGGCGGGGGTGTCGTATATGTCATCAAAAATGCCATTGCAGGCGGCGAGCGACAGTGCGCACGCGCCCGCAATGGCGGTTTCGATACCTTTTACGGTAAAACTCATAATAGCCTTGTCGTCGGAACCCGGTTATTTTACGAAGTACTTCTTGCCGTTCTTTATGACGATGCCCTTGGCGTTGCTGCCAACTCGGCGGCCGCTCAGGTCATAGGCGAAGCCGTCGTTCTGCGCCTCGGGCGCCACTACTGCGCCAATGCTCGCCGAGCCGCCTTTATCGGGGAAAGTGGAGACGATGGGGAAAGGCATTGCGCCCATTTGGAACGTGTTGACCACCGATGCCACTTGCCCCTTGCTGTCGTAGGTGACGTGGATGTTGTTCTCTTTTTCGGCATTGAACGCGTAGTCGTTGTCCATTGTCTTCGTGCCATTGCTCTCGGCCGTGAAGTGGAATTTGAGGCCGTCGCCCTTGTAGTCGCGATAGTAGCCGCCTTTCGCTGCGTCATAGGTGAGGCCGCTGATGACATAATGACCGAGGGTCAGGTCGCCCATGAGGGTGCCTTTCAGGCTGTATTGAGGTACTTCAACGTCGAGAGTCTCCACGCCCTCATTGTCATACTTGCGGAACTTGTAGGTGACGCTCTCGTTCTTGTATGTGAACGTGCCGCCCACGACGACTTTAATGCCGCCCGTGACCTCCTTTACGTAGTAAGCCTTGACCTCATATGTCAGAGGGATGGGCATAGAGCCGTATTTGAACACCGACTTGAGTGTGAGGGAGTTGTCGGCCATATTGTACTCTCCTGTGAGCGACGTGCCCTCTATCTTCTTCTCATCCTCGTCCACAGTGACGGCCGAGCTGAAAGTCTGTTCGTCAAAGGTGACGACGTGGTTCGCACCCATCGTGAAAGTGGCGTCCTTGACGGTGAACGACGGGATGGTTGGCATGTCGCCGCCCTTTATCTCGGGGAATGTGATGTCACCCGTCGACGCGCTGCTCATTCTGAAGACGACCGTGTCGCTCTCGCTCGCGATGTTGGTGGTGAGCACTGTGGTGTTTGCCTTGCCGGCGAAACTCAGAGCCCCGTGCATCTGCGCCATTGCCGAAGTCGCCGCGAGGGCCGCAAAAAAGAGGGTAAATGTTTTCTTCACTGTTGTCCTGTTGCTTTAATTGTAATGAGATTAAATCTGTATGCAAAGTTCAGTTGTTTCAAGTTATGACGCAATACCCAGAATTGGTATTTTTCAACACTCAGAGCTGTCGTGAAAAATAAGTGGGTTCGTGTGGCGATAGGTCTCATGCCCCTATTCTATAATGCCCGGAATTGTAAACCGTGCGAGCTTGATTCGAGAAGCGCAATTTATTGAATATCATTGCCGTATGGGTCTTCTTGTGTTCTTAGCGTCACTGCCGGCATTGCGCACCGCCCAGTTTTATGGTGAGTCTCCCAATACGCTTTGCGAAACTTTCTGAGCTTGTCCCGTATTGAGTGCGCAATAGTCATTTTTGAGTATTTGAATGTAATATGTGAGGCCCGACGCATTTCTATGTGTCTCCTAATTTGTGTGGCGAAGTGAGTTGCTCTGTATCCACAAGAGCGATTATCGTGCGAACAGAATTGAGTCCTATTTCTAATGAAATTGCACAAATCGGCTTGCCCCTCTTGCTCAGAGTTTTTATTCAGTATAAATTAGCGGTCATAAACGCGGTTTTACCCATTCCCACGAAGGCGCCAGGGGTGTGTAGTCCTGTGTTCACCCCCCCTATGTTTTGATTAAGCGAGAGCAGAGCGAGACGCGTTTGCTCTGCCAAGCGAGAAAAACGGAGGACAACAAAAACAAATTATTGATTTAAAAAAGAATGAGAAAATTGATTGTTGGCGCAGCCGCAATTCTCGCGTTGCTGCCATCCTGCTCCGACGATATTGTCGGAATCGAAAACGAAGGCGAGAATGAGATACAAATCACGCCGGTTGTAAAAGTTGACGATAAACGAGAATGTATAGAGACATTTGCTAAGGTGTTGTCGGCTGCTGTTGCTGAACGTAAAGATGTCCGAGAGTTCCTTAAATCTGAGGCAGTTAAGCAGTTCGATTGCAACTACGACATTCTCTATCAGCTTGTAAAAGACAGTGTTGTGGGTGCGGATGAAACATTTGAGCAAGTCCTGTCAGCTTATACAACGGAGGATAGCCTGAAAGCAATTACGTCTAATGTTCCCTTGCTTAACATTTACCTGACGAGAACAGCTTTCCTTGGTGTTTATCCAGAGGAACTTGATGTTGATGACAATGAAATCCCTGTGGCCGTTGCAGGTGCTGATAGTACTACGATGTTTCTCGCCGGTACGATTGCGCCGGCTCTTCCGTCTGGTGTAGTGCCAGGCTTCCATGTTTTAGTGGTGGGAGAAAATAGTCGAGTCGTTGTTGCGGATTCTCAAATGTCAGAAAGTGGTAACAAGTCTGTGTCTCTTGGTTCTGCTTTCTCGTTTAAGTCTGCGTCTTTTGATGGGTTGCGAAGGTCTCGTCTTAAGTCCGTAGGGACGATAGCATCTGTTCTGGGGAAAAGGGCAATAGAAGCCTATTCCCATTTTAATGGTAAAGGTGGCGAGTCCACTCAAACGGCTTTTCAAAGAGACTATATATATTATGGGATAACGCCAGAGAAAACCTCTGGTTCACTCGTGAAGTCAGTATCCGAGTATCTGTGTTACATAAAAGTCCCAATTGCCGCATATTTTACTATTTCGGATGAGAAGGAGAGTAACGCTTCTGTTTTTGGAGATCCATACATAAAGCAGAACACATGGACGCATTATGGAGCGAAACCATCAGAGTCTGATGTAATTAACGCCTTGTGGCAGCGCGGAGCTTACAACTTTAAGGTTGAGGTGGTAACGTCTAAAGAAAGCTCAGCCTCTGTGGCGTACATTCCTTTGACTCCAGATCAACTGTGGAATTTCAATATCAAGAGTTATTATAGACACAGTACATGGTTTCGCCATTCTAAATATGTGTACTCTATAGAGCCGAATGATTTTTACGCCAAGGATATATTCCTTGATGAACCCATAGATCTTGGAAAATGGAATATTGCTGAAGAGTCGGTATACAGGTATATAAAGATGTCGGAGGAGGATTCTGGTGCAGAAGTCTCTTATCAAGAGTCATTTGATATGTCAGAGGCCAAATCGAACAATTTCAACGGTGAAATTAAGGTCAGTATCGGTATGACGGACGTCACTACAAGCACGTCAACATCGACTGCGAATTCATCGACAACCGAGAAAAACTCCGAGGTTGTAACATTCAGAAAGTTGGAGAAATCAGATGATCTCGGAACGGTTAGGGTTTATTTCTATGACCCAATAGTTGAATCAAAACTAAGGCACAGTACCACCCCCTACAAACTTCACACGTATAACACAGGAAGCGTGATTTTTGGTATTACAGCGAAATAAAGAAAATATTGAAGAAAATGAGACATCTCTTTCTGATGTTGGTGGCAATCTCAACTATTTTGCTGCCATCCTGCTCCGACGATGACGACCCTCAGCCGGAAAAGAAACTCGTGCGGTTCGAGGTTACCGTGACGCCCAACTGCCCGTTTAATGTTTATTTTGGCCATCAGGTGAGAGCATACGGAGACTGGGAGTACGAGTACTATACCAGCAACTTGAAAAACGTTTGGTTTGACTGCGCCACAATCAATAACGACACGGCTCTGTTGACAGCCAAGATATATGTCAACGGAAAGTTCGCGGCTATGAATCACGGAAACCACTACGTGGATGTTTCTTATTCCGAATAACAATCCGTCTGCATAATATACAATAAAGGGGAGGGGGCTTGCGCCTCCTCCCCTTTTATTCGCTAAGCGTTCTTCCCCATCTTGTAGGCCTCGCGCAGCTTCTGGTTGCCCGCTATCTCGCCCGTGTGCCATACCCCGCCGCAGAAGAGTGTGCCTTTCACCGTCGGCCTGTCGAGGCAGTCAAGGAATCCCATAAAGTTGGTCACGATGCGGTTCATTATCGCGTCGTCGTTCTCTGCAGCCGTGGCTATGAAGTAGAACTCCTTGCCTTTCATTTCAGTGTACAGTCCGCAGCAGCGGTCTATCAGCGTCTTCATCTGCGCGCTCATGGCGTAGAAGTATACGGGTGTGGCCATGACTATCACGTCGGCCTTGACCATCTTGCCGATTATGTCGGCGGCGTCGTCTTTCTGCGGGCAAGGCTTTTTATACTGGCTGCATATGTCGCACCCGTGGCAGGGGTTTATGACCCTGTCGGCGAGGAAGATTTTCTCAACTGCGTTGCCGCCATCGCGTGCGCCCCTGGCGAACTCGTCGCAAAGGCTGTCGGAGTTGCCTCCCTTGCGCGGGCTTGATGATAAAATCAGGATGTTCTTTGGCATTGTTTCTGTTTTTTTTGTCGACGCGAAGCTAAAGAGACTCGGGCGTGCCGGCGGTGTACGTTTTACTGACTTTGCGACCCCTTTTACAGTAACGCATATAATAAGCCGCCCGCCAAACGCTGTGATGTTTTGGCGGGCGGCGCAAGTGTAGAGGTTCTGATTGCAGTGCGAGCTGTTAACTACTCGTAGTGCGTACTTTTGGCACCTGGGACGCATCTTCCACTCCTCGATTCTGTCCAGGCGTCAATAATCCACTGGTCGTCAATTAAGTAGGTGTGCATCCATTCGTACTGGCCAGTTTGCTCGTTTCGGCTGTTGTAGTGCCAGCATAAAACAGAACTTGTTATCTCTTCCCCGTTTACTGTCGGTGAGTTTAATAGGTAAGCTACGCTGTCGCTCACTTCTATGCCCTTTGGCTCGCTGGCGTACAGGAATTTATTGCCGAATTCATCCAGCCTGATAGAGTCGCCGGAAGGGAGGCTCAGGGAAAAGTCGGGCGCAAAGAATTTTATGGTTGAGTTCGTGCGGTTTACCACAGCATATTTTTCATTAAATGCATAGTAGACTTCTCCCTCACCACATGACGACACAAGAAGAGGCAGCAGACTACCAGTTAGCAAAAACAGCGTCAAGGTCTTCATCTTTTGCTACTTTAAGGGTTTTGAGATAGGCTTTAAGCGACTCCCAAGTTGTGTTCTTTTTAAAGGCTGTCTCGATTTGGGTTATGGTGAAGCCTGTTACGGGGTCGTCAGAGTCGTCGTCTATTAAGTCTCTTATAAGTCCGGTGTAATTAGACCCGCGGACATAGTGCAGATGCGCATTGAATATGTAAAGCTCGTACACTTTGCCCGTGAGGAACCAAGCGATACCGCCAGCCCATGTGTCGCGCATCTTGTCGTCGTATTTGTCATATTTGCTGACATTCCAAAAGTGGTGGACGGAGTGCGCTATCTCGTGTGTCGTGGTGCAGAATATGTCTGCCGACGTGCCGCTGATGCAGTATATGCGGATGTCGCTCCCGAACACGTGGTTGTTGTAGCGTCCGTATTTTGTCGGGTTGTGCTTTGCCGATGGCCTGATAGTCAGTGAGTTTTTCGATGGGCTGCTAAGGCCGTAGTCCTTCGCTTTGTAGTAGTAGAAATGGGCGGCCCTGAATATTGATGCGCACTCCCAAGCGAGTGTGCCCGGCGTGACAGTGTAGCTGACTGAGCTTTTGGTGTGGGTCTTCAGGTTGGTCTCCGCCACGTTGAGCCCTGTGTGCTCGCGTATCTTGAAGTGGTCTCTGCGCCAACGGATATAGTATGTCACTCTCCCGCGTAGCCTGCCGAATTCGAAGTGGCCGTTCTTGTCCGTGCAGCTCTGGTGGGTGACGAATATGCTCTTGCGGCAACGGACCGGCACGCCCTCAAGTGGTATGTCTTTGCCTGTGGACGTGTCGTGGTAACGCACGTCGCCCTGCGGACGCCAGCGCGATTTGTTGGTTGGCACTTCTGCCCCGACAATCTCCTGCGCCTTGGCTTCGAGAGCCTCCCAGTACCCGTCGTCTGTGGCCGACTTGTTCCCTGTCTCGGCGTTTTCGTCGTCGGTGTCGGAGTCTTCTATCACGTTCGTGCTTTCCAGTATGTAAAGATCGTCGAGGATCTCGTATGGCACGTCCGGCAGCTTGCGATCGACTTCGACGGCGCAGTACATGTATTTCACTACGCCGCTCGGCAGGTCCGGGTCGGTGTATGTGTCGCCCTCTTGCGCAATCTCGTAGTCCATAGGGTAGGAGTAGAAGAAAATTG
>JBJEGU010000054.1:0-31429 GCA_051875415.1 Marinilabiliaceae bacterium
GCACGAGCGTGGGAGAGTAGGTTGCCGCCACTTAAACCAGTCATCCCTCCGGAGTCACACACTCCGGAGGGATGTTTTTTATGTGTGTGGAGTATTGTCTAAAGACGGAACTATGGCAATGTCAAGGTGGCTGGTGCAATCTGTGCATATGTTTTGATAACCGCTATTTTAGGAAAATTTCATTTAAACTTGCTGCCGTCAAACAGAAAGGATGGTGTTGCCTATGACTAACTGATTAAGTTCACGATTCGTTTCACCTTGAGAATTTGAATGTAATTTAGCTATGATTATTAGTAGTGTTAATTTTTTGAGATTTTTATTGGCCGCTGTCGTTTTTCTAAGCGCTAATAAAGCTTCTGCTGATGGGATCTTGTTTGATGGCAAAGAATGTAAAGAAGTTGCCATTGAAGCAGATCCAAGTAAAACTTACACTTTTATCGCGCAGCTCCCGTATGCGTCTTTCGCAAGTATCGGCTGGTCTGCTGATGGAGGTATTGAAATCGTCTCGCAGTCAACTACAACCGTCACCATTCGCTCTAAGTCCGGGATGTCATACAGTGACGGATATATTTGTTTCCCGAGGGGGCAACCCAACCCTGCCAACGGCACTGCCAAAGTCTCTTTCCAAACCTCTGGTGATAGGCGTGTCGCCATCGTCAGCCGAAAGGGTGAGGTGGTCAGTTCCTGCAATGTATCAGATAAGGTTAACTCTATTAGTCTCACCGATGTTACCCCAGGCCTCTATTTCGTGGTTGCGACAGATGTGAAAATAAGTATTGCTCAAAACTTACAGTGAAATGAATCTTATGAAATATATTTTGATACTTGCGGCGTTCCTCCTTGCGTTGACGCAAGAGAGCTTCGCGCAGAACTCCGTTTCTTCAATTCTTGAGCGTATTATCTCGAGCAAAGATAAAGTGATTACGCAAGGAAATGTAATTGAGCCAAACGAACCAGTCTTTAGATTGTCTGGAACGTACGGAAACGACGATAATATAACATATGTGTAGAACTTAATGGGCGAGGCAAGGAGTTTAACATCTTCTCGCTGATGTATTTCGACTTAGCCTCAACCGATATGCTCGTGGTAATCAACGACGATGCCTACAATTCCGATGACAACTATGCCGGCGCATGGTTGTTTGCTGAGGATGAGAGTGGTAATAGCGATAAGGACTTCGATACACATTATTCTGTTCATTGTAAGTTCGCTGGTGGGCCATCTTTAATCCAGGTTTACAAGGATTTCAAGAAAGAAGTTTACGAAGCTGCTGTCGCCGATCCGTCTACCGACTCTTTGGCGTATTCCTTCACTGTCGCAAGGCTCGGCCATATTGCCAAGTATGAGCTGAAGCCGGTGAGCGATGCTTTTGCCACAGTCGACGATTTCCTTAAGGCTTCCGACTTGGGCAACTTGTCTGCGACGGAGGTGGCGGCAAAACTCACTGCGGGTCTGTGCTGCACTGCCGTCGACACTTATGGCGTTACGTGGAATCTGCTCTGCCCTGTCACGAGCTGGGATGTCAATATGAAGAAAATGACCGCCTCCTTCTATCCGATGCTTGTTCTCAAGGATTTTGAGTCGGAGATGACATCAAGCCAGGTCCTTAACGCTCCCGATATCAATCTCGCCCCCGAAGCTCCGGAATTTATCACCATTTCGCTTCGCAAGGAATCACCTTCCTCAATCGCCGAACTTGACGAGCATGCCGTGTCCGTGCGAGCAGAAAAGGGCGTCATCTTAGTCGACGGGGCGGACGCCCATGTCTTCACTATCGACGGCCGACTCGTTGGCCGTACATCCGCGGGCCGTCTGACGGTGCCTGCCGGCTTCTATGTCGTGCGCCCCGACGGTGCCGCATCTCGCTCTGTCGCTGTAAAATAAAAGGTTAGCAAATCAACGTGCCGGCATTGCCCTCTGGGTGGTGCCGGCCTTTTGCGTCTCTTTCCCTTTTGTCAACCCTCCGTCTTCCTGTTGTCTCATCTCTGTAACATCGACTGGTGATATTTGCATCGACAAAAGAAATGAAACAGAGATGCATTTATCAGGAAGCAAATTAAGGCTCACGACCGTGGCGGCGTTCATCGCCATCTGCGCCTGCACCTTCGCCGGAGGCCCCATTAAAGGCCGTGTGATCGATAAGTCTACGGGCGAACCCCTTTTCGGTGTCACCGTTCAGGTGGAGGGTACGACCAACGGGACTGTAACCGATTTCGATGGCAACTTCGTTATTGCCACCACCCCCGATGCCGACTACAATGTTGTGGTCAAATACGTCGGTTTCAAGACCCTCACCATCCCTTGCAACGCCGTAAGCCGCACGCTCAATGTCGATATGCAGAGCGACGATATCGCCGTTGAGTCCGTGACCGTAGTAGCCCAGGCTCGCCAAAGCAATGACAATGCGCTCCTCAAGTCCATGAAGGCCAGCCTCTCGCTCGAGAGCGGCATCTCGGCTCAACAGATTAACAAGTCGCAGGATAAGGACGCGTCCGAGGTCATCCGCCGAATACCAGGAATCTCAATCATCGACGACAAGTTCGTCATGGTTCGCGGACTCTCCCAACGCTACAATAATGTGTGGATCAATGGCGGGGCCGTCCCAAGCTCCGAGGCCGATTCGAGAGCCTTCTCGTTCGATATCATCCCGGCTTCGCAGATTGACAATATGGTCATTGTCAAGTCGCCCACGCCTGAGTATCCTGCCGACTTCTCTGGTGGTTTCATCATCGTCCGCACAAAGGACGTGCCGCTGTCCAACTCCTTCTCTTTCGGTGTATCTGGCAATTTCAATACGCAGACTCACGGCCGCGACTTCCTTGAGGGGCGTAAGAGTCCCACAGATTGGCTCGGGTTCGACAGCGGGATGCGTATGGTCAATGGCGGCATTAAGTCCGACCTCCGTAAGATTGGCGGCAATGGCGTTGACCTTCAAGGCAATGGGTTCAATAACGACTGGAAGACCCATTCTCGTACTCCTATTGCCGACTTCTCTGCCAATGTCGCGGTGAACAGGGTGTGGGATTTCGGCCCGCGTAAGCTCACCCTCCTCGGCGCGGCGAACTATTCCAACTCATTCCGCCGCTTCGCCAATATGCGCAACTGCCTCTTCGGAGTATACGATACGAGTAACGACCGCAGCAACTACCTCCGCCGCGCCACCGATCAGCAGTATAATCACAACGTCCGCCTCGGGGCTATGCTCAATATGGCTTTCATTGGTGCCGATGGGCGTAATCGTGTGGAGCTGAAGAACATATTCAACCAGCTCGGCAAGAGCCGCTACACAAGCCGCGAGGGGGTCAATGCGCAGGCCGACAATGAGCGCACGGCCGAGCTCCTCTATCAGAGCCGCATGACGTACAACGGTCAGCTCACTGGCAAGCACAAGCTTGAGAACAGCGCGGTCGACTGGGGCTTCGGGTGGGCCAAGGCCAACAGGGAGATGCCCGACCGTAAGCGTTACCTCCTCAACGATAAGACGGAGGCCGGCGTCATCGCCCTCTCTTCGAGCAACGATATCAGCCGTGAGTTCACAAGGCTTGAGGAGGGCGTCCTCTCCGCCAATGCCAACGCGAGCCGCGATGTCGAGATTGGCGGCTGGACTCCGACCCTCAAGGCTGGCGCTTTCTTCGAGCGTAGGTCGCGCGACTATTTCACGCGCTATTTCATCTACAACTGGAACTACGCCAACAACAGCCTCCCACAAGGGTTCACTCATTTCGACCTCCCGTCCCAGCTACTCGTCGATGAGAATTATGGGGCCGACAAGCTTTACCTCATCGAGGAAGTCAAGTGGCGAAACAATTACAAGGGCAAGAACCTCCTCGGGGCTGGCTATGTGGCCGTCAATATGCCTTTCGGCCCTGTCAATGTCTACGCCGGACTGCGCTTCGAGCATAATGTCATGACGCTCACCAGCCACAGCCGCGACTACGAGTCCAGCCCCTCCGACAAGGACTACAAGGGCGACGACATCTTCCCCTCTGTCAACATCTCCTATAACCTCAATGAGAAGAACGTCATCCGACTCGCCTATGGCAAGTCTGTCAATAGGGCGGAGTTCCGCGAGGTCTCGCCATCCGTGTTCTACGATTTCGACCTTGCGTCCGATGTCATGGGAAACACCAACCTCAAGTCATGCTATGTCCAGAACGCCGACATCCGCTACGAGTGGTACCCGTCAGCGAGCGAACTCGTGAGCGTGGCGCTTTTCTACAAGCATTTCGCCGACCCCATCGAGTGGACATACACCGTGCAAGGCGGCACCGACCTCACCTATTCCTACAAAAACGCCAAGGCGGCGCGTAACTACGGCGTCGAGGTCGAAATCCGCAAGAACCTCGGTTTCTTGGGTCTTGAGCAACTGAGCCTTTCGGCCAATGGCAGCTGGATCGACAGCAAGGTGGAGTTCGAGGCCGGTAGCCGTGAGAAGAACCGTCCTATGCAAGGCCAGTCGCCCTACATCGTCAATCTCGGGCTTTTCTATACCTCGCAGTCGCAAAAACTCACTGTCGGCGCGCTCTACAACCGTATCGGCAAGAGAATCATAGGTGTAGGACGTAGCGTGGGTACGACGGGCGGCGACGATTCTGCCAACATCCCTCACAGCTACGAGATGCCGCGCAACGCTGTCGACCTCTCGGCGCGCTATAAGCTCACTGACCATCTCGAAGCCAGCCTCGCCATTCGCGACCTCCTCGGCGAGAAGGTCAACTTCGAGCAGCAGACCGACGCCCTCCACCCCGATGGCTCAGTCTCCAAGGTGAACGAGGTCACGAAGAGCTACAGGCCAGGCACGAACATCTCGCTCGGTCTCAACTTCAAATTCTAATCCATAATTCCGAATATCAACACAGTAAAAACAATAAGACATGAGAAAGAACAAGCTTTTTGTCTGGTCTCTTATGGCCAGCATGGTCGCCGCGCCACTCTTTTCAGCGTGCGACGACGACGACAACAACGACCCGCAGGCTCCTGAGTACAACTGGAGCGAGGACGATGGCCTCAAGGCTTGCGACAATATCCTCTTCAACGGCGACGAGATTGGCAACGGCGACCAGGGCTTCGTCTTCAAGGGCAAGCAGACTCTCGCCAAGGGCACCTACATCCTCAAAGGATGGGTCTACATCGCCGACGGTGCCGAACTGACCATCGAGCCGGGCACTGTCATCAAGGGCGACAAGCAGACCAAGGCCGCCCTCATCGTCGAGCGCGGCGGCAAGCTCTGGGCCGAGGGTACTGCCACGGAGCCTATCGTCTTCACTTCTCAGGCCGAGGCTGGCAGTCGTAAGCCGGGCGACTGGGGAGGAGTCATCCTCTGCGGCAAGGCTCGCAACAACCAGGCTGAGATGCAAATCGAGGGTGGCCCGCGCACCAAGCACGGCGGCTCCGACGATGCCGACAACAGCGGCGCCATCCGCTATGTCCGTATCGAGTTCGCCGGCTATCCTTTCGCTCCCGATAAGGAGATTAACGGCCTCACGCTCGGCTCGGTGGGCAGCTCTACCAAGATTGACCACGTGCAGGTCTCTTATTGCAACGATGACAGCTTCGAGTGGTTCGGCGGTACGGTCAATTGCGACCACCTCATCGCCTACCGCGGCTGGGACGATGAGTTCGATACTGACAATGGCTTCAGCGGCCGCGTCCAGTTCTGCCTCTCCGTCCGCGACCCCCGCTTGGCCGACACCAGCCGCTCCAATGGCTTTGAGAGCGACAACTGTGCCGACGGCGCCACGGTCGAGCCTTATACCACGGCCACGTTCAGCAATGTCACTTTCGTAGGCCCCATTGGTCAGGATCCCAATTTCAAGAACGACGATTCCTATGTCAATGGCGGTAGCGTCTACCCCAACAACGGCTCTTCGCTCGGTAAGTTCCAGGCTGCCATGCACATCCGTCGCTCAAGCCGGCTCTCTTGCTTCAACTCTGTGGCCATAGGCTGGCCCATCGGCCTCATCCTCGACAGCGAGAAGGGCAATACGCAGAAGATGGCCTCCGATGGCAATCTCAAGCTCAACAACATATGGTTCGCCAATATGGAGCTTCTCGGTGCCGACTGCAATAAGGCTACGGCCGACGCCCTCTATGACTATGCGACAAAGACTTACGATGAGTCAAAGGTCTCTTTCTCCCACGAGTTCTTCCTTGCCCAGAAGGGCAACAAGCAGTGCGACGCGGCTTCGCTCAAGCTCACCATGCCCAATTCGAAGGTCGGCGTGGCCTACGCTCCTGCCGCCGACAGCCCTCTGCTCTCTGCCGCCGATTTCTCCGCAAGCCAGCTCTCCGATTTCCAAAGGGTTGACTACATAGGCGCGCTGTCCGCCACCGACAACTGGCTCGACGGGTGGACTGAGTTCGACCCGCAGAACGCCGCCTATTAATAGTGGCTCGTTCGGACTTTAAACTCTTTTGCCGCACCGGGGAGGCTCGTCTTCCTCGGTGCGGCTACTTTTTGTAACTTTGCGCCTGTCCGCCCGTGCGTGGCTGTGTGCCAAACTGCGGGCCTCTCTTTTCGTCTTTTTGCGATAGACTTCCTATGTTGTCCCTTTCTCAATTCTGGGAATACCTAATGACTGCCCATTCGCCTGAGCAGTCGGTGGCAGTGCTTGCCATCATCGTCACCATTGGTCTCGCCCTTGCCAAAGTGAGGTTTTTCGGCATCTCGCTCGGCGTGGCTTTCGTCTTCTTCATCGGCATTCTGGCCGGTCATCTCGGCTTCAGTCTCGACCATAATGTGCTGCTCTATGCCGAGACTTTCGGCCTTGTCATCTTCGTCTATGCGCTTGGCCTTCAAGTAGGCCCCGGCTTCTTCAACTCGCTCAGGCATGATGGCATGCGGCTCAACCTGTGGGGCTTGTCGCTTATCTTGGTCGGGACGGCTCTCACCATCCTGTTTTGGCAGCTCTCGACCGTCGGCCTTCCGGAGATTATGGGCATCTATTGCGGCGCGACGACCAATACGCCGGCCCTCGGTGCCGCTCAGCAGACGCTCAAGCAGTTCGGCCTCTCTGGCGGTGGTGCCGCCCTTGGCTGCGCTATCACATATCCGCTTGGCGTCGTGGGTGTCATCTTCGCAATGATTTTGCTCCGCAAGCTGTTTGTCAAGGGCGATTTGGAGTCTGGGGAGTCGCACTTCGCGTCCGATGAGACATTCGTCGCCCTTTTCGATGTAGTCAACCCGGGCATCAATGGCAAGATGCTGGGTCAAATCGCGGAGCAGAGCCACTTGAAGTTCATCGTCTCGCGGGTGTGGCGTGGCGAGGAGGTGCTTGTGCCTTCGTCCTCAACCATTCTTTTCGAAGGCGACAGGATTTTGGCCGTGACCACTAAGCGTGAGGTCTCCGCTCTCGAGATTCTTTTCGGCCGACGCTCGGCTGAGGACTGGAATAAGGAGGACATCGATTGGAATAAGGTCGACGGGCAGATTGAGAGCCGCACCATCGTCCTCTCCAACCCTGCGCTCAACGGCAAGCGACTTGGCCATCTGCACCTTGGCAGCACCTATGGGGTGAACATCAGCCGCATCACGCGTGGCGACATCCGCCTCCTCGCCACATACGATTTCCAACTACAGTATGGCGACCGGCTGACAACCGTAGGCAAGGCCGAGGCTCTCGACAACGCCGCCAAATATCTTGGCAACGCCGTCCAAAACCTCAATGAGCCTAATCTCGGCTCCATGTTCCTTGGCATCCTCCTCGGGCTCGGCCTTGGAGCCATTCCCATCAGCCTGCCGGGCATATCCGTGCCTGTCAAGCTCGGTATGGCTGGCGGCCCTATCATTGTCGGAATCCTTGCCGGCGCGTTCGGCCCTACGTTCCATATCATCACTTTCACCACCCGCAGTGCCAACCTCATGCTGCGCCGTCTTGGCCTTTCGCTCTACCTCGCTTGCCTTGGCCTCGATTCCGGCCCGCAGTTTTTCCAGACCGTCATCCGCCCCGAGGGTCTTATGTGGCTCGCCATCGGCTTGGCACTGACTGTCGTGCCTGTCTTTATCATTGGAGCCATTATGCTCAAGGCGCATAAGTTTGGTTTCGGCACTGTCTGCGGAATCCTGTGTGGCAGCATGGCCAACCCTATGGCGCTCAGCTATGCCAACGATGCTGTCCACGGCGACGCCCCTTCTCTCAGCTACGCCACAGTCTATCCGCTCTGCATGTTCGTCCGCGTGGTCGTAGTCCAGGTCGTCCTTATAGCTCTGCTCTGACGTTTGCCCTATGAGTCACATCGCGCTCCGCCGTCTGCTTCCCTTCGTAGTCTTGCTGATGCTACCTGCGGTGGCCGTCCGTGCGGAAGACAGGTGCGATTCCGTAGGCTCATTTTCAAGACATTCGCTCTCGTTTTCCATCGGTGGTGGTCTCCATAGTCTCAACCCGAGTTTCACGGGTGTCGATTACGAGGGTGCCAAGCCAGGGGGGTGCGTCGGGTTCGATTATGATTTCTCACTCAGTCAGCTCGTCAGTCTCGGCTCTGGTTTTTCCGTCTCGTCCTATGCGTCAAGTTCCATTACGACGGACGTCGTCATCACGCCTGATGCCCTCGATCTCGATGGCGAGTCCTTTGTCCATACTCTTACGCTCGACCGCGTGGCAGAGAGGCAATGCGCCATCTTTGCCGAACTTCCGCTCCGGCTCTCTTTCCATTTCCCTGTTTCCCGCAGTCTTGGCTTTTCCATTTCGGCTCAGGCCCACTTGTCGGTTCTCTTGGCCGATCGTTACAAGGCTTCTGGCGGTCTGATTTCCACCATCGGCTACTATCCGCAGTATCGCCTGACTTTCGACAGCGATATGCCCGAAAACGGGTTCTACTCTTTTTCTCCCTCTTATAGCGGTTCGGCAGGTCTCCGCCGTGCAGGTTTTGGTCTTGGTGGGCGCATTGGCGTTTGCCGCTCACTCAGTTCCTCGCTTGGACTCATCTTTAGCCTCTACGGCAAATACTCTTTCTCCGATGTCCTTCCTTCCAATCGAGGCTCTCAGTTCGCCCCCGATTGTCGCCGCGCCGATGGCTATTCCGCGCGTTACAATGGTGCGCTGGCCTCTTCCTGTTGCAATTCGGCTCACCCTCTTGCCGTCGGCTTGTCTGTCGGGTTGCGGCTCTCCTTGGGGCGGCGTGCCGTCAGTCCCCGTCGTGCTGCGCCAAGTGCTGAGGTTTCTGCCCCGCAGCCTGCCGCTTCGCCTGTCATAGCCCAGGTCCCGCTCCGTGGGGCCGTGCTTGCTCAGCCCAAGGCAAGTGAGGTCGCCGATTCCGTTGTACGCAAAATCGATACTGACATCCAGTCTCTCATTGACCATGCCGGCGGCATCCGCTTCGACATTGGCAGTGGTGCGCTCCTCGGCGAGTCTGCTCAGGCCGTCGCCCGCATAGCCGACATCCTCAATGACAACCCCGACCTGGCCGTCGCCGTGACTGGCCACACTTGCGATGTCGGCACCGTCGAGGCCAACTTGCGCATTGGCATGGAGCGGGCAGAGGCCGTCGCCCGGTGCCTTGAGGACAATGGTGTCGACGAGAGCCGAATACGCACTTTCTCTGCCGGGGCATCGCAGCCCGTAGCGCCGAACGACACCGAGGAGAACCGTATGCTCAACCGCCGCGTCGTCATCGAGGTCAAGAACCGACACCGCTAAGCCTTCGACGGCCGCTCCCTACACCACTTCGCTCGGGTCTATCTCAATGTCCCCCATCGGCACTTTCGCCCAGTCGAAGGAGTCGACGAACTCGCTCACGCTCATCGGGCTCCAGCTCGGCTGAAATCCCGCCAGCCAGCCCATAAGTCCAATAAGCTCTTTCGGCCGCAGCCTCTCCCGCAGCTTGTCCGTAGCGAGCGACCGCTCCCTTTTGCTCAAGCGGCTGCCGTCTGGGGCTGTGAGCAGCGGGAAGTGGCAATAGTGGGGGGGGGCGTAACCCAGTGTCTGTAGCAGGTACGCCTGCTCGTGGCTCGCCGCAAGCAGGTCGCGGGCGCGCACTACCTCCGTCACGCCCATCAATGCGTCGTCCACCGTCACGGCCAGCTGATAGGCGAAGTTGCCGTCGCCGCGCCTCAGTATTATGTCGCCGCGGTCTGTGGCAAGGTTGGCGCGTTGCGTGCCGTAGTGGCCGTCCTCTATCACGCTCACCGTGTCGGGGAGTCGCAGCCTCCATGCCGGCGAACGCGTCTTGCGTAACTCCGTTTTCTCTTCCTCGCTCAGCCTAAGGCACGTCCGGGCGTATATCGTGCGCCCGTCCGATGCGTGTGGGGCCGATGAGGCCGTCAGGTCCTGCCGTCGGCAGAAGCACTCATAGGTGAGCCCTTTGGCTCTCAGTCGGTCGAACGCCTCGGCGTATATCGCGTCGCGCTCGCTCTGGAAGTATGGCCCGTGGCCGCCTTCCGTCTCGGCTCCCGCCCCCTCGTCGGCTCTCAGGCCAAGCCATGCGAGGTCGTCTATTATCTGCTCCGAGAACTCGCGCCGGCAGCGTTGCCTGTCCAAGTCCTCTATGCGCAATATCCAGCGCCCGCCCTTGCTCTTGGCCGAGCCGTAGCTCATCAGGGCGGCAAATATGTTGCCAAGGTGCATCCGTCCGCTTGGTGATGGGGCGAAGCGGCCGACAATGTTGCTCTCTGTCATACTTACATCTAAAAAAAAATCAGACGCGCCGGGCATTACCTCGCCGGCGCGTCCTCACGTTCTGTCTGCCTCGGCCGCGCCGCTCAGGCGTTGCGCTCGGTGCGGGTCTCCCCCTTGGTTGTCAGCTTGTTCGCCTCAAGCTCCAAGTTTATCTTCCTGTTCCTTACTATGTCCATGGCAAGGTATATCGCCTCGCGCATCGATGTCGGATCCGCCTTGTCCTGACCGGCTATGTCATAAGCCGTGCCGTGGTCGGGCGATGTGCGGATAATCGGCAGCCCGGCAGTATAGTTCACGCCGCTCGTGAATGCCAAAGCCTTGAACGGGGCGAGACCCTGGTCATGGTACATTGCCAGGATGGCGTCAAACTTGCCCAGGGAGTCGCTGCCGAACAGCCCGTCGGCGGGATAAGGCCCCATGGCGCATATGCCCTCCTCCTGAGCCTTGGCTATGGCGGGCGAGATCACGGTCTCCTCCTCCTCGCCCAGCAGGCCGTGATCCCCAGAGTGGGGGTTCAGACCCAGCACGGCAATCCGCGGGCCGTCAATGTTGAAGTCCTGCTTGAGCGACTTGTTGAGAATCCGCAGTTTGCTCAGTATCTTGTCTTCGGTAATGAACTGGGCCACCTTGCATATGGGCACATGACCCGCCACCACGCCCACGCGCAGCTTGCCCGCCACGAGGAGCATCAGGGCGGGTGCCTGGGCGGCCTGCTCCAGGTACTCGGTGTGGCCGGGGAAGTGGAAGTTCTCGCTCTGGATGTTCTTCTTGTTGATGGGGGCTGTCACCACGGCGTCTATCTTGCCGTCGCTCAGGTCGCGCACTGCGGCCTCAAGAGCGGCGAAAGCCGCCTGGCCCGCCGCCTCTGACGATTTGCCGAGTTCTACTTTGATGTTATCGTCGCCGCACGTCACTATGTTGATGCGCTTAGGGTGGGCCTCCTCGGCGTCATTTATGTTGTTCAGGCTGAAGCTGGCCACGTTCAACGCCTTGCGGTGATATGCCGCAGCCTTGGGCGAGCCGTATATTATCGGGGTCAGGTCCTCTATTATCTCCATGTCCTGCAAGGCCTTCATTATGACTTCGTAGCCAATGCCGTTCACGTCGCCTTGCGTTATGCCTATCTTCATCTTATATGTCTTTATATTTGCGTTTCAAAAGGTCAGGGTGTACATCACGGCCTCCAGTTGCCTGATGTGGTTGCGCTTTATCTCGCGCGAGGGGTAGTACACGTAGCCGTCGGTCACAACGACCCTCCTGTTGTCCTCGTCGAGCACCGCCCGCATGAGGAACGGGCCTCCCATTGCCGCACCCTCCATTCGCCACAGGCCGCGCAGCTCGGCCACGTCGTGTCCCGCCTGCATCCGCTGGCCGTACTTGTAAATCATCTCGTCGGGGTAGGTCGTGTCGGTCTTCATCCGCGAGTTGTTCGGACCTATTATGTTGGCGTAGAGAGCGGAGTCGCGGTGGGCTATGAGAGCCTCCTTTGTCATGCTCTCAGGCCCCGTGTACGGGTACGAGTAGACCACCAGCCCGTCGGAGTACTCGTCGGTGTCGGACATGAACCACGATATCGCGCCCTTGCGGGCCGGGCGGCACTGGTCGAACATGTTCGGTATGGTTATGTTGACTCCCCACCGCTTCGACACTTCGCTCATGTTCGCTCCGCTCTTTATGCGGCTGTAGTACTTTATCAGCCTGTCTCGCTCCGCCTTTACCAGGAAGCTGACCATCTTAATCTCGTTCCGGTTTGCTATGTTGGCCACGGTCTGGACGTCCTTGCCCGTGATTCGGATCACGGCCTGCTGCCTTGCCCACGTCTCCTTGTAGAAGGCTATGGTGTCCGTGCTCACCGTGTCCGCAATGTCCACAATCACTATGTTGCGTAGCTTGTGCATGTTGAAGTCTGGGTCGAACATCACATGAGGCACGGCCTGCATCTCGAATATCGGCTCGGCCATCGGCAGGCCAAGGTATTCCTGCCCCAGGATTCGGCTTATGACCCTCCCGGCGGTGTCCTGCTCGGCGGCCTTGTTTATGACCACGAGCACCTCGCCCGCGCGGCCGGTAATGTCGGGTTTGAACGCCTGCTTGGCGTCGTTGCTGCTGCACGAGGCAAGCCCCGTGGCCACGGCTGCCGCCATAAGCGTCACAACCGCTGATATTGTCTGTTTCATCTCTCTATCTACTCCTTATTTATCAGGTCTTTGCGCCACGGCTCGCGCTAAGCAGTTCCTCCACCACGAAGAAGTATGGCGAGATTTCCCTGTCATAGTATATCCTGAGGCGTTGACCTATTTTAATGTCTTTCGTGTCCATACCATTCCACTCCATTATGTTCGCGGCAGTGGTCTGGTATTGCATGGCTATCTTGTGCAGATACTCGCCCTTGGCCACCACATGCGTGATGGTGTCCGTCACGATCTTGGGCGTGCCGAAGAAGCCCGTCATGTCGGGTGCCGCGTCGGGGCGCAACATCCGCTCCACGCGCAGATAGCGGGCTATGTTGTTGCGGGGCAGAGTGAGGCGTTGCGGCACTCCGTCGTAGGCAATGAAATCTTTTATGTACTGGGGGTTGAGCTGCTGGAGGGTCTCGCGCTTCACGCCCGTGGCGCGGCTAAGCTGGTCGAAACTGAGGCTCATGTTGACGTACACCGTGTCGACGTCGTCTATCGTGAAGGAGGGTTTGGCGGGGATGACATTGTGCTTCTGGTAGTAGTTCATCACGTAGTTAACCGCTATGAAGGCGGGCACGTATGACCGCATCTCGGGTGTCAGGTAGGGCGACAGCTCCCAGAAAGTCCTCTTGCCTTCGCCTGCGCGCTCTTTGGCTTTCTGCACTTCGCCAAGGCCTCCGTTATATGCCGCCAAGGCCAATTGCCAATCCCCAAGATTCTTATACAGGTATTGCAAATACCGGCACGCCGCGTCTGTGCTTTTCCTCACGTCGCAACGCTCGTCCTCATAGCTCGTCACCTTGAGGTTCATCATTATGCCGGCATGGTACAGGAACTGCCAAAGCCCCATGGCCCCGCTCTTCGATTTCGCCTTGGGGTCGAGCGCGCTCTCTATCACAGCCAGGTATTTAAGCTCCTGCGGCAGGTTATACTTACTGAGGTATTCTTCGAATATCGGGAAGTAAAGTTCCGCCCGCCCCAGTATGTTCGCCAAGTGGTCGCGCCTGCGCTCCAAGTACACGTCTATGTATGCGCGCACCTGAGTGTTATATTCCAACGTGATTGGCGACAGGTCGTTAAGATGCTCCATCCTCCGGGCGTATATGTAGTCCGGCACCTGCGGATTCACTCCCGTGACCTGGCCCGAGGCGCATATCGCGACAGCCGCCACGCCGCAGCAGGCGGCCAACAACTTGCCCGCCCTCAGCCCAGCGGCCGCCGCCCTTAGCATCTCCATCGCCCTTATCAAGCCAAGCATCTCTCTCCTGCCTCCCGCGGTCGCTCTACTTGCCCATCACGGCTCGCACTATGTCGGCCCCGTTGGCATATATGACGAGCAGTATTATCAGCGACATCCCTATCGTCTGGGCAACCTCAAGCACCCTGTCGCTCGCCTTGTAGCCCGTTATCATCTCTATGATTACGAACAGCAGGTGCCCGCCGTCAAGACCGGGTATCGGCAGCAAGTTCATGACTGCCAATATTATTGCCAGGAATGCCGTGTTGAACCAGAACGTCTGCCAGCTCCAGTGAGAGGGAAACATCTTGGCTATCGTGCCGAAGCCGCCGACCTTTGTCGCCCCCTCTTTCGTGAAGAGCATGGGCAGCTGCTTACAGTAGTTCACGAGCAGGTCCTTGCCTTTCACCACGCCTGCCGGCAGTGCCTCAAGCAGGCCGTAGTGGATTGTGCGGGCGCTCAGCCAGCGCGACGGGTCACTGTTGTATATGCCCACTTTCCCGTCCGCTCCGACAGCCACGCTGAGGGTGTCCGTGACTCCCGCCGCGTGAGCCACCACTATTTGCGCCTCCTGTCCCTTGAGGCTGTCCATCATCGTGGCGAACTCGTAGAACGACGGGTTCACGCGTCCTCCAGCGCTTACCACGGAGTCGCCCTTGGCAATACCGTATTTCTCGGCCGGGCTGCCCGGAATCACGGAGTCCACTACTACCGGGACTCTGAATGCGAACAACGCCTGATTGTCGTCGCCGCGCAATATGTTGCGGAAAAAGTCGTGAGGCAGCCTTATGCTCTTAGCCTCGCCATCGCGGATTATGTCGATGCTGCACGTGTCCTCGAATATGATTGCGTTAGCGACCTCCTTATATGTCTCGCACGCCTTGCCGTCCACGCCCGTCACGATGTCGCCGTTCCTGAACCCGACCCCTTGCATCACCTCGCTGAAGTCGAAGCCATTGCGCCCCTCTGACAGTGGCAGGTAGGTCTCGCCATACGTGTAGGCCATCACCCAGAATATCAACGGGGCGGTAACCAGGTTCACCATGATGCCGCCCGCCATCACAAGGGCGCGCTGCCATGCGGGCTTAGCTCGGAACTCCCACTCCTGCACGGGCTGCTTCATCTGGTCCGTGTCCATCGACTCGTCTATCATGCCGGCAATCTTCACGTAGCCGCCAAGCGGCAGCCAGCCTACGCCATACTCTGTCTCCCCTTTCTTGAAGGAGAAGAGTTTGAAGCCGGCGTCGAAGAAGAGGAAGAACTTCTCTACCTTAATCTTGAAAAGTTTTGCGAACAGGAAGTGGCCGAACTCGTGGGTAACTACGAGTATTGACAGGCTAAGTAGCAGCTGCAGTGCTATTATTAAGTAGTCCATCGTTGGTGTTTGGGCGGACATCCGCGCCCCAGTCTTTTATTTTCTTCTGATGTTAATTCAGTCAGCGAGGGTCTCATGCCGTTTTTTTAGCGGAGCTCCACCGCGGGCGGCTAATAACTGTGCAAAGCCGCGCATATCTTTGCGAAGTTAATCAATTTCTATGATTATGAGGCTTCCCGGAGCCCTATGCCTCGTCCGTGGTCTCTCAAATTGTTAATTTCTGTTCGCCTCGCTTCCTTTATCAGACCATCTGGGGTAAATTCGCGACGCTCGGAACTTTTAAGCCTTGCTCCGTATCCCTGGTTTCCTATGAGTTTTCTCCATATAATCCGCCCGCGGCTCGTTGGCCTGCTGCCTTTCGCCGCTGCCCTCTTTGTGTCGATATGTTCCTCCGCGCGTGGCGGGACTGCCGTCGCGTTCCGCCATGTCGGTATGGAGGCGGGTCTGACGCATGAGAGGGTCTCCTCGGTCTGCTCTGGCCAGAGGGGCTTCCTGTGGGTCTCTACGCTCTGGGGCCTCGATTGCTACGACGGATATTCCGTCTCGTCGTTCGCCGTGCCCGATTCCGTTCTCCGTGGGGGCGATGTCCTTGGCGTTCAGGAGTATGGGGCGGACACCATGCTTGTCCGCATGTCCACTGGCATGGCTCTTTTCATTCGCGATCGGCTGGTCTTTTCGAGGGCGGATGGTTTCCTTCGGGCGCACGGTGCCGCTGCGGGCGTGTCTGACGTCTGGACTGACGGATGCCAGAACCTTTGGATGATGGGCGGGAACTCCATTCTCTTCTCGCCGCCCTCGGGGCGCAGTTTCTCGTTCCCCTTGCCTGACGGGGTGGGGGTCGCTTGCTTCTCGCCGTCGCGTTTCGGCTTAGCCGTGCTTTTGGCCGACGGCCGGCTTGTCCGTTGCTCGCCTCCCGCGCCGGGGTGCGCCCCTTCGCCGCAAGTCTTCACCACGCCCATCTCTTCGGGCGGCAAGGTTATGAAGACCGACGATAATGGCGATCTTTGGGTCATCTCGCAAGGGGGCGACTCACTGTGGCATAAGCCTATGGCGGGCTTCGGGTGGGAGCTTGTCAATAGCCGTAAATATTGGGGCGCCGCTGTGCCAAAGGGGCTTTCCGACGTTGCTGTCGACGCCTCCCGCCGGATATGGCTCGTCTCGGAGCATAATGGGGCCTGCCTCATCGATCCTGCCGAGGACTCCGCTACGCCTCTCAGGCGCGATGCGTCGCTGCCTTTCAGTCTCCACAGCAATCTCTGCACGTGTGTCGAGGCTTTTAGCTCCGGCGCCGTGGTCATCGGCTACCAGCATTCCGGCTTCTCTATCTATCATCCTGCGGCCTTTAAGTTCTCGCCGCTCTCCCTGTCCCCATCTTCGTCGCAATACGCGCTGTCCGATGTGCGCAGTCTCGCATCCGATGGCCGTGGCTCAGTCTACGTCGGCTCCAATGTGGGCGGTGTGGTAAAGGTTGACATTGATTCGCGCCACGCGTCGCATATCTCCTTTGCCGATTCCAATTGTGTTGAGAGCCTCGCGGCCTTGCCCGATGGGTCGCTCTGGGCGTTCATATCGGGTCGTGGCTTCGCCAGATATTCTGAAAGTTCCAATGGCGGCACCCCCCTCTATTTCGCCGATAGGCGCGATTCACCCGACCCTCTTACGGAGAATTCGACCGCCGGCTCCTTGTCCGTCTCCCGCGCCGGCACTCTCTGGGTGGCGGGCGCAAGGCAAGTGCTGGCCATCCCCAATGCCGCCTCGTCGGGCGATATGTTCCGCGGGTGTGCCGCCGCCAACCTTGACGATGAGGTGGTTACGCTGCGCAGTGGCAACGATTCCTCTTCCGTCATTGTCCTGACGAGGTCGTCCATTTTCTTGGCCAGGCTTGATGGGGGGCAGGTGGAGCTGGCCAGGCTTTCTGACCGCGACTTGCGGGCCGAGCGTCCGTCGGACATCTGTCAGGGCGTCCACGGCTTCATCTGGGTCGCTACAGCCGACGGCGTGGCGGTTTTCTCCGCGCCCGATTCTTCTCTCCGCGCCCGTTTCCTTCAGCGTGTCGAGCTTTCGCAGCCCGCCATGTCGCTCGCCCCGTGCGCCCAGGGCGGGGTTCTGGCTGCAACTTCCTCCGAGGTCTGCCTCTTTAAGGTCTACCCCTCGGGCAAAGGCGGCTACCGTATTGTGACAGGGCGATATAACTCTTCAAGCGGCCTCATCCCGGGAGTCAATTCGCCGCGGGCTGCGCTCATGCTTCCCTCTGGCGAGGTGTGGGTCGGCGCGGAGGCGGGTGTCAATGTCTACACCCCCAGTCCAGACGATGGCGGCTCCGTCCCGATGGTTTCCTTCAGCTCGCTTACCTTCAACGGCAGCCTTGTGATGCCCGGGCAGGCCATCGGCGGCGTCGTGCCACTCTCCCGTGCCATCCCTCTGTGCCATTCCATTACTCTCCCGTCCGGCGGCGGTTCTTTCGCCGTTAACTTCTCGGTCCTCGGCGCGCCTTCGCCAAAGTGCTATTCTTACCTGTGCGAGGTCGTGGGCGCCGACATCCCGGCCGTCACATCCCTCGAGCCGTGCTTCATTGTCCCCGATTTGGGCGGCGGCTCTTTCACGTTGCGCGTCACGGCTATCGACCCCGAAGGGCGGATATCCGAATGCCCTGCCGAATTGCGGATAGATTTCCGCGTGCCCTGGTACGCGTCTCAGTGGTTGAGGCTTTCTGCCGTGGCCATCCTGGCGATTGCTGTTCTTGTGACGGTCGTAAAACTCGTTATGAGGCGCGTCAGGAAGTCTGCCGAGGCAAGGGCGTCGCGCCATGACGACCTGTCCTCCTTGGTCGAAAGGCCGGTCCTTTCTTCCGACATCGAGGCCATCGTCCTCAAGTCCGTCGCCGCCAATGTGGCCACGTCCATCGATGTCCTCGCCGACGACATCCGCGCCCTGTCCGACACCCGTGGACTCCCTCTCACCGATTCGTTGGCCATCCGCAATCTGACCTACCGCCTCATCTCGGCCAACTCCGCTCTCGCCGCCGTGGCTGGCGCCACAGTGGATGCCGAGGCTGAGGGGGGCGCCATCTCTGGCCGGCATGACATCGTGGCCGCCACGCGTACCACGGTGCGGCAGATTGCGGCCATCACCCACTCGTCGCACTCCGTCGGCTTCTCGTCGCCTCTGCGCAACTGCGTCTTCAGTTTCGACGCCGACGCCTTCCGCACTGTCCTCATCGACATTGTCGTCGACGCCATTGTCTCCACTGCGGGGCAAGGCTTCGTGCGCGTCCTCGTCGAAAAGGGTAAATACGGGGCCGACCTCGTCTCCGTCTCAGTATGCATAGGCGGCGAGCTTCCTTCCTCGAGCCTGTATTTCAACGCGGGAGGTGGCGAACCCGCCATTCCGTTCAATGTCGAGTCTTGCCTCCGCAGGCTCAGGGCGTCAGTGCGCACGGCCGATTTCGGCGACGGGCTGATCTACGCCTACATCCACATCCCTGTCGGTGAGTGAATGCCATCTTAGGGCAAACCAATTTGTTAGGTGAAAATTTGATAAAAAAGCATCATCGCAGTATATTTGCGACTTGATTTGCATCGTGTGCCATGACCTGCCATAGGCCGCGGACTGAGCGCATCGAAATAAACACAAAAACTAAAAATAGAGCTATTCTTTCACAATGGCAGCACTTCAAACCCTGAGGAACAAAGCGGCTGTGTTCATCACGGCACTTATCGCCTTGGCGCTCCTCGCTTTCATCCTCACCGACCTGCTCGGCAGCGGTAGCAGCATCTTTTCCGACCGTGAGACGGTCGGCGTAATCGATGGTCAGAAGATTAAGACTCTTGAGTTCCAGCAGAAGATTGAGAACGCTGAGTCTATCTTCAAAATCGAGAACAACTCGGCCTCAGTCCCCGAGCAGAGGCAGAACGAGATCCGTGAGGGCGTATGGCAGCAGCAAATCGCTGAGATAACTTTCGGCCAGCTATTCGAGAATGCCGGCATCGATGTCTCCGACGCCGAAGTCCTCGATATGGCAATCGGCGACCACATCGCAGCACCGTGCCGCCAGCTCTTTACCAACCCGCAGACGGGCGTCTTCGACCGCGACATGGCTGTCAACTACCTCACCCGCGGCCGCCAGAGCGACCCTAACTTCGCTTTCTACTGGTCCGACCTCGAGCATAAGCTCCGTTTCCAGCGCCAGTTCCAAAAGTACATCGCTCTCCTCGGCCAGTCTGCCTATTGCAACAAGGCTCAGGTGGAGTTCGCCCAGTCCAAGCTCGCAAAGAACGTCGATGTCAACTTCGTCAACGTCCGCTACACTCTCATCCCCGACAGCACTGTAGCCGTCTCCGAGTCCGAGATTAAGGCTCAGTATAAGAAGGATCGCGAACTCTATCGCGTCAAGGAAGGCCGCGACATCGAGTATGTCTCTTTCCCCGTCCGCCCCACCGATCTCGACCGTGAGGAGACCCAGAAGGCTCTCGACGCCCTTAAGGCCGATTTCGCAAACCCCGAGACCAACGCTTTCGACTACGCCCAGATGAACTCTGAGTCCGATGTTGATAACCGTTACTACACCGCCGCTCAGCTCAGCAACAGCCTCAAGTCTTTTGTCGCCGACGCCCACGTCGGTGAGGTCTACGGTCCTTACCTTGAGGGTGAAACCTACAAGCTCTCTCGTCTCGCCGATGTCGCCATGCGTCCCGACTCTGTCAAGGCCCGCCACATCCTCATTCAGGAGAGCAAGGAGCTGGCCGACAGCATCTTCAAGCTCGCTAAGGGCGGTGCCGATTTCGCTGCCCTCGCTCGTCAGTACAGCAAGGATCCCGGCTCCGCTATCAACGGCGGCGACCTCGACTGGTTCAAGGATGGCGTTATGGTCCCCACTTTCAACGAGGCTTGCTTCAATGGCAAGGCTGGCGACATCGTGATGGTTGAGAGTCCTTATGGCTACCATATCATCAACATTCAGGCTCGTGGTGCGGAGGTCAAGAAGTACCACGTCGCCACCATCGAGAAGACTGTCCAGTACAGCTCCCGCACTCAGCAGCAGGTCTACGCCCAGGCGCAGCTCCTCGCTTCGAAAATCAAGGACGGCAAGTCCTTCCAGGCTGTCATCGACACGTCTAACGTCATCAAGCGCGTGGCTCGCTCCATAGCCTCGAACGCTCAGAGCATCAACTCTATCAGCCATGCCCGCGAGGTTGTCAAGTGGGCCTACGAGGCAAAGGTTGGCGACGTCTCCACCCTCTTCCCTTGCGATGACGAGTTCATCCTCGCCACCCTCACAAAGATTCAGCCAGAGGGCTACGCCGACATCGCCGATGTAACCTCCAGCATTGCGGCTAAGATTCGCCGTGACAAGAAGACCGAGGCTGTGGCAGCCGCTACGCAGGGTCTCTCGCTCGCCCAGATTGCCGAGAAGTACAACGCCAAGGTGGACTCCGCCAAGAACGTCAACTTCAATTCGAACAGTGTCGCTGGAGCTGGTATGGAACCCGCCCTTGTCGGCAAGGCGGTAGCCTCTGAGCAAGGTAAAGTCTTCTCCGCCGTCGAGGGCGTCAATGGTGCTTTCGCTGTTGAGGTCGTCAATCAGTCCGATGCTCAGCCCGCTGAGTCCGCAAGTGTCAAGAGCAACTACGAGTCTCGTCTCCGCTCACTCCCTTACTACCTCCAGCAGGTCGTGACCGATGTTGAGATAGAGGACAACAGAATCTTGTTCTATTGATTTCTGTCCGCCTGACTGGCTCCTATGAGAGTTCCGTGAGGTGACAAATATTCAGGCCGTCGCAAGTTTACGCTTGCGGCGGCTTTGTGTTGATTCACATTTTAAGCGCGCAATGGTGGAAATTGTCGATAAATATAAGTCCGATTCAAGGGTCGTGGCTATGCGCAAGTTCTTCAGCTCTGCGCAGCCGCGGCAGCGTTTCACGGTTAAGTCGCTCGTGGCCTCTGCCCGTGCTGTGGCCGTCGCGGCCGTGGGGGCGGATAAGAATGTGGTGGTGTGCGCTGAGCGCGACGATGCGCCCTACCTCTACCACGACCTGTGCTGCCTCCTTGGCGATAATAAGGTCTTCTTCCTCCCATCATCTTTCCGCCATAAGCCAATGTCCGATGCCTACGACGCTCAGAATGTCCAGCTGCGCACCGAGGCTCTTGCCCACTTTGCGTCCGACAAGGCTGTGACCATTGTCACCTATGCGGCAGCCATGTCCGAGAAGGTGCCAGGGACTGCGTCCGTCAAGGAGGATTTCATCACGGTTCGCAAGGGCGACAAGATAAGCCTCACTTTCCTTGTCGACACGCTTCTCGAATACGGCTTCACAAGGTCCGATTTTGTCTACGAACCTGGCCAGTTCTCTGTCCGAGGCAGCATTGTCGACCTCTTCTCCTATGCCACCGACGCTCCCACGCGAGTCGATTTCTTCGGCGACGAGGTCGACTCTCTCCGCTCGTTCGACCTTGAGTCCCAACTTTCTACCGACAAGATTGATAGCGTCAACGTGGTGCCTGACCTCGGCCGTGTCGATAAGCCGTCGTCCCTCACGCCTTTCTCGCAGTCCATCCCATCTTCCGCAGCCCTCTGGATTGTCGATCCCGAGGCTTGCCGCTCAATGCTCAATGCTCAATATGAGGCTGCGGCAACGGCAAAAGTCGATGAGGGGTCGGACGCAAAGCCTCTCTCGCCCGACCTCTTCTGCACGGCCGATGAGTGGGGGCAGGCCGTCCCTTGCCCTGTGGTCGACCTCAATAACGCCACGCCCGAGGCCGACCTTGATTTCCGCATTGTGGGGCAGCCGCTCTTCAAAAAGAATTTCGACCTCCTCGAGGACGACATATACTACAAGTCGGCCGACAGCTATCAGGTCTTCCTCCTCTCCGACAACAGTCGGCAGCTGCAGCGTCTGCGGTCCATACTAAGCGAGCGCAGGCGCAAGCTCAAATATTCCGAGATGCAGCTTTCGCTCCATGCCGGTTTCGTTGACAAGCAGGCGCTCCTCTGCTTCTATACCGACCATCAGATTTTCGAGCGTTTCCAACGCTGCGCGCTCCGAAATGACGATATGCGCCGTCAGCAGCAAAGCATCACGCTCCGCGAGCTCAGTGAACTCAAAATAGGCGACTACGTCGTCCATATCGACCATGGAGTGGGCGTCTTCGGCGGCCTTGTCACTCAGCATATTGGCGACAAGACATACGAGTCCATCAAGCTGACGTATCAGGATGGCGACACGCTCTATGTCAATGTGCAGTCCATGCACAAGATTTCGAAGTACCGGGGCAAGGACGGCGTGCCTCCGCGCATCAACAGGCTCGGCTCCGCCCATTGGACTAAGCTCAAGGAGAAGGCCAAGAGCCGTGTCAAGGACATTGCCCGCGACCTTATCGAGCTCTATGCCAAACGAAAGGACGAGGAGGGCTTCGCTTTCTCGCCCGACTCCTATATGCAACAGGAGCTTGAGGCCTCTTTCCTCTATGAGGATACGCCCGACCAGTATAAGGCCAACAAGGCCATCAAGGCCGACATGGAGAGGCAGTCCCCCATGGATCGCCTCGTCTGCGGCGACGTGGGCTTTGGCAAGACGGAGCTGGCCATCCGCGCCGCCTTCAAGGCCGTGTGCGACAATAAGCAGGTGGCGGTCCTCGTGCCTACCACGGTCCTCGCTTTCCAGCATTATAACACTTTCCGTGCGCGTCTTGATGGGCTGCCATGCAAGGTGGAGTACATATCGCGCCTCCGCAAGCCGGCCGAGGTGAAGTCCGTCATCAAGAGGCTCGCCGCAGGCGATGTCGACATCGTCATCGGCACGCACCGCCTCATTGGCAAGGATGTCAAGTTCAAGGATCTTGGGCTGCTCATCATCGACGAGGAGCAGCGGTTCGGCGTGGGCGTTAAGGAGAAGCTCCGCCAGATGAAGGTCAATGTCGACACGCTGACCCTCTCGGCCACGCCCATCCCGCGCACGCTCCAGTTCTCGCTCATGGGGGCGAGGGATCTCAGCGTCCTCGCCACGCCACCCGCCAACCGTCAGCCCATCGAGACCATTGTCCAGGCCTTCAGCGAGGACGCCATGCGCGATGCCGTCAACTACGAGATTGCCCGTGGCGGCCAGGTCTTCATCATCAACAACCGCATAGAGCACCTCGTGGAGCTTCAGAGGGTGCTGGCGCGCATCTTGCCCGATGTCAAGACTGTGGTGGCTCACGGACAGATGGAGGGCACGGCTCTTGAGAGCATTATGCTCGACTTCATCAATGGCGACTATGATGTCCTCCTCGCCACGACCATCATCGAGAGCGGACTCGACATCCCCAACGCAAACACTATCATCATCAACAACGCCCATCTCTTCGGCCTTAGCGAGCTCCATCAGCTCCGAGGCAGGGTGGGGCGCAGCAACAAGAAGGCCTTCTGCTACCTCTTCGCGCCGCCTTTCTCCACACTTACCCAGGAGGCGAGGCGCAGGCTCCAGATTATCGAGGAGTTCGCCGACCTTGGCAGCGGGTTCAACATCGCCATGCAGGATCTCGACATACGTGGCGCGGGCGATGTCCTCGGCGCGGAGCAGTCGGGCTTCATAACCGACATGGGCTACGAGACCTACCAAAAGGTTCTTGCCGAGGCCATCATCGAACTCAAGACCACCGAGTTCAAGGATCTTTTCGCCGCCGACGGCATGGCGCAGAATGATGCTCTGCCGCAGTTCGTGGCCGATACGCAAGTGACGGTCGACGACGAGGCTCTCCTGCCCGACGACTACATATCGAGCATCTCCGAGCGCATGAGGCTCTACCGTCAGCTCGACGCAATGGACAAGGACGAGGATATCGACCGCTTCAGCGCAGAACTCGTCGATCGTTTCGGCCCGCTGCCTCCCGCGTCAGTGAACCTGCTTGAGGTTGTCAAGATAAGGAATCGTGCGCAGCGTCTGGGCGTTGAGCGTGTCTTTATGAAAGATGGCGTGGCCTCATTCCACTTCGTGTCGGACCGCAATTCGGCGTTCTACCAGTCGCCCGTCTTCTCGTCCATCATAGTTTGGATTCAGGCAAACCCCCGCCGTGCGCAGCTCAAGCAGACTACTGACAAGCTCTATATGAGCATAAAGTCTGTCAGCACTCTCGCCGAGCTCCGCGCCCTTGTCGACGGCCTCTCCTCTTTCGTCGAGGCGCAGAATGCTGAGGCTGCAGAGGCCGCCAAGGCGTGACAACTCCACCGGCTTCTACCGAACTCAGGAGAGGTCTTTAATGAAGTAAAGAATTACGGCCGGCAGTCCCGTCATGGGGCTGCCGGCCGTTCACTTTCTGTTTCTGCGCTTTTAAATGTGAGAGTCTACCCATCCACTCCCCAGTCGCTTACAGTCCCCGTCGCAGACGAGATGCTTAGCCCGACCTTGTAAATCTTTTTGCCCGAGGACTGGTATTCTGCGGCGTAGCCCTTATCGTTAATCTGCCTGAGGGCTTGGGCTGATGTTCCGTCGAGCTTGAACTCGAAGATGTATACGTACTTGTCGGTTTCGACGGCGCAGTCCAGTCGGCCATAGCTTTGCTCCTTTTCTGCGTAGGTGACAAAGCAGCTGGCTATGCGGAAAATCAGGTAGAGCGTGTATGTGAAGAAGCGTTCTTTCTCTTTTTTGAGCTTGACATTGTAGGGTATGCTCGCAAGGAATGAACTGAACTCACTACAAAATCTCTCCAAATCACCCTCTTTTAGCGACATTACGAGTTTGCGGACAAAGGTGTCGGAGTCTTCTTTCGGGTGCAAATAGCTGTCCGCCACAAGAATAGCGAACCCCTTTTTTACCTCGTCGTTAGGAAAGTCGAGCAGGAAGGAGTCCATGTCGCTGTCGTAGTCTTTTATTGTAAGGTAGCCGCTCTGGTAAATCATAGGCAGCGGGCTCTGCTGGTCAGCCCTGTAGTCGTCGAACTGGGCCGGTGAGTAGTATTTGCCCGTCAGTTCGTCAAGCTGTTCGTCCGTGCCTTCAAGAAGCCGCACGAGATATGTAGGGGTGCCGGTCTTATACCAGAAGTCCTGTATGTCGCGCATCTTAAGCGCCCTTAGGAGGCTGAACGGGTTGTATACTCCTTTCTGGTTCTTGCTGAAATGATAGCCGTCATACTTCTTTTTGAGTCGGGCGCACATCTCTTCATAGCCACAGCCGTTGACTTTAGCCATCTGCCCTATCGACTCCCTGAAATACTCATCAACCTCGTCATCCGTGATTCCGCACAGCGTCTCGAATTGTGGCGCCATACTGATGTCCTCGGGCTGGTTGAACCCGCTGAAAACGCTGAGCTGTGAGAATTTGGTCACGCCTGTCATAAAGACGAACCGCAGGTGGGATGCAGCAGTCTTGAATGTGGAGTAGAAGCCCTTGAGAATCTCACGGTTGTAGCTTTCGAGCGACATGCGGTTCCCCTCTACGTCGACTGTGAGGTCAGTCGCCATGACGTCGAGCAGCGGCTTGTCGTACTCGTCGATGAGGACTACACAGCGGAGCCCTGTTTGCTCATGCGCCTTTTCGAGGACATATTTGAATCTGTCGCCCAGCTCGTGAGCGAAAGGGTCTTTCCCGTATGTCGCCTCGGTGTGGGCAACGAAACTGTCGAGAGCGTCAGTGAGAGTCTCCTTTTTTATGAACGGCTTGCCATTGAAGTCGAGGTGGAACACGGGATATGTTTTCCAGTCCTTCTCCATGCTCTCTATCTTCAGTCCCCTGAAAAGCTCTTTCCGCCCCATGAAATAGGATTCGAGGGTCGATAGCAGCAGGCTCTTGCCGAACCGCCGAGGGCGGCTCAGGAAATATATGAAGCCTTCTGTTACGAGCGAGTATACCAAGTCGGTCTTGTCTACGTATACGCAGCCTTCTGTTATCAGCTGCTCGAAGTCCTGTAGTCCTATAGGGTATTTCATAAGAGCCTCTTCTTGTGTGATGTCACATCCCCAAAAATACGGAATTATAAGCTAAGATGCCCGTCCCTCGCCAAACGGAAATCGCCCCCGTGGAGCAGAACCTCCACGGGGGCGAAAAACTGTTTACGTCTTTAACTGAAGGGGCGGTAGCCTTACAGGTTTATCGTCTCCTCGGCTATCGTGGCCTCGCCGTCAGCGACGGGGCTTGGCGTGCCGCCTGACGGGTTCTGGTCGGCTGTTGAGAGGGCGGGGTTGCTGTTTATCTCCTTCTCCGGGATAGGCCACAGAAGCTTGGCGTCGTTGCCGTCGATGACGTAGACGAATGAGCTTTCGTAGCCGCAGCCTCTGCGGTTGATGCCGGCGTTGTAGCGCATCCTGTCAAACCAGCTCATGCCCTCGCCCCAAAGCTCAATGCGGCGCTGACGCCATACCTCGGCCTGGACGTCGCTGCCAGTGAAGCTGTAAGCCGGGTCGCGGTAGGTCTTTACGAAGTCGTTGAGTGTGGCAAGACCGTTGCCGCCGCTCATAGCCTCGCCCTCGGCCTTGATGAGGTACATCTCCTCAACTCGCATAAGGGGGATGTCGTTCGCATTTTTGTCAGTGCCGACGACATCGTTGTAAGGACCGAACTTGACGCTCGTGAATGGCGCGTAGTAATCCGACACCGTATATCCCTCGGAGTACTCGGCGAAGGCATTTTGTATGTCGTCACTCAGATTGGCTGAATTGCCATCCGCATCGAGCCACCAGCCTCTGCGGACATCCGTCGTGTCGATGGTGGCGAAAAGCTTCTCCGAGATTCTGAATGCGCCGCTGTAGTTGCCATAGCCGTAGTTGAGCGTCCCGATGTGGCTTATCCAGTTGATGATGCCGCTGTTGACGACCTCGTCGGTCTCGGCGACTATGATGCCCCACATCCAGTCACTCTCGTTGGCCGAGCTGAAGGTGGGTTTCGAGACATCGGCTATCGAGGCTGGCGTGATGCCACTTGCCGCAGCCTCCTCTATTGCCTTGGTCGCGTCGGCTGCGGCCTCGGCCCATTTGCGGCTTACGAGGTTTACTCGGGCGCGGAGACCGTAGACCGTCGCAAGGTCTACATAACGCTTGTCCTTACGCGATACCTTCGCCTCCTTGGCTGTGGTGAGTAGCTCTATCGCCTTGTCAAGGTCGGAGTATATCTGCTCATAAACTTCGCTGACCTTGGCGCGGGGGGCTCCGTTAAGAGTGGCGTCTGCCATGTTCTTGTCCGTGATGATGGGTACGCATGGCTTATCCTCATTCCCTATGACATTGAACTGGTAGATTTGCGCCAGCTGGAAATAGGAGAACGCCCTGAGCGCAAGCCCCTGGGCAAGGTTGAATTTGAAGGTGGCGGACTCATCAGCCTCGTCAATGAGGGCGATGAGGCTGTTGGCACTGTATATGTAAGAGTACAGGTCGTTCCACATGATTCGTGTTATATACGCTGAGGCCAGACGGTCGGTGAACTCCACCTGGAAACCGCACCACTGGTATCCGTTGTCCTCGGCAACCATGTCCTCGCCGCTCGCGTCGGTGTAGAGCATGATGGTCGGGTAGCCTATGTCGATATGACGATATGCGCCCAGGTCATCATAATTAGGGCAATATGCGCTCATCTTCATATAGGCGCCAGAGACTGCCGAGAAGCTCTTGCTCGCGTCGTTGCCGTAAACCTCGCTTTTCTGCGACTCCGTAAGAGTTTCGCCCTCCGGCGTCAAATCCATCTCCTCGCACGATGCGAGAAGAGTCACCAGTGCGGCGGCTGTCAGGATTCTGTATCTTGCTTTCATTGTTTTTCTTTTTGTTGTTGAACTTCTGTCCATTACCTGCCGGCCATTAGAAGGTGATCTTCAAGCCGCCCGAGATGGAGCGGATGGCCGTATAGCGGGCCGTGGTGGCGTAGGTGAACGACTGGCGAGGGTCGAGTCCTTTGCGGTAGCTCCAGAGAGCCACATTGTCGGCCGCGAAGTATACGCGCACGGTCTCAAGGTATGCCTTGCTCGTGAGTTCGTGGGGCAGGGTGTAGCCGAATGTGATGTTGTTGAGGGCGAGGTAGTTCGAGCTGCAAATCCAGCGAGTGGATGTGCTGTTGGTGTACTTGTCGCCGTAGTCGAGACGGGGAACGTCAGTCTTGGTGTTCTCGGGCGTCCAGGCCTTGTTGATGTCCTTGTGCCAGTTCTGGCCAATGTTGCTCGAGCTGCCGCCGTGCATAAGGTCCTGATAGCCGTAGTCCCAAATCTTGCCGCCGAGCTGGTAGCTGAAGGCCACGGAGGCGTCGAAGCCGAAGAACTCGAGGTTCGTGCCGAAGCCACCGTAGACCTTTGGCATGAGGTTGGCCGTGCCGACTTTGTGATTTTGGGCGTCGTTATAGTCGGTCGTCGTGACCCTGTTGCCGCTTTCGTCCTTTGTCCAGTAGAGAGCTTCGCCGGTCTTCTCGTCAACGCCCGCCCACTCTACCATGTTGTAGCGGTACATGCTCTTGCCCTCCTCGTAGAGGCGGTTTCCGTCAACCATCTTGCCGCCAAGGTCGGGGTGGAGCTTGTTGATCTTGTTCTTGATGAAAGTGCCGTTCACGTTCACGTCCCAGTTGAACTTCTTGAGCTTGAGTACGTTAACGTTCAGGTCGATCTCGACACCGCTGTTAGTCATCGAGCCGACGTTCATCGGGAATGTGGAGTAACCGTTTGACCCTGCCACAGGCTTATTGTAGAGCATGTCCTCACTCTTGCGGCCGAAGTACTCTGCCGAGCCGTTGAGCTTATTGCCGAAGAGGGCGAACTCCACGCCTGCGTTCCAGCTCTTCGAGGTCTCCCACGTCAGGTCGGGGTTGCCTTTCCACGTCAGTGTGGCGTCTGAGAAAGTGCCGTCGGAGCCCGACATCTTATACTGGTCCTCGTAGGCGTAGTAGTTGCCTATGTTGTCGTTGCCCTGCTCGCCGTACGATGCCTTTATTTTCAGCATGTCCACCCACTTGGCGTTCTCCATGAAGTCCTCCTTGCTGATGAGCCATGCGGCCGACGCGCTCCAGAAGTCACCCCAGCGGTTGTCCTTGCTGAAGCGGCTCGACGAGTCGCGGCGGTATGAGCCGTTGACGAAGTACTTCTCGTCAAAGCCATAGTTCACGCGGCCGAAGAAGCCAGCTGTGGAGTATTTGTCCTCAATGCCGTAGAGGCTGAAGTTGTTGGTAGCGTTCGAGAGGAAGTAGCTCTCGGGGTTGTAAAGGCCTGTGCCGTTGCCGCTCAGGTCGGTCTCCTTCCAGTGGTAGCCGTCGTAGCCGACGGTGATGTCAATGGCGTTTACTTCATTGACGGTGAAGTTGTAGTTGCCAATGTACTGCTGGTCGAATGCGTACACCCTGTTAGCCTCCTGCGCTGCCGTTCCGCCGTACGATGCCGTCTGGCCCATATATGCGTTACCCAGTACGCTGCCGCGCTCGCTGTCGACGTATATGCTGTACTTGGCCGTGAGGGTCAGCCCCTTGATCGGGGTGATGTCGGCCGAGACGTTGCCGTTGAAGACGTCGTGAGTGTAGACCTCCTTGTTGTATGTGAGGTCGCCAAGGGGGTTGGATATGGACATCCAGTTACGGTTGCCGTTGCTGCTCTTGCCGTCGCCGTAGTCGTATACGGGGCGGCCGTTGCTGTAGGCGCGTGAACCGTCGGCGTTGCGGACATAGATGGGGTAGATAGGCGCGATGAAGTTGGCAAGGAGGAATGCGTTGCCCGAGCTGTTTACGGTCTGCTGTTCGTCCGGCTTGCGGCTCTTGCTGTGGCTGTATGCCGCGTTAGCGCCAAGCTTCAGCCAGGTCTTCGCCTGATAGTCGACCTTGAGTCGGGCGGATGTGCGCTCGAAGTCAGAGTTGGGGATTACGCCGCCATCCTTCACGTAGCCAAGGGAGAGGAAGTAGTTGAAGCTGTCCGTGCCGCCCGAGACGGAAAGGTCATACTGCTGACGGTTCTGACGCTTGAAAATCTCGTCCTCCCAGTTGTCGGGGGTGTAATAATACTCGCCGTCGGAGTAGCCAAGCTTGGCGTTGGGGTTCAGCTTGCCGTCCGTACCCACGAGAGTCTCGCCCGTCGGGACGGTAAATATGGTGTAGCCGCCGGCCAGCTTGCCGCCACTCATGAGAGCTGCGTTTGCCTTAGTGTGCGCCATTGTCGCGTCAGCCCCCAGGCCGTACACGTAGTTGTTGTATATGGCCGTATAGAGCTTCTCGTAGTAGTCGCCCGCGCTCTTCAGCACGTCGTAGTTCTCAACCTGCCTCGTGTTGGCGCCCCAGCGAGCCTCGAAGTTAATCTTGGCGTCGCCCTTGCGGCCCTTCTTGGTGGTGATCATGAGGATGCCGTTTGCGCCGCGCGCGCCGTAGAGGGCGGTAGACGCTGCATCCTTCAGCACGGTCATGCTCTCGATATCGTTAGTGTTGATGCTCGACAGGTCGCCGTCGAAAGGCATGCCGTCGACGACAATCAGTGGCGACATTTCGGCGTTGATAGAGCCTGCGCCGCGGACGCGGATGGTTGCGCTTGTGCCGGGCTGGCCGTTCACGCTCTGCGTCTGGACGCCCGCCATGGTGCCGGTGAGCGCCTGCGACGCGTTGGTCACCTGGCGCTTCTCAAGGCTCTCGGCGTTGAGCTGGGCGGCCGAGCCGGTGTAGCTGCCCTTCGTCGATGTGCCGTAGGCGACGACGACCACCTCGTCCATCTCCTTGTTCTCCTCCTGGAGCGTGGCGTCGGTCTGGCCGGCGGCGAGGTCAATCTCGCCGGGGAGGTAGCCTATGAAGGACGCCGAAAGCTTCTGGGCGCCGTCGACTTTGAGGGTGTAGTGGCCGTCGAAGTCGGTCACCGTGCCGTGCGTCGTGCCAGGGACGACGATTGCGACACCTGGCAGCGGGTTGCCCGCCGCGTCGCGGATGGTGCCGCTGACTGTCCGCGTCTGAGCGGTGGCGAAAGCCGACCACAGGGCGAATGTCGTTAGTAGCAATAAGTGTTTCATTCTTTATTATGGTTGATTACAGTTGCTTGTTAAAAGAGGCCGAGCGTCGCGCCGTGGCCCATTATGTTGTGGCTGCAAGTAAACGGTCGTTTGGCCGGGGCCGGCGTGCCGTT
>JBJEGU010000055.1:0-31333 GCA_051875415.1 Marinilabiliaceae bacterium
TGGTTTCTCTGTTCGCCCGGTTTGCCCCTCCGCAGAGACGACCAAGGCGTACAACACACCCGACGGGAGCGTGGGCGGCCAAGTACCCACGGCCGCCGAGGCCGTGGACCTTGGCCTGCCGTCCGGCACGCTCTGGGCGCCCTACAACGTCGGCGCAACGAAGCCCGGCGAGGCCGGGGCGTACTTCGCCTGGGGCGAGACGACCGCCAAGGAGAGCTACGACTGGGACACCTACAAGCATATGAAGAAGGGCGAGAGCGACAGGGATCACATCAACAAATACACAGTGGAGGACAACAAGATAACCGCCGACTGGTACACCGACGTGAAGTTCGTAGGCGACGGCAAGACCACCCTCGAGGCCGCCGACGACGCTGCCGCCCAGAATTGGGGCGGCAAGTGGCGGATGCCTACGCGAGAACAGCTCAGCGAGCTCTTCACGGAGTGCACGACCGAGTGGAAAGAGACCGACTGGGACGCCAACGGTTCTCTGCCAGGCTACCTACTCACCGGACCTAACGGCAAGAAACTCTTCCTCCCCGCCGTTGGCGGCCGCTGGGGTTCCGACCTCTACTTCGTTGGCTCGGACGGCTACTACTGGTCCGCCGAACTCTACTCCGGCAACTCCCGCGGCGCCCGCTACCTCTCCTTCTACTCGGGCAGCTGGTACGCGGGCGACAGCGACTACCGCTACAATGGTTTCTCTGTTCGCCCGGTTTGCCCCTCCGCAAAGTAGAGAGCGAGAGGGCGGGGTTCAACCAAACAAACTAACAGGAGCATCAGTGCCGTCTGTCATCTGAGGACGGAGGCGCGCCATGCGCAGCGGGCGCGGCGTAGTCCTCAGGTGGCGGACGGGGCGGCTCCAAATTTCTGACACTGCACACACACGTACTTCTTTGCAACCAACAGATATAGTGTCCATAGAGTTCGACAGGGACACGGAGGAGAAATGTCGGACAATACACATTTTTGCCGAGGGCAGTTTCGTCCGCGCCTACGAGTGGAGCGCCTGGCTTCTCGCCGTTTGCGGCCCCGGGATGAAGGTCTCGCTCCAAAGTAAGAAAGGTGTGGGGAAAGTTCTGGCTGTGGGCTTCCCGATAGGCTCTGAGTCAAGTTGGGCGAAGTTCACTCCCGCAGGAGCCACTCGCGCAAAGTCGCCCGACGGCAGCCATGACGTGCTTCTGCTTCCGGCTGGCGCTTTTGGCGCAGCCACACCCCAAAACCTGGCGGACGACTTCGCAAAGTGGAGGGCTGAGCAAGTGGCCGCCCTCCAACCCGCCCCCGACAAGGCAGCCGAGGAGAAGAAGGAGCCAGGAGTGAGTCCCGCCCCGCTCTTTCCGTCGCACGCCGTGGCGGGGCAGCCCGCCGTCACGACAACAGTCGCCGAACTGCTCCGCTCGCTCAGCCAGGTGGACGTTGACGACCTCTCGCCATGCGAGTGTCAGGCTCTCCTTCGTCATTTCCAGAGCAGCTACCGCCACCTCCTCGGCTTTTAAGCCCGCATTTCCCGTTTCGAACCACCAGATAACATAATATAAGAGAGACAGAAAAAAGGGTGCGCATGACAGGGACGGATCCCGTCGCGCTCACTCAGTGCAAGGCTGGCCGCAATTCATAGGCGGTCCGCTTCCGCATGGCTCCGACGCCCTTGCGGCATACTATGCCCTTGTGGTATATGATGCCCTTGTGGCATATGATGCCCTTGTGGTATATGATGCCCTTGCGGCATATGATGCCCTTGTGGCAGAAAATGCCCCCGCTGCAAAAAAAACGGGGGCGATGACGAGGTGGCTCACGCAGCGTGTTCCTCCGCGTCCATCGTATCAGGCGACCGCCGGTTCAGGCTCTTCCTCCCCGCCGCTGGCAACCGCTGGGGTTCCGACCTCAACAACGTTGGCTCGAACGGCAACTACTGGTCCGCCGAGCTCAACTCCGGCAACTCCAACAACGCCCGCAACCTCAACTTCAACTCGGGCAACTGGAACGCGGACAACAACAACCGCTACAATGGTTTCTCTGTTCGTCCGGTTTGCCCCTCCGCAGCACTGCCCTCCGACCTTGTGCGCACGATAATCCGAACGCCACGTCCTCCCTCCTCATGCCCCCTTTTCTTCTCACCCGCCCTCGCCTCCTCGCCGACCTCTATGCCGCCTACGAACTCGCTGCCCGCCACAAGCAGAAGTCTGCCTGCGTGGTCCGCTTCGCCGCCCGGCTCGACGACAACCTCAACCAGCTCGCCGACGAGCTAATCTCACGTTCCTACCGTCCCCGCCCCGCCACGTGCTTCGTCATTTCCGACCCTAAGAAACGCGAGGTCTTCGCAGCCGACTTCGCCGACCGTGTGGTCCACCACCTCTACTTTGCCTATGCCGGTCCAATCTTCGAGCGGACTTTCATCGCCGACTCCTACAGTTGCATAGTCGGTTGCGGCACTCATTATGGCATAGCGCGCCTCGCCGGGCATATCCGTTCCGAGAGCCGCAACGACACCCGTCCCGCCTTCGCCCTCAAGCTCGACATTCGCGGCTACTTTATGCATATCCGCCGCCAGCTCCTCGCCGACATGGTCGTCGACACCCTCCGCCGGATGTCCTCCCACAAGGTCTGCCGCCGCCTCGCCACCACCTGGACAGAGTGCGTCGACATCGACTTTCTCGCCTACCTCACCCGCGTCATTGTCCTCACAGACCCTACCGTGGGCTGTCTCCGACGCGGCAAACCATCCGACTGGGACGGCCTGCCCGAGTCCAAGAGCCTCTTCTGCTCCCCGCCTGGCTGCGGCCTCCCCATTGGTAACCTTACCAGCCAGCTTTTCAGTAACGTTTTGATTAAGCGAGAGCAGAGCAAACTCGTTTGCTCTGCCGAGCATGAAAAACGAAGGGTGAAACCCAACGTCTACCTCGGCCGTTTCGACGACTTCATGAAGCGCGAGATGCTCTGCCGCCACTATGGCCGCTATGTCGACGACGCTTTCGTCGTCAGCTCCGACCGCGACTACGTCTCCAGCGAGTCCCTCCGCCGAATGACCCGCCACCTCATAGCCCTCAACGAGGAGGCCGCCCGTGGCGAAGCTTCACCCGAGCGTCTCCGCAGCGCGCTCAGCTCCTATGGCGGAGTCATGGGCCACTACGCCTCTTTCAACGTCCGCAACGCCCTCTTCTCGTCATTGCCCGAAATCTGGCGCGACGGCGAGTTCGACGAGCGGTTGCTGAAGTGGGCGCCATACTCGCCACAGGTGTGAAAACTGAGGGCGGCGTAAGGGTGGCACGGGGGGGGGAGTGAGGCCGTGTGTGTCCATATCCCATCTTACAAACAGCCAGCCCGTCCTCAGCCCCCTGATAAGGGAAACCGAGGACGGGCTAATATTTTGCGCCGGCTGCGGCTAAGATGCCGCACCCGCTATCAGTTCTGACGGAACCACTTCGCCAGCTCCCTGAGCGTCACCTTCTTACCATACATAAGTATCCCGATGCGGTAGATTCGTGCCGCCACCCAGATGGAGAGGATGAACGAGCCGATGAGAACGGCCACCGAAAGCGCAATCTCCCAGACTGGCACGCCAAAGGGCAGACGGGCCATCATGATGATGGGCGACGTGAAGGGGAATATCGACGCCCAGAACGAGAGCGTGCTCGAGGGATCCTGCATCGTGTGGATGGCGATATAGATGGCCGCGAAAAGCGGAATCATGACAATGAGGCTGAGCGTGTTGTTGTCGGATGGCGACTCCATTGCCGCGCCGCAGATGGCGAAGAGGCTCGAGTAGAGCAAATAGCCGCCGAGGAAGTAGACCACGAAGAGCGATATTATCTCAATGAAGTTGACCGATGCAAGGCGGGTCATTATGTCCGTCGCGTCGGACTGCTGAGCCGCCGCAACCATCGCGGGGTCGTTTATCGCGCCCGCCCCGGCCGAGGCTATTGCATCGGGCGCTATGAACGCCGAGGCCACCGACACGACTATAATCCCGAAGACAATCCATATGGCGAGCTGCGTGAGAGCCACAAGCGCGATGCCCAATATCTTGCCCATCATCAGCTCGAAGGGCTTGACTGAGGATATCAGCACCTCAACTATCCTGTTGCTCTTCTCCTCCATCACGCCCTGCATGACCATGGAGCCGGTGGTCAGGACGAACATGTAGATGAGCATGGCGGCGATGATAGAGACAATCATTCCGACCTCGGCGAAGTTCTCGCTCTCCGAGCCATCGTCGGAGAGGTTGATGGTGGTGACGCTGGCCGTGGCCTCATTGACGCTCGTGAAGAGCGAGTCGAGGGCGGGCGTGTGGTAGGCGTAGGAGTTCATAATCTCCTTCTTGAGGGCGGACTGGAGGTCGCTCTCCGTGTGGTTCTTGACCTCGGCGGGCAGGGTGTTGGCGGAGTAGAGCCTCACGCTGTCCCTCTCGCTTGGGCGGCCGTCGATGACCATGAAGGCGTTGTAGCCGGAGTCGGCGTAGACTTCGCGGAGGGCGGCCTCGTCGGTGTCGGGCGGCATGAGCGAGTATTTCACGGCCTGGCAGTCGGTGAGGCTCTGGCCGTAGCGCGCAGTGCGGTCAATGACGGCGACGGAGCTCGTGTCGGTGGTGCCAACCATGGCTATGAGGGTTGGCAAGGTCATCATTATTATCATGCCTATGGGCATGAGGAGCGACATGACGATGAAGCTCACCTTGCGGACGCGGGTTACGTACTCGCGCTTTATTATGAGTGGTAGTTTGGAGTTTGACATCTCTCTTTATTTCGTGTTGGCGCCCTCTACTGTTTTAATGAAAATCTCGTCCATCGAGGGGAGGATCTCCTCGAAGCTCACGAGGGTTACTTTACCGAGCAGGTGGCGGATGAGGTCGTTTGCCGTCATACCATCAATCCCGTCGGCCGGCCTTACCGTGGCACGGCTCACGCCACCGCCCTCGGCAGTTATCTCGGACGCGGCCACCGTCGCGCCGTCGGCCGTGAGGTTGGCGGCGTCGCCCGTGAAGCGGATGGAGAACTCGTTGCGCTTGAACCGCTGCTTGACATCAGCCACGGAGCCCGTAAGGACCGAGCGGCTGTTGTTTATGAGCGTTATGTCGTCGCACACCGCCTCTACCGACGCCATGTTGTGCGTAGAGAAGACCACCGTCGCGCCGCGGTCCCTGAGGGCGAGAATCTCGCGTTTGAGGATATTGGCGTTGACAGGGTCGAAGCCGCTGAACGGCTCGTCGAAGATGAGGAGGCTGGGTTCGTGGAGCACGGTGACGATGAACTGCACCTTCTGGGCCATGCCCTTCGAGAGCTGCTCCACCTTCTTGTCCCACCAGTCGGCGATCTCAAACTTCTCGAACCACGCCTTGAGCCTCTTCTTGGCCTCATATTCGCCAAGGCCTTTCAGCTGGGCGAGATATACGGCCTCCTCGCCAACCTTCATTTTCTTATAGAGGCCGCGCTCCTCGGGCAGGTAGCCTATCCGGCTCACGTCGTCGGGGCTGAGCGGGTGGCCGTCGAGCAGGACCTCGCCGCTGTCGGGGCGGGTTATCTGGTTAAGTATTCGGATGAATGTGGTTTTGCCGGCTCCGTTCGGGCCGAGCAGGCCATAGACGTGACCTTGCGGAACCGAGAGCGATAAGCGGTCCAACGCCCTGTGCCCCGAGTAGTCCTTGACGACTTCGCGGGCTTCGATAAATGCCATGGGTTAAGATATATGCTGTTGTTCGCCTACAAAAATAACGCTTATTCTTTTCGACGGCCTGCTGATACGCCTCTTTAAGAAAAAGCGCAATATATAGGGCCGCAATTTGGAACGGTTTTCTGAATATGCGGCAAAGGGCTTGGCGCTTAGCCTAATTGCTGTACATTTGCGACGTGAGGATGACAGAGACGCGGACACCAAGGTATACGCCATCCGTCAGTCACTAATTCTCTTAGGTATAAACACAAAAATACACTTAATACGATGACACAGAAGAAACTTCACTTCGAGACCCTCCAGCTCCACGTGGGACAGGAGAACCCCGACCCCGCAACCGACGCACGCGCGGTGCCCATCTACCAGACCACCAGCTACGTCTTCCGCAACTCGCAGCACGCGGCCGACCGATTTGGCCTCCGCGACCCGGGCAACATCTATGGTCGACTCACCAACTCCACGCAGGCCGTCTTTGAGGACCGCGTGGCCGCCCTTGAGGGTGGCACGGCAGGCCTCGCCGTGGCATCGGGAGCAGCCGCCGTCACATACGCTCTCCAGAACGTCCTCGGTGTCGGCGACCATATCGTAGCGGCCGACAACCTGTACGGCGGCTCGTTCAACCTCATCACGCACACCCTCGCCACGCAGGGCATCACGAACACCATCGTCAACGTCAACGACATCAAGGCTCTCGAAGCCGCCATCAAGCCGAACACCAAGGTGATATACGCCGAGACGTTCGGCAACCCCAACAGCGACGTCACGGATCTCGACGCCATTGCCGAGGTCGCCCACAAGCACAACATCATCTTCATTGTCGACAACACGTTCGGCACGCCGTTCCTCATCCGCCCGCTCGAACACGGGGCCGACATCGTAGTCCACTCCGCCACCAAGTTCATAGGCGGCCACGGCTCAAGCCTCGGCGGCGTCATCGTCGAGGGCGGCAAGTTCGACTGGAAGAAGAATGCCGACAAATACCCAACCCTCGCTAAGCCCGACCCCTCATATCACGGGGCGATCTTTGCCGACGTGGCCGGCCCTGCCGCCTTCGTCACCCGCATCCGCGCCGTCATCCTCCGCGACACGGGCGCGACCATCTCGCCCTTCAACGCGTTCATCCTCCTTCAGGGTCTCGAGACGCTCTCGCTCCGCGTCGAGAGGCACGTGGCCAACGCCCTTAAGGTCGTAGAGTTCCTTTCAAAGAACCCCAAGGTGGCCAAGGTCAATCACCCCTCGCTGCCATCGCACCCCGACCACAAGCTCTACCAGAAGTACTTCCCCAACGGCGGCGGCTCCATCTTCACGTTCGAGATTAAGGGCGGCAAGGAAGAGGCGTGGAAGTTCATCGACGCGCTCAAGATATTCTCGCTCCTCGCCAATGTGGCCGACGTCAAGAGCCTCGTCATCCACCCCTACACGACCACCCACTCGCAGATGAGTCCCGAGGAACTCGCGCAGCAGCACATAACGCCCGCTACCGTGCGCCTCTCCATCGGCACAGAGCACATCGATGACATCATCGACGACCTCGATCAGGCTTTCGCCCAGATTTAATCTGGCAACCATTCCTGCTATAAGCTCCCCCGCCAACGGTTCGCCCGCTGACGGGGGGGGCTTTTTATTCGAAGTCGAACACAACTGACACTCACCACTTTGCGAACAAAATGAATAAATTTTTCACTCAGCCCTTGCAAAAAGAGAAATTAGATGTAATTTTGTCCTCGCTAACGCACACGGGTAAGTCCTACGCGACCAGCTCCCTTTGAATCCTCCAGGGTCTGACCGCAGCAAAGGTATTAGGTTGAGCGGTGCGACGTAGATAGCTTACCCACCTGCCAGCATAGCTCAGTTGGTAGAGCAGCTGATTTGTAATCAGCCGGTCGTGGGTTCGAGTCCCTCTGCTGGCTCTCTTGAAAGAAGAGGGCGACTTATTATCCTAAGGTATCTGTTAAGAGTCCTTGCCTTGAAAGAATGGGAGGTTTCCAGAGTGGTCAAATGGGACAGACTGTAAATCTGCTGCTTCGGCTTCGTAGGTTCGAATCCTTCACCTCCCACAGTGGCGCAAGCCCCTAATGTTTTTTGCGGGAATAGCTCAGTCGATAGAGCATCTGCCTTCCAAGCAGAGGGTCGCGGGTTTGAGTCCCGTTTCCCGCTCTCCTTTCTGTAGACTGTCGCGGCATATGCTGCGACGGTCTTTTTTTGTTGCATGCACTTCCTGAGCGCATGGTTCGGGTTAGCGAGTCCCTCCGCCGTATGACGCGCCATCTCATAGCCCTCAACGAGGAGGCCGCCCGTGGCGAAGCTTCTCCCGAGCGTCTCCGCAGCGCGCTCAGCTCCTGAGTCATGGGCCACTACGCCTCTTTCAACGTCCGCAACGCCCTCTTCTCGTCCCTGCCCGAAGTCTGGCGCGACGGAGAGTTCGACGAGCGGCTCCCTATATGGGTGCCATATCGGCGTCAGATGTGGAAATCCGGGGGGGCGAAAGGGGACGCGGGGAAGTAGCGGAGGGGGGCGTGTGAGTCTCCATTCGGTGATTTTAGCGCATTATGGCTTACTTCTAAATGACTGTGGCGAAAAAAACGCCACACCCTCTTGCTAAACCGGAAATAATGGCTACCTTTGCATCGTCATTCAAGGAGAGATGGCAGAGTGGTCGATTGCACCTGTCTTGAAAACAGGCGTACAGCGATGTACCCGGGGTTCGAATCCCTGTCTCTCCGCCAAAACATATAGTTGATTTGAGGCGTGCCAAGTTTTTCGGCACGCCTTTTTGCTTATTAGCCCCTCCTATGCCCTCATCAAAAGAGTTCCTCGACTTTGTCGTCGACCAGTCCGGACTCACTGGCGACCTCACCGCACGCAAGATGATGGGCGAGTTCCTGCTCTACTACCGCGGCACGCTCATCGGCGGCATCTATGACAACCGCCTCCTCCTTAAGAAGGACGCCGCCAACGCGAGCCTCGGCCTGTGCGAGGCCATCCCTTACCAAGGTGCCAAGACTCTCCTCTTCGTCAATGTCGATGACCATGACGAGGTTCGTAAGGCCATATTAGCTACGGCTGAGGGCATAAAAGGGTAGGGGCTTGTTCGCCACGCGCGTAAAGCCACGTTTCTCCATGTAAGAAAATACAAAAAAGCGCACCGCAAAAACGCATGGCTCTGAGCCTGTCACGTTTCGGCGGTGCGCCTGTGCCTCCTGGTGGAGACGGTATGATGTTAGAACTCGCTTGAGAAGTGGAACTTGATGTTCTTGAAGTCCTGTTGCGCCATCTGGAGCATGAAGTTGCTCTCGGCGAGGAAGACGTCGCGCCCGTCCTTGTCTTTGGCGAGGTACTGCTGCTTGCGCTTCTTGAACTCTTCAAGCTCCTTAGCGTCGTCGCTCTCAATCCAGCATGCCTTGTAGAGCGACAGCCCCTCGTAGCGGCACTTGGCCCCGTACTCGTGGAGCAGCCTGTATTCGATGACCTCGAACTGGAGCGCGCCTACGGTGCCGATAATCTTGCGGCCGTTGAACTGGTGGATGAAGAGCTGCGCCACGCCCTCGTCCATCAGCTGGTCTATGCCTTTGGCGAGCTGCTTGGCCTTCATGGGGTCGGCGTTGTCAATGTAGCGGAAGAGCTCTGGCGAGAAGCTCGGCAGGCCGCGGAAGTGTATGTTCTCGCCCTCCGACACTGAGTCGCCAATCTTGAAGTTACCGGTGTCGGGCAGGCCGACAATGTCGCCCGGGTATGCCTCGTCGATGATGCTCTTCTTGTCGGCCATGAAGGCCGTGGGGCTTGAGAATTTGAGGTCCTTGCCCAGACGGACGTGGCGGTATGGCTTGTTGCGCTCGAACTTGCCACTGCACACCTTCACGAAGGCGATTCGGTTGCGGTGGTTGGGGTCCATGTTGGCGTGTATCTTGAAGACGAAGCCTGTGAATTTCGGCTCCTCGGGCTTCACGTCCCTCTCCTCCGCATGGCTGGGCTGCGGCTGCGGCGCAATCTGGAGGAAGCAATGGAGTAACTCCCTGACGCCGAAGTTGTTGAGGGCGGAGCCGAAGAAGACCGGGGCGACATCGCCACTGCGGTATTTCTCTATGTCGAAATCAGGGTATACGCCCTCGACCGTCTCCAGCTCCTCGCGAAGCGTCGCCGCTGCCGATTCGCCTATTCGCTTGTCAAGCTCTGCGGAGTCGACGGCCACGTCCTCGCCCTCTTGCACGGTCTGCTTGCTCGGCTCGTAGAGGTAGAGGTTCTTCTCGAAGATGTTATAAACGCCCTTGAAAATCTCGCCCGACCCGATGGGCCAGCTGAGGGGGCGCACGCCAATCTTGAGCTCGGCCTCAATCTCGTCGAGCAGGTCGAACGGGTCGTTGGCCGGGCGGTCCATCTTGTTGATGAAGACGATGACGGGTGTCTTCCTCATTCGGCAGACCTGCATTAGCTTGCGCGTCTGGGTCTCAACGCCCTTGGCAGCGTCGATGACGATGATGACTGAGTCTACGGCCGTAAGTGTGCGGAACGTGTCCTCTGCGAAGTCCTGGTGACCTGGAGTGTCGAGAATGTTGACCTTGTAGCCATCATATTCGAAGCCCATGACGGATGTCGCCACCGATATTCCGCGCTGCTTCTCGATCTCCATGAAGTCGGAAGTGGCTGTCTTCTTTATCTTGTTGCTCTTGACCGCTCCGGCCACGTGTATGGCGCCGCCGAAGAGGAGCAGTTTCTCGGTCAGGGTAGTCTTGCCGGCGTCCGGGTGGCTGATGATGGCGAATGTCCGGCGACGGTTTATTTCTTGCAGGAAATCCAAGGTAAGATGTAAGTTTCTGTTATTCTATTGTCTGTTGTGCGAAGCACCTTTTTATACGGCCGACGCTATGACCTCTTGCAGGTGCTTTATAAGGTCGTCGCGGCGTCCCTCATACTCGTTGACGTCGACTGCGGGGTGGATTGTGAGGGTCGTCCGTGCCGGATAGAGCGAGCCAATTCCGGCGGGCATGACTCGGCACGTGTCCTTAATCGATATGGGCAGCATGGGAAGGCCGAGCTCGAAGGCCATTCGGAATGCGCCGTGCTTGAACTCGTTCATCTCGGGGCGGCCGCTGCGGTGCCCTTCGGGGAAGATTACGACCGACGTGCCGCCGGTCAGAATCTCCTTGGCACGCTGGATGCTGCGGTACGCCTTGCGGGCGGACGACCTGTCGAGGAAGATGTGGCCGCACCTCTCGCAAGCGAAGCCGAGGAGAGGCACGCTCCGCAACTCCCTCTTCATAATCCAGCGGAAGTCGATGGGCAAGCTGCCGTAGACGAGTATTATGTCGTAGGCGCTCTGATGGTTGGCCACGATGACGTAGCTCTGGCCGGGCTTGATGTTATCCGTCCCGACGAGCTTGACCGGCATGGGCGTGAGCCAATGAATCACCCTCGCCCACATTTTCGCGGCATGCCCTGCCACCCTCGCCGAGAAGAAGGACAGCAGCCACGTGAGGATCGTGAAGATGACAGTGTCGACAATGGCGAGTGGGATGAGGATCAGATATTTGTACGGCTGATAGAGCCATACGAGATATTTGTTGCGCATTGGGAATGGGAGGGAGGGTTACATCCTTAATTGTTTATGCTCGGATGAGCGGATGGGCTTGACGCGCACCATAATAAGAGGGCCGGCATGCCACGGGCGTGCGAAGTTAATAATTATTTGTTATATTTGTTGAGAGCGGATGCGGTCTGGAAATCCGCCGACTGGCATCACATAAGGCCTCGGCAAAGAGCTTTTCAAAAAATTCATATTCAAACACATAATCCACACAAAAATCAGGATGGAGAAAATAGAGATAAAGTGCGTCAACACAGGCGAGACTGTGAGTGTAGACGCGGGTCTGTCTGTCGGCGAGATAGCGCAAGAGATGGGAATAAAGCTGCGCTACACTATATTGGGCGCAAGCGTGAACAATAAGAACACGGGGCTGACGTTCCGTGTCTACCAGCCCAAGGAGATACGGTTTTTCGACATAACCGACCCCGAGGGGCGGAGGATGTATGTCCGCTCGCTCATACTGATGCTCTACTCGGCTGTGGCTGACGTCATGCCCGAAGCGGAGCTCGAGGTTCTGCACTCTGTCTCAAAAGGGTATTATTGCGAGCTTCGCGGAGTCGACGGCAAGGTGATAGACCCGACGACGAAGCAGACGCTCGCCCTCCTTGAGCGGATGCGCACCATTCAGAAGTCCGCACTGCCCATTGATCGCCGCGAGATTTCGGCCAGCGAGGCCGTGAAACGGCTTGGCCGGACGGCCGATACCGCGCGCCTGATAACGCAGCATGGCGACATGTATACCGCCGTGCACGCGCTTGACGGACACTCCGCCATCCTCTTTGGCGACCTTGTACCGAACACGTCCATCCTCGATGTCTTCGACCTCCGCGAATACTTCAGCGGACTCCTGCTGCAAGTGCCTGACGACAAGAACCCGGAGATTGTGGCTCCTATGACCGTCCAGAACAAGATGTTCGGCACGTTCATGGAACACGACAAGCTCCAGAGCCTGTTGCGAGTCCGCCGCCTGGCCGACCTCAACGACGCCATTGTCAAAGGTAAGGGAAATGGCATAATACAGGTGGCCGAGGCCCTCCACGAGAAGAAGATTGCCGAGATTGCCGACGCTATCGCCGAGCGGAGGGACACGGTGAAGGTGGTGCTCATCTCCGGCCCTTCGTCAAGTGGCAAGACGACATTCAGCAAGAGGCTGGCCGTCCAGCTCATCCTCAACGGCATTAAGCCCATCAACCTTTCGATAGACAACTACTTCGTCAACCGAGTCGACACCCCGCGCGATGCCGACGGCAAACTCGACTTCGAGGCCGTTGAGGCCATCGACGTGAAGCTCTTCAATGAGCAGCTGCTCGCGCTCATGGATGGCAAGGAGGTCGAGATCCCGAAGTACAACTTCATAAAGGGCGAACGCGAGTACGACGGCACCAAGCTGCAAATAGACGACAGGAGCATGATTGTCATTGAGGGCACGCATGGCCTTACGCCTGCGCTGACACCTATGATTCCCGAGGCCAATAAGTTCCGCATCTACGTGGCTCCTCTCGCCGGCATCAACTTCGACCAGCTGACGCGAATCCAGACCACCGACAACCGCCTCATCCGTCGCATAGTCCGCGACTACTACAACCGCGGTCACAATGCCGAGGCCACTATCGCCATGTGGCCGAGCGTCCGGCGCGGCGAGGACAGGTTCATCTACACCAACCAGGAGGAGGCCGACGTGATGTTCAACTCATGCACGTTCTACGAGCTGGCGGTCCTTAAGGCCAAGGCCGAGCCTCTGCTGCTTGAGGTCCGGCGCAACTCGCCGCAGTATGGCGAGGCCAGGCGGCTGCTGGAGTTCCTCAGCTACTTCGAACCCCTCGACGGCGAGACTATCCCCCCCACCTCGCTCCTGCGCGAGTTCGTGGGCGGCAGCTCGTTCGACTACGATTAGGGGGTGACGGTTATAATATAAGCAGATTTCGGGGCGCTCATCATGCAAAAGGGGTGGGCGTCCCGTTTTCTGTTAAGTGCGAATGCGGGCATACCACGCAAGTGGTATATTAATAACTCGCTATGGCTATTCGGATAAAAGCGGCAAAAAGATAACTTTGCGTCACAAAGAACGACAAAAAACACTGCACAATGTACAAGTTACCGAGTTCCCTGACGGCTGATATCGACTACACGGCCGACCTCATTGAGCAATATAAGGAAGGCAAGATAAGCGGCGGCCAGCTGAAAAGCAACCGCGTCCCGATGGGCATATATGAGCAGCGAGCCGACGGCCATTTCATGCTCCGCATAAGGTGTACTGGCGGACTCATAAAGCCTGAGCAGTTGCGTCGCGTGGCCGAGGTGGGCAAGGGTGTCGGCTGCTCGCACATCCACATCACGACACGTCAGGAGGTGCAGATCCACAATGTCTCGATTGACGACGCCATCCCGAGTCTCCGCAAGTTGCAGGAGGTCGGCCTCGGCACTCAGGGCGGCGGCGGCAACACCATCCGCAATATGCTCGTCAACGAGCGTACGGGCATTTCGGCCGACGAGGAGTTCGATGTCACACCCTGGGCTCAGGCTCTCACCACGCGCCTTATTGCCGAGAAGGACTCTTTCACGATGCCCCGCAAGTTGAAGATCGCGTTCGACATAAACGCGGCGACAGCCAACTTCGCCCTCGTTAACGATTTCGGCCTCATCGCCAAGAAGAAGGACGGAGTCGAGGGCTTCGAGTGCTACCTCGGCGGCTCTGTGGCCTCCGACCCCCACCTCGGCTGGAAGGTGTTCGACTTCCTGCCCGCCACGGAGATTTTCCGTGCCGTGAAGGCCGCTAAGAACTTCTTCAACGAGAATGGCAACAGGAAGAACAGGCACAAGGCGCGTATCCGTTACATCTTCTATAAGCTCGGCGACGCGGAAACTATAGCCCTCTACCACAAGTATTACGATGTCCTCAAAGGCGACGACTCGCTCATCCTTCAGCCTGATACTGAGCGTCTCGCGGTCAAAGCCCCGGCCGTCGCGCCCGATGTCAAGGTCGACGACTTCGCCTTTGGCCTCTGGAAGTTGCGCTATGCCAGGCCTCAGCCTGACGGGCTCTGGAACTTCGTCGTGCCAGTACTCCACGGCAACGCGCCCGCCGACACGTTTATCAAGATTGCCGACATCCTGACCCAGTATGGCGAGGACGTCATCCGCTTCACGCCCCGTCAGGACATTCAGGTGCGCAACATCCCCGAGGGGCATCTCGCCAGCCTCTACGCCCAGTTCAAGAGCCTCGGCTTCGATATGGACGAGCCGGTCATCATAAGCAACATAGCGTCTTGCACGGGTGCCGATACTTGCCGTCTGGGCATATGCTTGCCAAAGGGGGCTGTTGAGGCCATCAAGGAGGAACTCGCGTCTTGCGGTCTCGACTTGGATAAGGCTGCCGATGTGAACATCAACCTGAATGGCTGCACGAACATGTGCGCCCAGAGCGTATGGTCGGGACTCGGATTCTCGGGCCGCATAGGCCGCGAGGGCGACCACGCTTACCCCGCTTACACCGTCTGGGCGCAGGTGAAAGGAAAGCGTGAGCTCGGCGAGAACCTCGGATGGCTGCCGGCGAGGAACGTCCCCTCGTTCGTGGCCGACTACGTGGCGGCTTATATCGAGGCGCGGAAGCGGTTCGGAAGCCATGACGAGTTCCTCCGTGCCGAGGGAGAGCAGACCATCAAGAGCCTCATTGCCAAGAACAAGTTCGTCGCCCCATTCGCCAAGGACAAGAATTACTACTTCGACTGGGGCGCTGAGGAGATTTTCAGCCTTTCGAGCCACGGCAAGGCGGAGTGCTCTGCCGGCCTTTTCGATATAATCGAGCTCGACGAGCAGATCATAAACAACCAGTTCAAGAAATTGGCCGACCCGTCGGCCGACGTGCGTGAGGCTCTCAAAGAGATGGCTTTCTCCGCATGCCGCATGCTGCTCGTTACGCGAGGCGTGGAGCCTCGCAATGAGAACGAGGTGTTCGACCAGTTCTCGGAACTCTTCATCAAGGCGGGCATTGTGCCGGCGGACTACACCTCTGTCGTGGCTGCCGCCAAGGCAGGCGACGATCTCACGCACCTCCGAAGCGAGGTTGAGGACCTTGCGCACCTTATGATTGAGCTCTACAAGGGGATGGACGACAGCCTCCAGTTCAAGCTCCCCGCGGGGGCTGCGGCCGAGTCCACGTCAAAAGAGCCTGAGGCTGCTGTTGAGCAGAAGCCCGCCGGGGCGCAGGCGCCCGCTTCAGCGAGCGGTGAGGCCGACGTCAAGAAGGATTTCCGCGGCGTGGCTTGCCCTATGAACTTCGTGAAGACTAAGATAGCCCTCAGCCCGATGAAAAGTGGCCAGACACTCGAGATCCTGCTCGATGACGGCGCCCCGATTCAGAATGTGCCAGGCTCGGTAAGGAACGAGGGGCATGAGGTACTCTCGACCACCATGGTCGACGGATATTGGAAAGTGCTGATTCGCAAGAAGTAGCCATACTACACTAAATTAGTTCGTTAACGCCGCCGGCCGCCCCTCCAGATTTATTTTGGCGAGGCGGCCGGCGGCTGACGGAACGACAAGAGTCGATGTTATGAGAAGTCTCACATTCCTGCCCGTCTCCATCCGTACGGGCGGCATAGTGGTCATAGGCGGTGGCCGTGTGGCGACGCACAAGGTCTCTATCCTGCTTAGGTATACCACGGACATCCGCATTGTCGGCGCGAGCGTAAGCGATGAGCTGAAGCGGAGCGGACTCCCGTATGAGGAGCGCGAGGCGAGGCCTGACGACTTTGATGGCGCGCGCATAGCCTTTATCTGCACTGGCGATCACGAGCTGAACGCCAAGCTTAAGCAAGAGGCGGAGGCGAGGCGCGTGCTGGCCTCTGTTTGCGACTCGCCAGATCTGTGCGACTTCACTTCGCCCGCCATATGCGCCCTTGGCGACGGGGTGACAATTGCCGTGGCGTCCGATGCGCGTGATGTGCGCCGCTCAATAAGGATCCGCGACAGGATTAAGAAACTTATCGATGACGGTATTCTGCAAACAGATTGACCACAGCACGCTGAGCCTCGCTGAGCGTGAGGATCGGTTGGCGTCGTTTGAGGCGGAGGCCGGGGCTGGATTGCCTGGCCGGGTCACACTCCGGACGTGCAACAGGGTGGAGGTATACGGCGGCGACGGCGACGTCCCTCGCGATGTCATTCGCCACCTGTTCCGCGTGTCATCTGGTCTTGAGAGCCAGCTTATTGGCGAGCGGGCTGTCGGTGGGCAGGTGCGCGACGCATATATGGCCGCAAAAGAGGCCTGGCTGCCGAGCGTGCTCCATAAGCTGTTCGAGGCTGCCATCCGCACCGGCAAGAGGGTGCGTAGCGAGACAATGCTGTCGCACGGGGCTGTGAGCCACAGTCTCGCCGCCGTTGAGATAATGGCGAAAGAGACGGGCGACTTGCGTGGCGCGCGCATAGCCATAATCGGCGTGAACAAGCTCACGACCGACATATTGAAGTTCCTCCTTAATAAGGGCGCCACGATGATTCAACTGGCCAACAGGAGTGAGCAAAAGGCGCGAGCCCTCGGCGAGCCGCTTGGGATAAAGATAAGGCCGCTGAGCGAGAAACGTGACATCCTGGCCGAAAGCGACATCCTGATAAGCGCGACTTCGGCTCCTCACCTCATAATCCACCCCGACGATATTGCGGAGGAGAAAAGGCTGATTGCCATCGATTTAGCCTTCCCCCGTGACATCGACCCGTCTCTACGCATGAGAGACGGCATAACACTCTATGACCTCGACGACATTGCCGCCACCATTGTCCGGAACATTGAAGTCCGGCAGAGCGAAGTGGCAAAAGCCGAGGCTATCATAGAGGATGAGATAAATAAACTCAGTGCATCGATAGAGAGGATGCGCACCCGCTCAACAAGAAAAATTTAAGCCCCTAAAGAAAAATGGACAGACCTATCAGGGTTGCAGCCCGCGGCAGCCGCCTATCGCTGCTACAAGTGAAAGAGTTCTTCGGCCACCACCTTGATGTTGATTACGAACTCAATATCATTGATTCGCTGGGCGACAAGCACAAGAATATTAGCCTGCTGACTGGCGAGGCGCCTACCGACATCTTCACACGCGAGCTCGACCGCGCCCTGACGGATGGCGTGGCCGACGTGTGCATTCACTCCGCCAAAGATCTCCCTTATCCTATGCCCGCCGGCATAACGGTGGCCTACCTCACGAGGGCCAGTGACCAGACTGACAGTCTCGTTAGCCGCAACGCGATGAAGCTAAGTGAGTTGCCCGCCGGCGCCACTGTCGGTACGAGCAGCCCCATGCGTCGCTCCGAACTGCTGAAGTCGCGACCCGACCTCAATGTGAGGGGAATCCGCGGGACTATAGAGGAGCGCGTGGCGAAGGTTGACAATGGCGAGTATGACGCCGCCATAGTGGCCACTTGCGCTCTCCAACGCCTCGGAATGGAAAACCGGATTGCGGAACGTCTGCCCTTTGCCACCCATCCGTTGCAAGGGATGCTCGCCGCGACCACCCTCACTGAGAACGCGGCAGCCCTACAGGCCATCCTTGGCCCAGGCAACCTGCTCTCGGAGCAGGGCGACGTGAAGATTGTGGGCTTTGGCCCTGGCGACCCGGAACTGCTGACTATCAAGGCTGTGAAAGCTATCAATATGGCCGACGTGATTATATACGACGACCTGATAGACAAGAGCTACCTTGCCGACTACACTTGTAAAAAGATATACGTAGGCAAGCGAAGCGGGCGGCACAGTGCGGAGCAGGGCGAGATAAACAATATAATGCTGCGTGAGGCTCGCCATGGATTTCACGTTGTCCGACTTAAGGGCGGTGATCCCGCCATCTTCGCCCACACTGGTGAGGAGGTGGAGTTCCTTAGGCGTAACCTTGTGAACGTCAGCATAGTGCCGGGCATATCGGCAGCCTCGGCTATGGCGGCCGAGGCGGGTGTTGGACTGACTTACAGGGGAGTGTCGTCATCAGTAGCTTTTGTTAATGGGCATTCGGATGTCCTCTCTGCCGCCGATGCCGACACTCTGGTCTACTATATGGGCGGCTCGCGCCTCCCGAGCATAGCGCGGCAGCTCATTGAGCGTGGCAAGCCCGCCGATACGCCCGCCCTGATTGTGAGCAATGTCGGCAACGCCCGCCGGCAAGAGTACGAGACGACGCTCGAGAGGCTGCAAGACGGCGACACGGGGCAGTTGCCTACTCCCGTCATCTGCATGGTGGGCGATTCGGCCGCGCTGCGCCACAAAGCCGCAGGAAGCCGCACCCTCTACACCGGCAGCCAATGCCCCGACCCTAACTATATATGGACCCCGCTGATAAAGTTGACGGCTCTTGACGACAAGGGTGAACTGATAAAATCGGCTGCCGAGATATCAGACTACGACTACGTTATCTTCACCAGCCGCCATTCCGCCCAGTTCTGGGTCGAGGCCGCCGGCGATGGCTTCGCGATGCCCGACAGCGTGACAGTGGTGGCCATAGGCGATACGACGGCCGCCGAACTGAAGTCATTGGGCGTAAGGGTGGACATGTTGCCAGAGCGTGACGACTCGCAAGGTGTGCTTGACCTTATGTCCAAGCGACCCGCAGGGCGAGTTCTTCTGCCGCGCTCCGACAAGGCTCTGCCCATAATACCCGACGGGCTGCGAAAACTCGGTTTCGACGTTACGACAATAACGGCCTACGAGAATAAGGTGAATAAATCGGCAAGGCGGATTGACTTGCGCGACGTGGATAATATTATATTTACGTCGCCGTCGACGGTGGACGCTTTCGTAAGCATGTATGGCGGGCTGCCCGGCGGCAAAAAACTGATTGCGCGCGGACAAGTGACTCAGGCTCGCATTAACGAGTACGGAGCCGTGGCGCATAAAACTGAAGAGACTTGATAAGAAGCAAGATAGAAAAGAAATGATACGTTTTCGTCAGACCCGCGTGAACCAAGCCACGCGTGACATGTATGCCGATGTCGACTTGTCGGTCGACGACCTCATAATGCCATATTTCGTCGTTGAGGGCAGCAATGTGCGCGAGGCTGTCCCCTCGATGCCCGGTGTGAGCCGTTTCTCCATTGACACGCTTGTTGAGGATGCGCGTGAGCTGTACTCTGCCGGGGTGAGCAAAGTGCTCCTTTTCGGAGTGGTTGGCGACGATGCCAAAGACGAGCGCGGCAGCTCGGCCTATGCGCCCGACAATCTCGTGGCGAGGACGGTGAAGGCCTTGAAGTCGGCGTTGCCGGGTATGACTGTCATCACTGACATATGCTTGTGCGAATACACGAGTCACGGCCACTGCGGACTTCTGCGTCCCAATGCGAGCGAGCCTGGCATGCTCGATGTCGACAATGACAGCACCATGCCTCTGCTCGCCGAGATGGCCTACACCCACGCTCTGGCCGGAGCCGATATGGTTGCCCCGAGCGCGATGATGGACGGGCAGGTGGCCGCCATTCGCGGCAGGTTAGACAGCACGCCCGCGACGGCCGACTGCCAGGTGATGGGCTACTCTGCCAAGTATGCGTCGGCTTTCTACGGCCCGTTCCGCGATGCTGCGGGAAGTGCGCCCGGAACGTCCGCCCTAAGCTGGCCGGGCTACAAGCTGCCAGCCAACAGGAAAACCTACCAGATGGACTACCGTACTCACGACCAAGGCCTTGACGAGATTGATGCCGACCTTAATGAGGGGGCCGCTTACGTGATGGTGAAGCCCGCCATGCCATATCTCGACATTATGGCGAGGGCTATGGAAAAGTTCAAACTTAACACTGCGGAGAACCCCGTGCAGATGGTCGCGTACCAAGTGTCGGGCGAATATGCCATGCTGTGCGCCGCCGCTCAAAACGGATGGTTGGACCGCGACAGGGTAATCTATGAGAGCCTGATTGCGATAAAACGCGCCGGAGCGTCGCTCATAATAACGTATTTCGCCAAGGAGGTGGCAGAGAAAGGTCTCACAATGAACGGATTCCTCAAATAGACGAAGATGAAAGAGAGACCATTGTCGGCGGCCGCGTTCGCCGAGGCGCGAAAGTTCATCCCTGGCGGTGTAGATAGCCCCGTGCGCTCACTGGCGGCTGTGGGGACGACTCCTATTGTGGCCGCTCGCGCCGAAGGCCCATACGTGTGGGATGTCGATGGCAACCGCTACGTGGATATGTGTATGAGCTGGGGCGTTTTCCTCCTTGGCCACTGTCACCCCGATGTTGTGAGGGCGGCAACCGATGCCGTGGGGCGCGGCAGCAGTTTCGGGATGTGCACAGAGAGCGAGACTCGCCTCGCCAAACTCGTCAATGCGGCGTTCCCCTCAATGCAACGCCTGCGCTTCGTGAACAGTGGCACGGAGGCCACTATGAGCGCCATACGCGTGGCGCGCGGGTATACAGGTCGCGACACGCTTGTGAAATTCGAGGGTTGCTATCACGGTCATGCCGACCACTTGCTCGTCTCTGCCGGCTCGTCAGTCGCCAACCTCAGGAAGGCAAGCTCGGCTGGTGTGCCGGACGACTTCACGCGCCACACCGTGTGCCTGCCCTATAACGATGTCGCCGCGTTCAAGCGTTTTATGGATGCTGAGGGCGATGGCGTGGCTGCCGTGATTGTCGAGCCTGTGGCATGCAACATGGGCGTTGTGCCTCCGTGCGGCGGATTCCTCCAAGCTTTGCGTGCGGAGACGGAGCGGCACGGGGCGATACTCATTTTCGACGAGGTGATAACTGGTTTCCGCCTGTCGGGTGGCGGGGCGCAGCGAATGTTCGGCATCCGACCCGACATGACGTGCGTCGGTAAGATTGTTGGAGGAGGATTTCCTGCGGCGGCCTTTGGCGGCAGGGCGGACATTATGGCGATGCTCGCTCCCGAAGGCCCTGTATATCAGGCTGGCACGCTTAGCGGAAACCCCGTGGCGATGGCCGCAGGCGAGGCTACTCTGCAAAAATTGACTGACGAAAGCCTCTATGAGAGGCATAATGAGCGGTGCGGACGGTTCTTTGCCGAGGTAGAGAATGTGCTAAGGCGCAAAAAGGACGTGAGGATAAACCACGTTGGCAGCATGTTCACCATATTCTTCAACGGCGGCGACGTGACGGACTTTGCCACAAGCTCGCACAGTGACAAGGCGCGTTTCGCCTCGTACTTCAACAAGATGCTTGAGCGCGGGTTCTATGTCTCGCCAAGTCAGTTCGAGGGCAACTTTATCTCGTTAGCCCATAGCGACGAGCTCCTGAGCGAGATGGTGAACGCGATTGATGAGTCGATTGACTGACCAGGTTCTGCAACTAAAAATCGAACGTTTTGGTTAAGCGAGAGCAGAGCGGACTCGTTCGCTTTGCCGAGCGTGAAAAAGAAGGGTGAAACCCAACCCCACTGACGCCAGTCTCATCTCTGCTTGCGGCAATCGGGACATACGCCTTTGACAATAAATGATGCGGAGATAGCCTCAAAGCCTTCGGGCAGGACGACGGGCGGGATGGGCAGCCCCGTGAGGCATGTCATCTTGTGGCACACCCTGCAATAGAAATGAACGTGGAGGTCGTCATCGGCATCTAAGTGATCCACAAGGCATTGCCCGTGGCATCCATCCTGAGAGTGCCCATGGCACATCTCGTAGTGTAGTGCGCCTGTCTCATCCTCAATAGTGTGGACGATGCGGCTCTCGCGGAAAAGTGTAAGAGCGCGGAATATGTTGCTCTTGTCCACGGTGTCGAGAACCTGCTCGATATCGGATAGGCATACGGGGCGGCCGGCCTCGGCGATGGCTTGCGCCACCATTATTCTGTTTGCCGTGGGCTTTATTCCGTGCGAGGACAGTAGTAGCGTGATGTCGGGTGTAGGCATAGGGCTAAAATAAAAATACGATGCCCCGTAGGCCTCCTGATGATGATGGGAGTTCTACGGGGCATCGCTATTTGCTTTTGACTAAGCTACCGAGTGGGACTCGCTGGATGAGCCTCCACTTGCCGGCAGTGGCTTAGAATGGCAGGTCGTCTCCATTGTCGGCGGCTGCCTGAGGGGCCTGTGCGGGTTGCTGGAACGCCTGAGGGGCCTGTGCGGGCGCGGGCTGCTGATAGCCGCCAAATTGCTGCTGGCCGTAGGCGGGTGCTGGGGGCTGCTGCTGGAATCCGCCCATAGGCTGCGCCGCCGCCATCTGGGGGGCGTAGGGCGAGATGCGCCATGCGTTGAGACGGTTGAAGAAGACGACACGCCCCTCGGGGTTGGTCCACTTCCTGCCCTGAAGGTCGAAGTCGACAACAATCTCCTGACCCACCTGGAAACTATCGACGAGCGTCGTGCGGTTGTTGGTCAGCTGAAAGAGGACGTGCTCGGAGTACTGGCTGGTCGGACTCGAGATCTCCAAAACAAACTCCCTCACAGAAAACGTCTCCGTACGCTTCACGACATCGTGTACTTCCTCGAGTTTGCCAATTACTTGCATTTGAAACAGATTAAGGTATACAACAAATTAAGATACGCGGTAGGCGGCGGACGCAATGACCTGCTCACAACGTGACGGTGCAAGGCACGACCGCAAACCGCGCAAATTTATGAAAAATACATTTAGGCAAGCAATAAAATTGGCCGGCTAAGTCATATGGCCCTTTGCTATGCCAGCCGGAGAGCCTGTGCAAATAAATCGCTAGCAGCCGCCGAACAGTTAATTAATTTTTGTTATCTTCGCCACGGAGAGATTTGCCACGACCTTGCCCTGCCAACAAGAGTCGTCTGGGTTGGTGTGGCACGCAAATATTTAACACTTACAACTTTGCAAGTCTACTCGCCGCGCTCCAGAAACCGTGGCGGGGTGCCTTGCGAAACGAACCGAATTAAAACTCTAATTATCATTAAATGACAACTGCAATCATCGCGGTCTTTGTCGTCGGCTACCTTTTTATAGCTCTTGAGAGTCTGACGAGGATCAACAAGGCGGGCGTCGCCCTGCTTATGGGCATTGTCTGCTGGGTGCTCCTGCTTATGGGCGCATCGGAGTATGGCGAAGTAATCATAAACAAGCTTCTGGCGAGCGGTCTGATGACCGAGGGGCATGCCGCCAACGCAATGAAGGATTGCGCCCACTACCTCAGCTCCGAGTTCTTCAAGGAGAAGCTTGGCGAGGTCTGCGAGACCATCCTTTTCCTGATGGGCGCGATGACGGTGGTCGAGACCGTCGACCGCCATGGCGGCTTCAGTTTCGTGAAGAAGGCGCTCTACACGCCGAACCCCAAGTCGCTCCTCTGGAAAGTGTGCGGCATGACGTTCATCCTCTCCGCCACCCTTGACAACATGACGACCTCCATCGTCATGATAATGGTCCTTAAGAACCTCATTGCCGATAAGGCTATGAGAATGAAGTTCGCCGGAATGGTCATCATAGCCGCCAACGCGGGCGGCGCCTTCTCCCCCATTGGCGATGTCACCACCATCATGCTCTGGATCAAGGGCTGCGTCTCCACCACTGGCATTATAACTGGCATTTTCATCCCGTCGCTCATCTGCATGGCGGTGCCTGCCCTTATAGTGATGTTCTCGCTCAAGGGCCAGATTGAGCCTCCTGCGAGTGGCGAGGGCGGCGATGACGACCGTGCGCTCTTCAGTCCTGTTGGCCGCAACTTAATCTTCGTGCTGGGCGTTGGCGGACTCATCTTCGTCCCGTTCTTCCACAACCTGACCGGGCTGCCTCCTTTCATGGGCGTGCTGCTCGTGCTGTCGCTGCTGTGGATTGCCACTGAGACCATCATTGGCATCTGCCATCACGGTCAGGCCGAGTATGAGAAGAGCCGCGTGTCGAGCATCATAAGCCGTATCGATATGAGCACCATACTCTTCTTCCTGGGAATCCTCGTGGCTGTCGATGCGGTGGCCGCTACTGGCACTCTTGAGTACCTCGGGATGTGGCTCAACGAGTCGGTCGGCAACATATACATCGTCAACTCGGCCATCGGCGCTTTCTCGTCGGTTGTCGACAATGTGCCTCTCGTGGCTTCGGCCATGGGTATGTATCCGATTGCCGATTCGGCCATGGTGGCCGCCGACCCGACAATGGCAAGCTACGTCCAGGACGGCCTTTTCTGGGAGCTTCTGGCCTTCTGCGCAGGCACGGGTGGCAGCCTCCTTATCATAGGCTCGGCCGCCGGCGTTGTCGTCATGGGTCTTGAGAAGATAAGCTTCATCTGGTACCTGAAGAACTTCTCGCTTCTCGCTCTCGCCGGCTACGCCGCTGGCGTGCTCTACTACTGGTTCGAGAAGACTGTACTCGTAGGGCTTATTGGTTAGCGAGTTAGAGGTTTTGCCTATTTGATATTCGGGCGGCGCGGAGGCTGTGGGCTTCCGCGCCGCCCTTGTCTTTAATGCCCTCCCGCCCATATCGTCGAACGCAAATGTTAGGTATGTGAAATATGACATTTTGTCGCAATTTTAAACAAAAGCGAACCTCTGTGAGACAAAAGGGCAGACCATTGGCAGGCCGGGTAAAGATGGTAATGAATAATGGTGTGGGAGTAAGTGTATGTGATTCAGTTCGTTGTGATAATATAACCGAGTTGATTTGATAAATTTCCCAATAGCAGAGCCATGTAATGACGCAACTGGCACTCGCTTTGCAAATGTGGTGGTCGGAAAATAAAAAAAAAATAGAATTATGGATTTCAACAACTTCACTGTCAAAAGTCAGGAGGCGATAAACAAGGCGGCCCAGACAGCCACCTCGCATGGTCAGCAGGCGTTGGAACCTCTGCATATACTGCGTGCCGTGATGGACACTGCGCCCGACGTGACCAACTTCGTCTTCAACAAGTGCGGTATACCCGCCACCGTGTCGCAAGCGGTGGATGCCGCCATCGGCTCACTGCCAAAGGTGAGTGGAGGCGACGGGCAGCCGTACCTTAGCAACGATAGCAACGCGTTGCTGCTCAAGGCGCAGGATTTGAGCAAAGCCGCAGGCGACCAGTTCGTCTCGGTCGAGTTCCTCCTGCTTGCGACCCTTCTGGGCAAGGGTACTGCCGCCCAGATTCTGAAGGACGCCGGCGCCACCGAGAAGGACTTCCGCACCGCCATCGACGAGATGCGTAGGGGCAGCAAGGTGACCGACCAGAACGCCGATGGCAACTACAACGCCCTCAGCAAGTACGCCATCAACCTCAACGACCGTGCGAGGAACGGCAAGCTCGACCCCGTGATAGGTCGTGACGAGGAAATCCGTCGCGTGCTTCAGATTTTGAGCCGGCGCACAAAGAACAACCCTATCCTCATAGGCGAACCTGGTGTCGGTAAGACCGCCATTGCCGAGGGCCTTGCCCACAGGATAATCTCGGGCGATGTGCCTGAGAACTTGAAGGACAAGGAGATATACTCTCTCGATATGGGCGCGCTGATTGCCGGCGCTAAGTATCAGGGCGAGTTTGAGGAGAGGCTCAAGAGCGTGGTTAAAGAGGTCGTCTCGTCCGATGGTAAGATAATACTCTTCATCGATGAGATTCACACCCTTGTCGGGGCAGGGCAGAACAACGGCGCCATGGATGCCGCCAACATCCTGAAGCCGGCGCTGGCCCGCGGCGAGCTGAGGGCCATCGGCGCCACCACGCTCGACGAGTACCAGAAGTACTTTGAGAAAGACAAGGCGCTGGAGCGCAGGTTCCAGACCGTCATGGTCGATGAGCCGAGTGAGGAGGACGCCATATCAATCCTTCGTGGCATAAAGGAGAAATATGAGAGTCACCACAAGGTGAGAATCAAGGACGAGGCCATAATCTCGGCCGTGACGCTCAGCCGTCGGTACATCAGCCAGCGTTTCCTGCCCGACAAGGCCATTGACCTTATCGATGAGGCCGCGGCTCACCTGAGGATGGAGATGAACTCCGTGCCCGAGGAGATTGACGACCTGGAGCGTAAGCTCAAACAGCTCGAGATAGAGCGCGCAGCCATCCTGCGCGAGGGCGACACCGACAAGATTGCCGAGCTCGACAAGGAGATTGCCGAGCAGAAACAGCAATGCACGGAGCACCGTGCGCAGTGGAAAGCCCAGAAGGACGTGATAGAGGAGATTCAGCAAGAGAAGGCTGAGATAGAGAATATCAAGTTCGAGGCCAACAAGGCGGAGCGCGAGGGAGACTACGGAAAAGTGGCCGAGCTGCGCTATGGTAAGAAGGCCGCTGCCGAGAAACGCATTGAGGAGTTGAACAAGAAACTGGCTCAGATGCAGGCGGGCGGCGCCCTCATAAAAGAGGAGGTCGACTCTGACGACATTGCCGAGGTCGTGTCGCGCTGGACGGGAATACCCGTGAGCAAGATGCTCGAGAGCGAGAGGTCCAAGCTCCTTCACCTTGAGGACGAGCTTCACAAGCGCGTCGTGGGTCAGGATGAGGCCATCAGGGCCGTGTCCGACGCGGTGCGCAGGTCGCGTGCCGGACTTCAGGATTCGCGCAGGCCTATAGGCTCGTTCATCTTCATCGGCACCACCGGCGTCGGTAAGACCGAGCTGGCCAAGGCCTTGGCCGAGTTCCTCTTCGACGATGAGCAGCAGATGACGCGTATCGATATGAGCGAGTACCAGGAGAAGCACAGTGTGTCCAGGCTCATTGGCGCGCCCCCAGGATACGTGGGCTACGACGAGGGCGGTCAGCTGACGGAGGCAGTGAGGCGTAAACCGTACTCCGTCGTCCTGCTCGATGAGATTGAGAAGGCGCACCCCGACGTGTTCAACATCCTGCTTCAGGTGCTTGACGATGGTCGCCTGACCGACAACAAGGGCAGGACGGTGGACTTCAAGAACACCATCATAATCATGACCTCCAACCTCGGCTCCAACCTCATTCAGGAGGAGTTCGAGAAGAGCGGCAACAAGATTACGCCAGAGCTCATCGAGAACAGCAAGCGCGAAGTGATGGGGCTGCTGAGGCAGACCATACGCCCCGAGTTGCTGAACAGGATAGACGAGATTGTGACCTTCACCCCGCTCGACCAGAGCCGGATTCGTGAGATTGTTGGCCTGCAGTTCGCCTCCGTCCAGAAGATGCTGGCCGGCAACGGTGTGACCATCAACATGACACCGGCGGCCATCGACTGGCTTGCGAAGGTCGGCTACGACCCGATGTACGGCGCAAGGCCTGTCAAAAGGGCGTTGCAGACGTACGTCCTCAACGACCTCTCGAAGAAAATCCTGGCCGGCGATGTCGACAAGGAGAAGCCCCTCACTGTCGATGTGGAAGGTGACCACCTCGTTTTCAAGAACTAAGGTCTCCACGTGCCATTAGCAATATAATCGGTTGGGTTTCACCCTTCGTTTTTCACGCTCGGCAAAGCGAACGAGTTCGCTCTGCTCTCGCTTAACAAAAAACGTTCTGGAATGTCAAATATGGCCTCCCCGTCAAGCGCAGCAGCTTGGCGGGGAGGCTTTTTCGTTTGCTGTCGCTAAACACGGTGGCTCGTCCAACCTGTCCATGTAGTCCACTGTCTGTGATGTTCATGTAAAAAAAACTACATTTGCTAACAAAATAACATACGGGCGGAGCGGCGCGAAAACAGTATGTAGATAGGCCGCCCCGCCCAACCACCCTAACAAATAAAAGACGATGGGAACACAGCAGAACATGCAGCAGGAGTTCAAGACGGTGAAGGATGTTGACACTTTCCTTGAGCAGATAGGCAGGTTCGGGATGAGGTTGAGCGACGAGCAGTCCGCCGCTCTCGCCTCACGCCGCAAAGAGCTTGAGGCGGCTGAGAAAGCCGACAGCGAGACCCCGCTCTACAGCGCGATGAAGGCGCAGAGCAAATTCCCCATAACGGAGGAGTTCGACGGCTGCGTGAGGCGCACGGTGGACAAGCTTCTGGCCGACGGCTCGGACTCTGACCACCCAGGCCTCCTGCTTGGCAACATACAGTGCGGCAAGACGAACACGTTCGAGAATATCATAGCCCTGTCTTTCGACAAGGGCATTGAGGTGTGCGTCATCTTTACCAAGGGAACAAAGACCCTGGCCTCGCAGACCCTCGCACGCGCCAAGGCCGACTTCGCTTTCGCTCGGAAGACGGACAGGATTGACAATCGGATGAAGGTCGTGATAACCGACATCATGAACTTGCGGCACAAGGGTGTCAGCACCATCGACACGAACGACGACCACTGCCGCCAGATTATCATCTGCAAGAAGGAGACTAAGAACCTTGAGAGCCTCATAAACCTCTACGAGAACATATCGCCCAACCTGCGGACCGAGCGCACGCTCATTGTTGACGACGAGGCCGATTTCGCCAGCCGCGTCTACCGCGGTAGCGGACTGAACACCGATTTGGCCAAGATATCCGAGCAGATTGACTACTTCCGCAAGCTGCCCAAAGACTGTCGCTACCTCCAGGTGACGGCCACCCCTTACAGCCTCTACCTCCAGCCCGACGGGACAATCCTGAAGCCCGACGGCGGAAAGGCGTTGCCCTTCCGTCCGCAATTCACCGAGCTCGTCCCGACCCACAGCCGCTACATTGGCGGCAAGCAGTATTTCGAGGAGAGCAAGGATGAGGACTCTATGTATAGCCACCTCTTCGTTCCAGTGAGCGGCAATTGTCTCAAAGTCCTGTCAAAGCGGAACGTGAGGTATCTCAAGAATACTTACAGGTCGGAGCAGCTGATGGGATTGTCGAAAGCCATATGTGGCTATATTATGGCAACCGCCATTCGCTCGCTGCAATCGGAAAGGGAGGGCAAGTTGTACCGCTCAAGCTGCTTGATTCACATACAGGTGAATAAGAGCGGCCATGAGTGGGAGAGCGAGCTCATAAGGAAGATGATAGACGACATACGCAAGATCATCCTTGACAAGAACGGGTTCGACATATGGCTTGACCAGATTATGGAGGCAAGCTACGACGACTTCAAGGCGTCGATAGAGAAAGGGCATGCCGCCGGTCTCCTTAGCGAAAACGCCATAGTGCCCGAGTATGACGAGGTGGTGGCTAAGATGCGCGCCCTCATGGAGTACGATTGCAATGTGTGCGTCGTCAACTCGGACAATGAGGTTAACTCTTTGCTCGACGAGAACGGGCAGCTTGAGCTTTCAAGGGCGGTGAACATATTTGTCGGTGGCAGTATCCTCGACCGCGGCATAACGGTCGGCCACATGCTGTGCTTCTTTTATGGGCGCAACCCGAGGAAAATCCAGATGGACACGGCTCTTCAGCACGCCCGAATGTACGGCGCCCGCTCGCTTGAGGACATGTCCGTCACCCGTTTCTACACGACGGAGGGCATCCATTACGCATTGGGCAAGATATACGAGCTCGACAACATGCTCCGTGAGCAGTTCACGACGAAGAACTCGAAGGGGGACATTGCCCCGAGCGCGGCCGTAATAATCGGCTACGAGCCTGGCATCAAGCCTTGTGCGAAGAACAAGATAAAGTTGTCGGACACGACCGTCGTCAAGCCCCACTCACGCGTCCTGCCCGTCGGTTTCCAAATTGGCGATAAGAAGGACGTCGCCCCTGTGGTGGCGGAGATTGACGCTCTCGTGCAAAGTGTGCCAGGCTTCGGAAGCGGCAAAGAGTTCATGATGGATGTCGATGTCGCAAAGAAGATATTGGGTCTGATTGAGACGACATATGTGTACGACCCGAAGTATGAAAATGCGGCTCTAAGCTGGGATTCGCAGGAGATGGTGGCTTTGATAGATCGCAGCCTGACGGGTGTCAACGATGGCAAACTGTGGTGCCTCTACCGCGATGGCCGCCAGATTGCCCGTCAGAAGCAGACCGGCGCATTTCTCGATACGCCTGATGCCGGCAACACCGACGGTGCGCCTGCGCGCAAATTGGCTACCGACCGCCCAGCCTTGATTCTCCTGAGAGAGGAGGGCGACAAGAAGCAGGGATGGTCCGGCACGCCATTCTACTGGCCAATATTGGTTACGCCAAGCACGTTCGCCACAGGCATTTACGCCCACGCCGACCCTAAGGAGATGGAGGAAAGCGACATCGACGATGCCGAAATAAAGGAGCTGACGAAGAATATTCCGCCTAAGGACATCCTGAGGCTCAACATTGAGCAAAAGTATCTGGAGGCCATATACCTCGGGATAAAAAAGACGGAGTACAGGCTGCTGGAGCCGCAGACGGCCGGACGCTACATTGAGATGAACAGCAGAGCCGGCGAGCCGAAGCTCGCCAAAGGCGTGAAGCGTGAGGACATCGACGCCGGCATCTTCAGCCTCAACAATGGCAAGTTCCCGTTCGTAATCAAGGATTTCAAGTACCTGCTGCTGTACGTCCCGTTCAAAAAAGACTATCAGGTGCTCGTCCGCCTTGAAGAGGGGGATGAGAGGGTGAGCGCCATTGCCACCAAGGAGGAGGACTGGGACATCGTTCACGACGAGTTCGGCGACTCTGAGGAGGTAGAGATCGACAACGAGTTCTGCTGGACGTTCAAGTTCCGCATTGCCGAGGTAATCGGCCCCAAGCGTCCCGACCTCGACAAATGGAGGCTCGAGCATCCCGCGGAGTATGAGGAGCAGCGAAGGATGGAAGAGGAAAGGGAAAAGGAGGAAGAGGAGTCCGAGAACCAGTAGCCCCGCATCCCCGCCTTAAATCCGAAATAAATGAAGCGTCTGCGCCAAATGAAAAAATGGCGTGGGCGCTTTGTTTTTGCCCCTAATGGCATGTGCGGTGGCGAGCGGTGATGCTTTTGCGGAAAATTGCGGCATTTGAGGGGGCAAAAGTTGAGGTTGTGTCAAACCGTGGGGCAGGTGGACGTTTCTTTTGTGAAAAAGACAAAAAGTGGCTGGCAATCGTCTGCCGACAAATGTCTTGTGATTAGTAAGAGTGACTATGGACGCCTTTCTTTTGGGGACTTGCGACCGCTTGGTCGGCGCATTCGAAGCGTTGGCTACTCACTGCGCAGTGTCACACTTAGGGGATGCGCTGGTGGGAGACGGAATGCGTTGCATTGAGGTGGCGGCGTATGGGCAAAAAAAAAAGCGAGCCAGAAGCCCGCCTCGATAGTTCAATACACAACGGAATAATCCTTATTGTGAATCGCTCTCAAATATGACGCTAAGAAGCTGTTTTGAAATGATTAGATAATCTTGTTAAGCATGATTCGTATAAAA
>JBJEGU010000056.1:0-28672 GCA_051875415.1 Marinilabiliaceae bacterium
CGCTCCAGCAGCGCGTGAGCGCCGCCCTCGGCTACGGCATGCGCCCCGACGAGATTCAGCAGTACGAGAGCGCCATGGGCGAGGCGCAGGGCTACCAATAAAAAAACCGTGCGCCAAGATGTGCTGTGTGTTATGCACATCTCGGCGCATGGCCTGTTTTCTCTGAACCGTGCGGACTACTTCGATACAATCTCTATGAGCCTGCTCTTCAAGTCGTTGATGTCGGTCACGACAGGGTATTGGGGGTAGTCGGCTTTCACGTTGTCGGGCGGGCAGAAGAGGATGCCCTTGTCCGCGGCCTCAAGCATGGTCACGTCGTTATATGAGTCGCCAAAGGCCACGACATCATACTTCAGGCTCTTGAAAGCCTCCACCGTCTTGCGCTTGGGGTCAGGCTGGCGAAGCTTGTAGTTGGTTATTCGTCCGCTTGCGTCGGTCTCAAGGCTGTGGCAGAGCAGGAACGGGTTCTCAAGCTTGTCCATAAGAGGCTGCGCGAACTCCACGAATGTGTCCGACACGATGGCGAAACGGGCCACTTTGCGAATCTCGCGAACGAACTCAAGCGCGCCAGGCAGAGGGTCGAGGGTGCCGATGACTTCCTGTATGTCCTGAAGCTTCAAACCGTGCTGGTCCAGGATACGGAGGCGCATGCGCATCAGCTCATCGTAATCCTTAATGTCCCTGGTGGTGAGCTTAAGCTCCTCAATTCCAGTCTTCTTGGCTACGTTAACCCATATCTCGGGAACGAACACGCCCTCAAGGTCGGCACATATTACCCACATGATACTTTTTTCTTTTGTTGTTCGGATGTTTATTGTTCCTCGGGCTGCGCTCCTATGAGTGAGTCCTTGTATTTTTGAACGCAAAGTTAAGATTTTGCTTCTAACTAAGGGTCTATGCGGCCCCTTTTTAATAGTTCGCCTATGGCCTAAGCCGCAAAAAAAAGGCTAACTTAGCGTTATGGAACAAATTCAAACGGCTTCTAAGCGTAATATAAGGCGAAGAACGCTCGACTCCGACAAAAAGAAAGTGGTGATCCTCAACGATGATGTCACCACCTTCGAATTCGTTACACGGATGCTTGTCGAAATCTTTTTCTATGAGGAGGCCGATGCCGAAGCACTAACCGAGAAGGTTGACCGCGAAGGATCGGCCGTGGTGGGTGTCTACCCGAAAGATATTGCCGAGTCGAAGGCGCAGGCCGGGATGGATATGGCCCGCGCGGAGAATTTCCCGCTTAAACTGATAACCGAGAATGCCTAAGAATAAAAAAACTATAAACCCCGACACGTTGCCGCAGGGCCCAACCCTCGCGCTTGTCTCCAAAACTGTCATTTTCACCAGCAAAGAACGCCTGCAGTTCGTCTTGCCCGAGGCGATGCTCTACGTCTTCCTCACTGACGAGGATTTCAGGCTCGCCCCGCTCCTCCGCGATACCTTCCGTATCGACGTCGACATGATGGTGGACAAGCTTTGCGGCTATCTCGACACCCTCGAAAGGGTGCCACAAGGCAGACATTACACACCGAAGCCCTCCGCAAGCTATGAGCGCATGACATACGAGATGAGCCAATGCACAGGCCATCTTGACATCTGCGACATGCTGCCCGTCCATTTCTTCATCGGGCTGTTAGAACACTGCGACTCCTATGCGAACAGGTTGCTCGCTCTCTACGTCCCGGCCTCTAAGCGAAAGAAGATTGTCGAGGCTTATGACGACATATGCGCTGACCTCTGTGACGATTTCGATCTGCTGGACGATATGACGCAGGGTGATTTTCAACGGGCGGGCGACAGACCAGCCAATTACGATTACGACAATATCCCCGACGCCCGCGACGAGGCTTGCTTCCGTATCGACGACGATGAGGACTATACGTCGGCCAAGTTCGCGGGAAGAGAGGATGAGATCAACCGCTCCATAATAAGCCTCCTCAAGAAGAGGCGAGGCAACATCGTCTATGTCGGCGAGCGTGGCGTAGGCAAGTCGTCCATGGTCACGGGCCTCATTCAGGCTAAGTCGGCCTACACGAAGAAAAGCCGCTTCGGCGGCGCGCGTTTCTATAAGTTCAACCCGTCTGCCATCGTGACAGGCGTGTCCTACGCCGATGAAATAGAGAACCACGTGGCCGATATAGTCGATGACATAGAGAGGGACAAGTGTATGGCCGTCATCTTCGCCGACAATATGGGCGAACTGATGCCGCAAAACCAGAATGACAACACTCCTGACACCCTTCGTCTCCTCACTTCCCTTATCGAAGGGAAGGATATACATGTCATAACCACGGCATCCTTCGAGCAGTTCAAGCGTCTCGCATCCCACAACGCCACTGTCGAGCGCAATTTCACGCGCATCGATATCACGGAGCCTCCTCTCGACCCCGACGGAAGGGCTATGGTCCGCGCCGGCGCTGCCGACATCCTCAAGGCGCACGAGATGGCGGACACCTGCCCCGATGCCGTGATGGACTACATCATCGATACGGCCATGTCGTCCTATTCCAAAGATATCGCCATGCCAGGCCGTGCCCTCGACCTTCTCGATGGAGCCTGCGCTTTTGTCGAGAAGGCCTATGGCGTTAAACGCGCCAAGATTTATAAGGAGTTGACCCGCGAGACGGTCGACGGACTCCTCAAATCACTCGGCTACGATGCCATTGCCAACTCCGCTGGTAGCGAGGATAAGCTCCGTATGCTCGAACCCAATATGCTCGCCAAGATATTTGGGCAGGATGAGGCCGTCCACCGTGTGGCAGAGAGTGTCCTGCTCGCCAAGGCAGGCCTGAGCGACGACTCTAAGCCGCTCGCCGCCTATCTTTTCGTCGGTCCTACTGGCGTCGGGAAGACGGAACTCGCCAAGGTCCTGGCCTCGCAGCTCGGCGTCAGACTCGTCCGCTTCGACATGAGCGAATACTCTGAGCAGCACACGGTGTCGAAGCTCGTCGGCTCGCCTGCCGGCTACGTGGGATATGACGACGGCGGCCTCCTTACTGACGCCGTGCGGAAAAACCCCAACTGTGTCCTCCTTTTCGACGAGATTGAGAAGGCTCACACCGCCGTGTTCAATCTCCTGCTCCAAGTCCTCGACTACGCTCAGCTTACTGACAACAAGGGGCAAAAGGCCGACTTCTCCGGCACGATAATAATAATGACGTCCAATGCAGGAGCACGTTTCGCCACGGGGCGAGGCCTCGGCTTTGGCGCGAATCAGGAGAAGAGCGAGGTCATGGGTGCCGAGCTCAAGCGTGTCTTCGCCCCTGAGTTCCTCAACCGGCTGACGCAGATCGTCGCTTTCCATGATATGACGCAAGCCATGGCCGAACGCATTCTCGACAGGAAGGTGGCCGAACTCAAGGCTCTGCTCGAGAAGAAGCGCAAGGTGACGTTCTCGCTCACCGACGAGGCCCGCCAGACCCTCCTCACGGCCGGTTTCTCCGCCCTCTATGGCGCCAGGGAGATGGACCGTTCCATCGGCAGGCTGCTCAAGCCCGCTCTCATGCAAGCCCTTCTGTTCAGTAAATCTGGAGAGTCTGCTAAAAGCCTCTTGGTGAAGAAGTCAGACGACGGTAGTCTCGTTGCTGAAAACAATTAAGAACCCAAACTTAACACAAAGTACTATACATATGAAACCAACACTTTTCGTCCTCGCTGCCGGAATGGGCAGCCGTTATGGCGGACTTAAGCAACTTGACGGTCTCGGTCCCAACGGCGAGACCATCATGGACTACTCTATCTTCGACGCCATCCGTGGCGGCTTCGGCAAGGTGGTCTTCGTCATCCGTCGCGACTTTGAGGATGCTTTCCGTGAGAAGGTTCTCTCGAAGTACGAGGGCCACATCCCGACCGAGCTTGTCTTCCAGAGCATCAACGACCTCCCCGAGGGGTTCACTTGCCCCGAGGGCAGGCAGAAGCCATGGGGCACGAACCACGCCGTCCTCATGGGAAAGGATGTCATAAAGGAGCCTTTCGCCGTAATCAACGCCGACGACTTCTATGGCCGCGATACGTTCGCCGTCATCGGCAAATACCTCTCCAACCTCCCAGCCGATGCCCATGACGACTACTGTATGGTTGGCTTCCGTGTCGGCAACACGCTCTCCGAAAGCGGCACCGTGGCGCGCGGCATTTGCTCTACCGACGCTAACGGGCATCTCACTACCGTCGTCGAGCGTACCGAGATTATGAGGGTCAACGGCCCCGTCTGCTACAAGGACGAGAAGGGCGAGTGGGTCGCCGTACCCGATAATACGCCCGTCTCTATGAACGTCTGGGGCTTCACTCCCGACTACTTCGCTCATAGCGAGAAGTATTTCAAGGAGTTCCTTTCCGACCCCAAGAATATGCAGAACCTTAAAGCCGAGTTCTTCATCCCTCTTATGGTCAATAAGCTCATCAACGAGAAGACGTCGACAGTCAAAGTCCTCGACACCACGAGCCACTGGTTCGGGGTCACCTATGCGGCTGACCGTCAGGGTGTCGTCGACAAGATTCAGGCTCTCATCGACAAGGGCGAGTACCCGGCAAAGCTGTTCTAAGAATAGGCTCGTTGATCGACAGGGTGGGCTGTGAGATTGTGTCCCGTCCCGCCAATCGTAAGTGCGCATTTCAAGGGAGTCCCGCCATCTGGGACTCCCTTTTTTCATAAGTTGGTGTATGATTATATGTATTTTTATTGGCGGACGATATGTCGTCACGCGTAAATCGCCAGATTGCGCAGCTCCGTTTCCTGACTATGACGATGTCAGGTGTCTCATCCCTCCATCCGCGGAGGTCCGAACTGTCCATTCCGACTACGGCGACTTGCTCACGTGCCAGCTAAGTGACGAGTGGGTGGACACGCCTGAGTTTGTCATGACAGAGTTCCGCCCTCTTTTCGCCGAAGTTGAGGCAACTCTTTTCGCTGCGGCTTGCAAAGCTAAGCAGATCGCCTTTTGGGATGCCCATAGCCGCTTCTGCCCATCGTGCGGAGCCCGTACTTTCTTGCTGACAGATATAGCGAAGAAGTGTCCGGTTTGCAGTTTCGAGATCTACCCCAATATTTCGCCCGCTATCATAGTCCGCATTGAGCGAGGCGACGATGAGCTTCTTCTTGTCCATGCGAAGAATTTCCGCGGCAATCACTATGGGCTTGTAGCCGGCTTTGTCGAGACGGGCGAGACGCTTGAGCAATGCGTAATCCGCGAGGTGAGAGAGGAGACCGCTCTCGAAATAACTGATATCAAATATTTTGGAAGCCAGTCATGGCCTTTCCCCTCAGGCCTTATGCTCGGCTTTATAGCCAAATACAAGTCCGGCGACATCAAGATTCAGGAGGAGGAGCTTACTGACGCCAAGTTCTTCAAGCGCGGCGAATTACCACCTGTGCCCGACAAGATGAGCATTGCGCGTATGCTCATAGACGACTGGGTTGAGCGGCATTAGGATTCCATACAAGCATTATATGCAACTTGCCTCAATTTGCGCCCGTTTATTTTTTGTAATAGGGGCAAATAAATTAACTTTGTTAGTCTCAACGCAAGTAAGTGGGGATTCTGTGCTTCGGCTGCTGACATTCTGCCGAGCCAAAGCGTTTTAAGAATACAAAGACATTAAGGTTAATGACTCAATTTAATCTCAGGGGGTCGATTGCGGCTCTCGTAACCCCTTTCAAGAAGGACGGCTCGATTGACTACGAGGCCTACGACCGTCTCCTCGATATGCACATCGCCGCCGGCACGCAGGGTGTCGTAGTCTGCGGCACTTCTGGCGAGACTCCTACTCTTTCAGAGGACGAGGATGCCGAGATGTTCCGCCACTCGGTAGAGTATATAAACCACCGGATGGTTGTGATTGGCGGAACTGGCTCCAATTCCACCGAAAGCTGCATTAAGTATACGCGCAACGCGGCGGCAGCAGGTGTCGATGCCGTCCTTACTGTGGGGCCTTACTACAATAAGCCGACTTCGGCTGGCATGTATCTCCACTTCTCCAGTGTGGCAAAGGCGGTTGACATCCCCATCATCCTTTATAATGTGCCAGGCAGGACGGGTTCCGCCATCAAGCCAGATGTCGCTCTTCGTCTCGCTCACGACTTCGACAATATTGTCGGAATAAAGGAGGCGACTTGCAACCTGATGAACATCGCCACGCTCATCGATGGCCGCCCCGACGGTTTCAAGGTGTACAGCGGTGACGATAACATATCCATGCTCTCCAACCTCCTTGGCGGCGACGGCTGCATCTCTGTCCTTGCCAATGTGGCGCCCGCCGACTTCGTTAAGCTCATGTCGCTATCGCTCGACGGCAATGCGGTAGAGGCTCGTAAGCTTTTCTACCGATACAGGAATCTGATGGATCTTCTCTTTATTGAGAGTAACCCAATCCCCGTCAAGGCGGCTCTCGCCCAGATGGGACTTATGCAGGAAATCTACCGTGCGCCGCTCTGCCCTATGGAGCCGCAGAATCGTGAGAAACTTGTCGCCGAGCTTAGGTCTCTCGGTATCGTCAAGTAAATATTTCCCATCGGACTTACAATAAAGAGACGCCCCGCAAGCTTTACGGCTTGCGGGGCGTCTCTCTGTTTGTTAGGCTGTTTCAGCCTAATTGAACATCTGTTTGATTCGCTGGATGAAAGATGCCTTCTCCTCTACCGATGGGGAGAATGAGCTGCTCGAGGCCAACTGTTGCACGGCCTTTTTCTCGTCAGCCGTCACCTTCTTAGGGATGTATACGTCGACGCGGATCAGCAAGTCGCCGTGTGCCGAGCTGTTCACCTCTGGCAATCCTTTCCCCTTTAGCCTCAGCACCTTGCCAGGTTGAGTGCCTCCGTCGATGTTTATCTTCACCTTGCCGTCGGCTGTCGGAACTTCTGCCGTAGTGCCCAGGATTGCCTCTGGCACGGTCAGCAGAAGGTGGTATATGAGGTTCGATCCGTCTCGTTGCAGCTGCGGGTCGTCCTCCACCTGCATCACTACTATGAGGTCGCCGTTTATGCCGCCGTTAGGAGCCGCATTGCCGGCTCCGCTCACTTTCATCTGCATCCCGTCCTCAACGCCGGCCGGGATTTTAACGCTGACGATCTTCTCGGCGTATGTCACGCCAGCGCCTCCGCAGGCTGCGCATTTGTCTGTGATAGTCTTGCCCTTGCCACTGCAAGCCGGGCAAGGACTTTGCTGTTGCACTCGTCCAAAAAACGACTGCACTACGCTCACGACATAACCCGTTCCGTTACACTGCGAGCATGTTTTGATGCTGCTGCTGTCCTTTGCGCCTGTGCCGCCGCACTTCTCGCATGGCACGGCGGTGCGCACCTTCAGCTTCTTCTCAACGCCTTTGGCGACTTCGCTAAGGGTCAGCTTTACGCGGACTCGCAAATCGGAGCCGCGGCTCACGCGCTGCCCTCCCGACCTGCGGCTGCGGCCGCCCATTCCGCCAAAGTCGAAGCCCATACCGCTGAATATGTCACCGAACTGGTTGAATATGTCTTCCATATTCATCCCGCCGCTGTAGTATCCGCCCTGACCGCCGCCTGCGCTGCCGTCAAACGCCGCCTGGCCATACTGGTCGTAGCGTGCGCGCTTGTCGGGGTTGCTAAGTACGTCATACGCCTCGGCGGCCTCCTTGAATTTCTCCTCGGCCTCCTTGTCGCCCGGGTTCTTGTCGGGGTGATATTTTATAGCCAACTTGCGGTAAGCGCTTTTAAGCTCGGCCGGCGTGGCCGTTTTGCTCACCCCAAGGACTTCGTAATAATCTCTCTTTGCCATAATCGCATTTCAATTTTAGCCCGCCTTCATGCATGCCACTCTTCCTCCGCGTCAACAAAAAGCCCGCGTCGGAGTCTCGTGTGCATGTCGCACGTCCCGCCACCTATTGGCAGACGACAACTTTGGCGAACCTAAGGACTTTGTCGCCGAGTTTATACCCCTTCTCGGTACAGTCAAGAATCTTGCCCTTCATGTCCGGAGTCGGGGCGGGTATCATAGTTATGGCCTCGTGGACGTTGGTGTCAAGGGGCAGGCCTTTGGTCTCGATCTCCGTTACGCCTCGCTTGGCGAGGTAGTCGTTGAATTTCTTGTAGATGAGTCCGACCCCCTCTTTCAGCGCTTCGATGTCCGAAGCCTCGTTTATGTGACCGAGGGCGCGCTCCAGGTCGTCCACAACTGGCAACAGGCCAAGTATGATGTCGGAGCCCGCGCTCTTGAGCAAGTCCGCCTTCTCGCGCACTGTGCGCTTCCTGTAGTTGTCATACTCGGCGCACGTGCGCAGGTACTTGTCGTTCAGTTCGGCGAGCTGCTTCTTCAGGGTCTCAACCTCCGAAGGCTGCGCATCCTCGGCTGGCTTCTCTTCCGTCTTCTCGGCTGCCGCCTCTTTGGCTGCGCCCTCTGATGTGTCCGGAGATTGCTGCGCGCTATCATCTGTCTGCTTCTCAGCCTCCTCGGCTTTCTTATTCTCTTCCTGGTTCATATGTCGTTTTTCTTTTTTCTGTTATGTGTTGTGTAGCATTATGCTTGTCGCACATTTTGCCACACCCCGCTGCGCAAAACGTTTGCCACTGATGCCGTGGCTGCCGTTTTGGCGCAGATTGGCATTTTTGTCACACATAAAAATGGCGGCACCCAATAAGATCTTGTGTGCCGCCACCTCTTGTCTGTCAATTTGTCATTCTCCGAATATCCCTTTCAGGAACTCGCATAAGCTCTCGCCCGTGAGGTTTGATGCCATAACCACTCCGTCTTTGTCTATAAGGAAGTTACTCGGAATCTGCTTTATGCCCAAGTTCTTGGCCGCCGGGCTTTCCCATCCGCGAAAATCGCATCCTTGCCATGCCCAAGTCATCCTGTCAGATTTGATGGCTTTTTGCCACCTGTCCTTATTCACGTCGAGCGATATGCTGAAGACCTCGAACCCGTCGCCCTTCTTACATCGTCTGTTCTTGTACTTGGCGTAGCAGCGGGCGACGTTGGGGTTTTCCGCGCGGCATGGGCCGCACCACGAGGCCCAGAAGTCGACAAGGACGACTTTGCCTCTCAGGCTGCTCAGCTTTATTGTCTCGCCCTGCGGATTGCTTAGCGAGATTTCTGGCATGCAATGTCGTGAGTTTTGTCCGTTCGCCTTATCGGGAATGGACAGCGCAAGCATCGCGATCAGAGCTACCGTTCCCCACTGTGACAATAATGTTCTCATCTGCTTTTGTCTCTTATGCCTGCATCTTTACGGGCTATGGGGCGACTTGTTTCTCGCTGCCGGCGTTATCTGGCAGGACGTTGGGCTACCCTTGGGCGTTGTCGGTCGTTTTGAGGAATCTTAGAGTCTCAGCTATTGTGCTTGTGCCGAAGTCGCGTGCCAAGATTCGACCGTCGGGGCTGATGAGCAAGTTGACCGGCCTGTTCACGTCGAACCTGCTCGCCAAAGGTGAATCCTCACCCATATAGTCGCAAATATGGTAGAAACACTGCGTACCGTCGGCTTCTATTGCCTTCCTGACCGGCGATTTGAACACGTCAAGCGAGATGCATACTACTTCAAGTCCGTCGGCTCCGGCCAGCTCTTCATTATGGAACTTGTCGCGGATGTTGACAAGGTTGTAGGCGTTGACGCGCGATGTGGCGTCGTATGATGCCCAAAAGCTCAGGATTAGCATCTTGCCGTTCAGCGAGTCGGGGTCTATCTGCCCGCCGCATATCAGCTCCTCATTCTCAAGGCCGGAAATCTCTCCGGCGTAAATGGTTTCCTGACTCTCCTTTTTGCTCGACGTGGTCGCTATTGCCATTACGGCGAGCCATAACATACAGATTAAACTGTTCTTGGTCATTTGGTTGTTTTGCTGTAAGTCGGTGGCGGCGCCCGCTTGCCATCTAAGGCATGCTTGGCGTCTCAGCCTCTGTCGTGGAGGTGTTGTGTGGCTCCTTTCACGAAGTGGTGAAGCTGCCGATTCGCATTTATCCAGCTCTCTTCTGCTTCGCCGGCTTACAAATTCGCTGTGGCAAAACTACTTGCCTTCTCTGAATAAGAGCAAATTGCATCGTTAAATATCGGCAATTTGTGTTATGTGGTAACTGTTGTGTATTGTAATATCTTGAAAATCAAGGCAGTGTGAAAAGTTAAATTTACGATGCCGCCGCTGCCTTCTATGGGCTAAAGAGCTGCGCTTTCGCCTTTAGTGCCTATGTGTGTGTGGTTTGTGCGGCCCCACTCCTGTCTTCATCCGCTTGCGCCGATTGCGACACCAGTATCACCATATATGACAGTGTGTGTTCGCCCTCTTTCTGTTTTATCTCACGATTCGCCCATACAGGTGTCGCCCGCAAACGGCCTCGGGTCTGAACTTGTCGTTAACCACAATCTGCCCGTTCATCACCACATAGTCTATCCGTCCGCGCAACGATACGTCCTGTATGTCACCTTGCGGGGCGGCAAAGCGTGCGTCGTCAGTGAAACTGTGGTTCCAGACTATGAGGTTGCCCAGTGCGCTTTCCCTTATGATGCCGAGCGGTGGCCTTAGCCCGACAAACTCAGCGGGGCGGCTTACGGCGTACTCGGCAAGCTCATACGGACTGAGCATCGGCTCTGCGATTAGCGCATTGAGAAGGGGGAGCTTGTTGCGCGACACTATCTCCGGCGTCATGTCGGGCCAACGCTCTTTTATTGCTTTCGCAGCACTATATGCCAAGCCGAGCGAACACCAGTTGTTGTTGCGAAGAGTCTGTGCCACTGTCTGGCCGGAGAGTTTGCCGATATTCTTGCTATGCGCAAACGGGTCGAACGAAAGGTGGGCCGCAAGGTCGCAGCAGCCCGAAGCCTCGTTTATGATAGATAGCTCGTCATCATACTCAATGCCAATGATATAGGCCATGTTCATGCTGTCTTCCCTCAATGTTTCGCAAATGGCTCGTAGCTGTTTCAGCCGCTCTGCCCTGTCTATGAGCCCGCGCATGTCGAACAAGACACGCAGGCCGAGAATGCGTGCGGCTGTGATGTGGGGCGACATTTCAAGTGGGCTGTCATGCCGTTCGTCTCCTATGCGCATTATTGCCGTAGCCACGCCCTCACGTATCATCAGGCGGTAGATGCGTTTGCTGTCCGAGAGCGTTATCTGGCTCAGGGGCAGGTGGATGGCGTAGTTGAGCAGCGGCACCTTGGCCATTCGGAGTTCTGAAATGTTGTCCTCAATGTTTGGCGAGACTGTCATTATGGAGGTTATGCCCGCCGTCGCATTCTCAAAATTCATGTCGCTCAGGCTGTCGTCATCTATGTTGGCGGGGCGCGGATTGCTCAGGCTTATGAGCGATGGCATGACGTAGCATCCGGCGGCGTCAATTTCGGTCGTGTCGGTCAACGGGTGCTGGGTCCCTGTGCCAAGGCTTACTATCCGGCCGTTGGCCATCAGGATTGAGGTCTCAACCTCTTCGCCGTCGGGCTTCGGTAATCGCGCATTGCGTATCAGAAGGTAGTGCATATCTCCTTTAGGCTTAAATCTGCCTAATTTACTTCAAAAAGGCAATAGTCTTTCCCACTCTCGGCCACTTTAACAAATGCCGCTTGCGCTGTGCGAACACTCACTTGTGCTTAAAGCGGATGCCGAGTGTCGCCGGGCTTTAGTCCACAAAAGCGAGATGCGCCTCGCCTCCTTTGTCTGTGGCGGGGCGCATCTCATTGCGTTTCTCTTTCTGCCTTGTCCTTATTTCTTGTCCCATTTGAACGAGAGTCCGAAGCCGAGCAGCTCTTTGCACTGTAGCCGGGCACCGCGTTCGCGGGTCATGATGGTAGTTGTGCCGTCGTCGGCCGTCACGGTGTACTGCTCTTTATATTTTATGTCGTCATCGAAGAGCAGGTTCACCTTGATTAGGGCTGTGAGCCAATCGTTTACCTTTAGGTTAAATCCGGTCTCTATGTCGCAGTCAATATGCTCGGGGTGGTCCTTCCAGTTTGTGAAGAAGTCGCCTCGGAAGTAGTAGTCCACGTTCTTTACGATGTCCGGATGCTTATATGTCACTTTGGCTGTGGCACCGAACTCGCCCCTGACGTTCTCTCCCTCGTCCACGCCATAGGTCGTGGCGAACACCGTGTCGCCGACAATGGTGAGTTTGGCTGCCACTGGCGACAGGTAGATTGACAGCCTGTCGTTTGGCTTGTATAGCATACCAAGGGAGAAGTTCAGGTAGCCCGGCGACATGAATTTCGAGACGAGAGTGGTGTCTACGTCATATTTATAGCCCTTGCCGAACTGTGTCTTAAAGTCGAGCAGGCCTGAGTAGAACAACTTTTGGCGGGCAGCGTCGTAGCCGTATACCGACGAGAGGTGGATTTTATCTTCCGATTTTTGGAAGTCCTCTCCCTTGTACCTCATTATTCCGTAGCCGAGCTCAAGGGTGTTGTCCCATGTGGCCTTGTCGCTCTTATAGTTGGCGTAGCCATTGGCGAACCATGTGCCGGTGAATGAGTTCTTGCCGCCCGCCGCCCAGTTCTTGAGCGTTATCTGGTTTACCGTCAGTGAGGTGAATACGCCTGTCTTCCATTTCGAAGCGGGCTGCGCCGTTGCTTCGGCGGTTTCCTCCTGGGCGAATGACGATGCGCAAGTGAGCGCGCAGAGTGCTGAGATTAGGATTCTGAGTCCCATTTTGTAGTTGGTTGTTACTGAAGTGTGCGTTTTTCGAACCGCTCTTACGCATATTTCGCCGTTTTGTTCTTACGCAGGCGAAGTTCAGTGTTTCCCTTTGTGCGGATATGTGACTCGTCCCGCTAAATGAATGGCCTGACGTCCGTGACAATCATCCCGGCTCTTCGTGCGGCTTCAATGCCCGTGTCGCCGTCCTCGAACACCTGGCACTCCTCGGGGCGCACCCCCATCAGCTCAGCGCAGCGCAAGAATGTGTCAGGGTCCGGCTTGTGCTTCTCCACGTCGTCCGCCGCCACAATGTAGTCGAACAAATCGAGCAGGCCCGTCGACGCGAGCATCAACTCCGCCCTGTTCCTGTCGCTGCCCGTGCCAATGGCCATAGGCAACTTGCCTTTGGCCGCGCGTGCCACGTCGGCTACTACTGTAATCTCCTCAACCTCCTCGGCTTTGCTGTTGGCAATCTCTCGCTTGCGCCTTACAATGGCGTCGCAATCCGCCCTCCGCTGCCCGTGCCTCTCGACAATGAGGCGCGCAATCTCCTCTATCGACCGCCCTGTCATTCCGATGAACTCTTCGCGCTCTATTACGATCCCTTGCTCGCGCAAGGCGGTGTCCATAGCCTGCCAGTTCAGCTCAAGGCTGTCAATAAGGGTCCCGTCCATGTCGAATATGAGGGCTTTGGCCCCGGGGGCTATCAGTTTGTTGCTCGTCTCCATTATGTGGTTGAGAAATGTCTAAAATTTAAGGAACTGGCCGTTCTTTATGTTAGAGCTGATGTCCTTTATCCCACCTATGATGTCTTTGTGGGTATTGGTGAATATGTCTTTGAAAGTCGTTTGGGCGTCGTCCGCATCTGTTCCTTCCTCTGGCGCTACTCCCATCTGAGCCAACGCGTCTTTTAGCCCCTTGGGGTCGTCGGATATCAGGAGGACCTTGTCGCCTATCATCAACTCAGTTTTTCCTGTCGGGACGAAATATGTCTCGCCGCGCTTTACGAGTACCGCCACGCAATTTTCTGGCAATGGCAGTTTTAGCAGTTTGTCGCCGTAGTTAAGTATCTGCTCCGAGATGGTCAGCTCGGCAAGAATCGACTTGATGTCGTCCGACAGTTCCATGTCGAAGTCCTTTACGCGCCCAAGCTCATTGGGCGTGTCGATGAGGTTTAGTTTTTTTGCCACAGATGCCAATGTCGTGCCTTGGACAATGAGCGAGACGAGCGTGCAAATGAACACTATGTTGAATATGAACCGCGCGTGAGGGACATCAGCCGCAAGGGCGAGAATAGCGAAAATAATGGGCACCGCTCCGCGCAGTCCAACCCACGATATGAACGTCTTGCTGTCGCGGCTTATGCCTTTGAAGGGCAGCAGGCAGGCGAACACGCTCAACGGGCGTGTCACGAATATCATCAGCAGGCTGACGATCACGCCTGGCACTATCAGAGGCAGCAGCTCGTGCGGGTTCACCAGGAGGCCGAGGGCGAGGAACACCACAAGCTGGCTCAGCCACGCGAGGCCGTCGAAGAAATTGACCGCCGAACGCTTATGCACGAAGCGCGAGTTGCCCATGACCACGCCGCCAATGTAGACGGCGAGATAGCTGTTGCCCCCCATAAAATATGATGCCGAGAAGACGAAGATGCACGCTGTCAGGACAAGGATCGGGTAGAGGCTCGCATTGTCAATCTTTATCTTGTTTATGACCCAAACGAACGCGTAGCCGAAGACGAGGCCGATAAGCGTGCCTACGGCGAACTGCGTCACCAGTTGGAGCGCCGCTTCGCCGTAGTTGGGTGAGCCACCCTGAGTCAGCAGACTTATGAGCGTGATTGTCAGCATGTAGGCCATTGGATCGTTACTTCCGCTCTCCAGCTCGAGCATTGGCCGCAGGTTGTTCTTCAGGTGAAGGCCTTTGCCGCGCAGGATTGAAAACACCGAGGCCGAGTCGGTCGATGACATTGTGGCCGCAAGGAGCAGCGAGGCCGTCAGACTGAGGGGGATTGTCCCGAGGGCGGGGATGTTGAAGATGACGTGTATGAGCGCGCCCGTCAGCAATGCCGTGAGTACCACGCCAAGCGTGGCGAGTATGACTCCCGGCCCCATGACCGGCTTTATGTCTGATAGTTTAGTGTCGAGTCCGCCCGAGAAGAGTATTATGCATAGGGCGACCGTGCCTATCGCCTGAGCCGTTGGCAGACTTGAGAATTGTATGCCGAAGCCATCGGAACCGCATATCATTCCCACCCCAAGGAAGAGCAGAAGCAACGGCACGCCGAACCTGTAGCCCGCTTTGCACGCGAGGATGCTCAGGAAGAATAGGATTGATGTACCAAAAAGTATCGTCTCTACTGACATATGGCTTGCAAGATGTGTTTGTGTTATAATGATTTGCGCATATCTCGTGGTCGCGGTTCGGGGAGCCGGGCTTCGCCCACCTCCCCAACTCTACAAATATACAAAAAGTGTGCAACTTGTTTGCGCCCGCCCTCTTCGCCTCCGTGTCTTTTAACCTAATTTGTTAACCGTTTACGAGCATCATTTATAGTCAGTTGTTACTTTTGCCGCGTATTTTTTCATATTACGGCAAACATCCCGTATGGCTAATGATTCTATCCCTGAAGGGCGCATGACGCTGCGCCATTGGGCTGCTCTCGTCGGCCTAACGATGGCGGCTTTCATATTCAACACGTCAGAGTTCGTGCCCATAGGCCTCCTTTCCGACATCGCCTCCGATTTCAGCAAGACGGAGAGCGAGACGGGCATGCTGATTTCTGTCTACGCGTGGTGCGTGGCTCTCCTTTCGCTCCCGCTTATGATTTTGGCGAGCCGGATGGAAATGCGCAGGCTTATGCTCGTGTTGGCTGGCGCGTTTGCTGCCTTCCAGTGCATGTCGTGGGCTTCGGGCAGTTATGCCATGCTTATGGCGAGCCGAGTGGGCGTGGCCTGCTGCCATTCCATTTTTTGGAGCATCGTTTCGCCTATGGCAGTGCGTATTGTCCCGGCAGGCCATAAGGCCATGGCCCTAAGTACCATAGCCACGGGCAGTGCTGTGGCCATGATTGTCGGTCTGCCTCTTGGTCGTGCCGTGGGGCTTCTCCTTGGCTGGCGTATGACTTTCTTGAGCGTGGCTGGCGTGGCCGCCCTTGCGCTTGTTTTTATGGCCGTCACTCTGCCCCACCTCCCGAGCGAGGGCAAGTTCTCAGTACGTAAGTTGCCCATCCTTCTGAGCAACAGGGCGTTGGTTCTACTCTATGCCTTCACCGCTATTTGGGTGGTGGGCTACTACACGGCCTACAGCTACATCGAGCCTTTCCTTGCTCAGGTGGCGTCTATGACGGAGCAGAACGTCACGTTCACGCTTATGCTTTTCGGCGTTGCGGGAATAATTGGCGGGCAGGTTTTCGCAAGGCTCTATGGTCGTGGCCCTCTGCGCTTTATTGGCTTCATGGCTGTGCTTATGGCCGTGTGCCTTGCGCTCCTCAGGCTCTCCGCAGTCAGCGAGTGGGCTGTGTGGGCAGTGTGCCTGGCTTGGGGGCTTTCGACCACCGCGTGCAATATCGCTCAGCAGAGTGAGCTTATCGCTATGACTTCAGCTTCCGACACCGCCGTGGCCATGAGCATTTACTCCGGCATTTTCAATCTTGGCATCGGCAGCGGGGCGGCTGTCGGTGGCGTGGTCTGCTCGGCTGCGGGTGTCGGTTTCATAGGGTGGGCGGGTCTCGTCTGGTCGGCAGTCGCCATAGCCCTGTGGTTCACGGCTCTCAAGCCCGCCATCAAGAGGCAGGGGCGGGCTTGGTGATAATTGAGTAGCGAGATATAAAAAACAGCGCAAAGCCTTCTGGCGTGCAGTCGGGGCTTTGCGCTGATTTTTAGTTCTATTGGGTTTTCGCTCGTCTACAACGCTCCGGTTAACGTTGGAAGACTTCATGTGTTCCGTGAGGTGGCTCATGGAGCTTGATTTGCTCTTGCAGATTATCGTTCCACAGCCGTTTTATGCAAGCGAGCTTGTGAGTGTAGCATTTGCGCCCTTTGTTATATATCCCTTGGCTGTCAAGCGTATCGATGCGGACAGAACCAGACGCGTGTATAATCCGCCCGCCGTCCATACACAGCCCCACGTGGGTTATGTGACCGCTTTCGTTGGCGAAAAATGCCAAGTCGTTCTCTTTCTGCTCGCCTATCGTGACGTACGTCCCGAGCTTTACCATCTGCGACGCGTCGCGCGGCAATTTGACGTAGCACACTTTATAGGCTATTTGTACAAGCCCCGAGCAGTCGATGCCGAACACTGTCCGCCCGCCCCAAAGGTATGGCGCGCCAATTAGTTCCTTTGCGCACTCTACGGGTGTCTTGGGGCGGATGTGGAAATTATCCTTGCGACAAAATTGTGCATATCCATCATGGTTTAAGGAGAATTCGAACATAATAGTTGTTTCCCCTCCATGAATGTCGCAGTCGCAAATACTTGATCCCATTGGGATGACTATAGGAACTCCATCGGTCGGTATTTCTCCATAGTCGCCGACTATGCTTTTCCCCGCCCCCTCTATTACATTGCACGTCTTATGCATGACGTACCAATTCCCATTAGTCCATCTCTCGATCTCCTCGTCGCTAACATCCGTGACGAGCTTTGCGTCAATCCATCCGGGGTAGCTGTCGTCCACGGTCTGGATTCGCGCCCAGCGGCCTACGGTCTCAAACACGTCGTACATCTCGCCGAACAGAATCTGCGTCACCATCTCCGCTCCCTCCGCGGGGGTTGAGCGCACGGGAATCATCGCGTATGCGCAAATGCTTCTTTTCATGTCCTTTACCCTTTGCTTAGCGCAGGTAGATGATAGTCCCCTCGTCCGGGTTCTCGCCATGAAGAAGCCCGTTGCGTTTTTCGAGCTTACTGAGCTTTACGCCGTAGGCGTGGGCTATGTCCCACAGGGTTTCGCCGTGCTTCACCTCGTGCGTCTTGCAGTCGGGGTGTGACCTGTTGCGCTTTGGCCTCAGGTAGAGGTATTGGAGTTTGGATATTTCTGCGTCTTGCGAGAGGTCGTTGTACTTGTAAATCTCCCACAGCATCATGTGGAATTCGCTCGCGATGTTCTGGAACGTGTCGGACTGGCCAATCTCTACGTATTGCACCCCGTTGTTGTACTTCACTCCGTGCGTGGGCAGCGGGTCTATTGCGAAAGCGGCCTTCACTTTCGGTGAGCGTCGGGTCTTGTCGCCGCTCTTTACGCCCTTGTGCTTTCTGTCCTGCTGTTTGGTGGGCGTTGACTCCTGATTGTCAGTGTTGTTGGCGTCGTCGCTCAGGCTGCCCATCTCGTCGGTCGTCTCGTCGGGCTGGTAGTCGCCGGTGTCATATACGTCGAGTCCCTCTTCCTCTATTATGGTTATCAGTCGCTCGGCATATGTCCGCTCGGTCGCGTATCCGCATTTTTTCAGGCCTTTAGCCCATCCCTTGTAGTCTGTCTTGTCGAGTTCGAACAGCTGTGAGTAGCGGCTCTTGCTCGTCAGGAAGTCCGAGTGGTCCTTGAAGCTCTGGTAGGCGTTGTCGTAGCTGCGGAAGCATTCGTTGTTGCGGTCGTCGTCCTTATGCATGGTTTTGCCAGTCCAGTCGGAGTGGCACTTGATGCCGAAGTGGTTGTTCGCCTCCACGGCGAGGTCGGAGTTGCCGCAGTCGCTTTCCAAAATTCCTTGCGCAAGGGTTATGCTGGCGGGAATGCCCGTTCGGTTCATTTCGGCGATGGCCCACGCCTTATATTTTGCCACATACTCTTGCCTGCCCATCCTTTGCGCATTTGCGCTGGCGGACATCAATAAGGCTAAAAGGCCCAGTATTATGCGAAAGCTTCTCTGCATGTCCAATTCTTATTTTGCCCAGACATTGGTTATCTCGCCAATGTACACTGTGTGGACGGAGCCGCGCTTGGTGTAGAAATCCTCCATTCCGCCTGTCATTTTGCTTGCGTCGAAGTCGTTGGCGTATATCTTGCGGCACTCGATTACGACCGATGCCTCATTGAAGTAAGGGTTGCCAAGCTCTGTGAAGGCGGCATTGAGCTTGGTCTCTGCAAGTTTGTCCCCGTCTCGACCAGAATGACGGCCAAGGTATTGCAAATCGTCCTTATACTCGGGAGCGAATCCGCACACCGTGAAGTACTCCTCCCGTTCCATATACTTGTGCGTGAAGCGTGTCGTGTCGACAAAAACGGTAATTATAGGCCGCCCCCAGAGTTCACCCATCTCGCCCCACGATATTGTCATCTCGTTAAAGTCGCTCTCATTGCCGGCGGCCAGCAGCATCCAGTCGTCCGATATGAGCTGTATGGCGTTTTTCAAATCCTGAGGGCGCACCTTGCGCAGCTCGCCAATTTCTGCCGCGGCGGAGGCCTGTCCGTCATCTTGCCTCGTGTTGCAGCCGACGGCGGATAAGCTAAGTACTGCTATGGCTAATAGTGTCTTGATCCTCATTGTCTTAAATGTTTAAAAGAAAGCCACGTACGACATTACTTTCGATTCTGGTATGGGGCCGAAACTCCTGCTGTCGCACAGCACGTCCCTGTCGTCGCACAAGGTCATGTAGTAGCTCATTTTGAATTTGTATGTCTGTCCCTTGGCGGGATGAAGCGTCACGCCCTCATACTCTTTGACCATCGGCCCGTAGAGGGCAACGTTGGCGTAGGTGAGAGCCATCACGTCGCCTTTGCGTGGCAGCCTCATCGGTCCCCACTGGTATGCGTTCCATAGGTATGCTGGCGAATGGGGGTAGCACCTCACGTCGTAGAGGTTTGGTTGCATAGGGGCGAAAGTCTGCATCGCCCACTCGCGAAGCCGACGCCTCACTGGCAGGCGGGTGGCCGTAGTGTCGGCGTGCGCAGTGTGGCCGTCTCGGAATGTTATCCCGCGGGGTAGGGTGTCTGTCTTCGCATAGTCGCCCAGATCCTCGTTGGCCTGCTTCAGTGTGCGCAGGTCGGCGTATGCCACTCGTTTATTGAGGCAGAATGTCGCCACCGCATGGCGCGTGTCGGCATCGTTGTCGCCGTTGACGTAGAGGGCGGCATCGGCGACTCGCACCGTGTCGCCAGGTTTTGCCACGATGCGCTGTATTATAACGCCCGCCGGGGTGCTTGTCAGTGCATGGTCGCCGCGCCTGATAGCTCCCACTCTGTGCGTACGGTAATAGCCGTCTGGCGACTCTTCGTTTCTCGCCACGCCATATTTCACTTTGCTCACGAGGCACAGCCTCGTCCCATTGTCAATGCCGTTCCGCGGATGGTCAGGGGTGGTGTAGACCCCCAGTTCGGCAATGAAGCACATGACGTAGGCCACAGCCCCGGTGGCGAACAATGCCGCAAGCCCCCATGATAGCAAAGCGCGGCTCATTGGCGTGTGCGCCTCTACCCATTGCGCCAGCCGCACAAACGTGTCGGTGCGGATGTAAGCCCACGAGGCGAGCGCGATGGGCGGTATCAGCTCGTAAGCCCTCACCCATACGGCGGCGGCGATGACGACTACCGCGAATGCTATCGAGTATTTGCTTCCGCGCCACGAGAATGTGGCCTTGCGCTTTACCACTGCCTGTCGAAGTCGGTCTTGAAGATCCTGTCAGTACGCAACTTGCCGAAGCCCGACTTGTCGGGGTCAAGCGACAGCCATACGAACAGGGGACGGCCAATGATGTGATCCTCGGGCACGAAGCCCCAATACCTCGAGTCGGCCGACTTGTGGCGATTGTCGCCCATCATGAAGTAGTAGTCCATGCCGAAAGTGTAGGTGGCAGCCTCTGTGCCGTCTACGAAGACTTTGCCCCCCCTGACGTCGAGTCTGTGCCCCTCGTAGGCTGTTATCACCCTTTCATACATCAGGGCGTTTGCGGGAGTGAGGTCTATGGTCGCGCCGTGCCTCGGAATCCAAATAGGGCCATAGTTGTCGCGGCTCCATGGGTAGTCCGTGCTGTAAGGGTATACGCTAAGGCCCATAGAGTCTGGCTCCTCGTCGAATATCTCAATCGACTTTATCTGACTCAGTTTGCCTACGGCGGCGGCCTTCTCGCGTGTCAGCGGAAGAATGTAGACAGGCCCGCGCCCCGCTTGCGCGCGATCCTCTTCTGATATGCCGAACTGGCTGAAGAACTTGTCGGGCAGCATGATGCTCGACTCCACTCGGTAGCAGTGTTGCACATCTGGGTAGTCTTTAAGCTCGCGCCCGTCTATGCTTACCGTGTTATGGGTTATCCGCAATGTGTCACCGGGCAGTCCTACGCATCGCTTGACGTAGCAGTCGCGGCGGTCCACCGGTCTCCATATGATGTCGCTCAGAGGCGACGACGGCTGCCGGACTTTCTGCCGCCCAAGCTCCGAAAGGTAGTGGTTCCTCTCCCACGACGTGCCGAACGTCTCCAGTTTCGATATGTCGCCGCGCTGAAGCGAGTTGATGCCCTGACCAAGGATTATTGAATAGTAATCGGGGTTCGTCATGTTGACGCACACCGTGTCGCCCGCCGGGAAGTTGAATACGACTATGTCGCCGCGCCTCACGCTGTCTGTCCCCGCCAGTCTGTGATAGTCCCAGTTAGGCCATTCGAGGTAGGACTTCGTGTTCAGCAGCGGCAGGGTGTTCTGAACCATTGGCATGCTGATGGGCGTGTTCGGCATCCTTGGCCCGTACGACACCTTGCTGACAAACAGATGGTCGCCGACAAGGAGCGACTTCTCAAGAGAGGATGTCGGAATCTGGTAGTTCTGAAACAGGAATACGTTCACAAGCGACACGGCTATGAGGGCGAACACTATCGCGTCAACCCACTCCAGAAGTACCGACGGCTTCTTGCCTGGTTTAGGCTTTTTCCACCATCCCCAATGGATGTATCGCATCGAGTACAGGTCGAACACTATCGGCAGACCTATCAGTAGCCATGCATTGCCCGTCCATATTATCATCCCTACATATATGAGGGTGACAAGTCCTGTCAGCACCCAGTCTATCGGGGTGCATGCGGCGAGCCGATTCCTGAGGCTCCCCTGTCCTTTGACCTTGTTGCTGTCGTTTGCCATGTCTGTCTCTTATTGCCTAAAAGCCGAGCATGTCGTGCATCCCGTAGAATCCCTTTTTGCCATTGGTGTACTCGGCTGCGAGTACCACGCCGAGGGCGAATCCGCGGCGGCTGTTGGCGCTGTGCTTTATCTCGATGTAGTCGGCATCGGAGTCGTACCTCACGGTGTGGATGCCTGGCACCTCACCTTCGCGGTAGGCCGTTATGGGCAGCTCGTCGGCCCCTATGTTCTCATTGGCGATTTCGGTAGGCTTGTCGCCCGCTGTCCAAATCGTGCGGTCGAGTTTCCAGTCTTTCACCCTGTCGAGGTTCTCTACGACGCCTTCGGCGAGCGTTATGGCCGTGCCGCTCGGGGCGTCGAGCTTGTGGATGTGGTGAGTCTCGGTCATCGAGGGGCGGTACGCGTCGAACTGGTTCATTATCTTGGCCAAATGGCGGTTGAGCTCGAAGAATATGTTCACGCCAAGGCTGAAGTTCGACGAGTAGAAGAATGTGTGAGCCCCGTCTTTGCACATCCCCTTTATCTCGGGCAACTTGCTCAGCCAGCCCGTTGTGCCGGATACTACGGCCTTGCCCCTCTCGAAACACTTGATGTAGTTGGAGTAGGCGACGGAGGGCGCGGTGAACTCTATCACGATGTCGGCGGCCTTGAAGCCTTCGCTGTCGAATGATCCGGGCAGGTTGAGGTCTATTTTCTCGGTTATCTTGTGTCCGCGGCTAAGGGCTATCTCTTCAATCGTCTTGCCCATCTTGCCGTAGCCTATGAGAGCTATGTTCATCTTATTGTGTTTATTGCTTTATATTTAAACATTGTAAATGAGGTAGCCTATGTATGCCACATAGGCGGCCAGCATCGCCGCGCCTTCCCAACGCTCTACTGTGCGTTTCGTGGCGCAAAAGAGCCACATCGCCAGCCCCCCGGCCGCCATGACGGCCATGTCCACAGCGCCGACTCCCTCTATCCGCATGGGCGATATCGCGCCAGTCACGCCCAGTATCATCAGGATGTTGAACACATTGCTGCCTATGACGTTGCCTATGGCTATGGAGCTGTTGCCTTTCCTCGCCGCCACCACGCTCGTCGCAAGCTCAGGCAGCGATGTGCCAAGGGCCACGACGGTCAGTCCTATCACGGCGTCCGACACCCCTATGGCTTTGGCCACGCCCTTGGCCCCGTCGACAAACAGGTTGCTGCCGAACACGAGGCAAGCCAGTCCGCCCACGATGAACAGCGTCGCCCTGACCCCTGTGAGCGGTTCTCCGGCTTCTGTCCCCTCGCCTTCCCCTCCTTCGCGGGCGCGCCGAAGAGTGTAAGCGATGAAGCCGGCAAATAAGATTAAGAGGATTATGGCGTCGAGCCTTGAAATGTCACCGTCCAGACTCAAAACGAGCAGCGCCACACCGGCGGCCACGGATATTGGCAAGTCTATTTTTATCGTTTTGACCGCAATGCTCAGGGGGGCGACTACGGCCGCCGCGCCGACAATGGCGAGAGTGTTGAATATGTTGCTCCCCACGATGTTGCCCACGGCAATGTCCGGCGTCCCCTTTATGGCCGAGGCAAGGCTCACGAAAAGCTCCGGCGCCGATGTGCCTATGGCTACGATGGTCAGGCCTATGACAATCTGCGGCACGCCAAGTCTCGCAGCCACGCTCACAGCACCCGCTGTCATCTTGTCCGCTCCCCATATGACGAGGGCGATGCCCACAGCCACGAGGGCTATGTCTGTAATAACCATACGCAAAAGTCGCCTGTTGCCACAAATTTATAAAATATCGTACGCATTTCCCTATCTTTGCCCCCGTTTTATAGTCCGATGAAACAGTCAAAGGGTATCAAGACCAAGCCTAAGGCGGCGCGCAAAGGCAAGCGCGTGACTACGCGGCGTAAGGTGGCTTTAGCCTCGCTCGCAGTCCTCATTTTCGGGGTTCTCTTCTTCGCTTTCATCTTCTTCACAAAGGCGGGTCGCGATTTGGGCTCCCGCATCCCGTACGTCAACAAGGTATACGCCTATTTCTTCCTTATGCCCAAGGTTCCCGACGCCGACGCTTATGGCATCGATGTCAGCCATTATCAGGGCCGGATCGACTGGCCTGCCGTCTCGCTCATCCCATACGACCTCACCACCCATATCCAGGGGCGTGATGAGTCATCGGCAGCAGTGTCGATTGGTTTCGTCATGATTAAAGCAACGGAAGGAACGAATTATGTCGACGATTGCCTCCTTTGTAATATGGGCGGGGCGAGGTCTGCCGGGTTTCTCGTAGGCGCGTACCATGTCATGACACCGAGCGACGCCAATGCGCAGGCCGACAACTTCATATCCAACAGCGGCCTTGTCAAGGGTGATATGGCTCCAGTGATAGACCTTGAGGAGAGCATCCTCGGCGGCAGCGTCCCCAAGGTGCGCAAAGTCCTTAAGTCTCTTGTCCGCAGGCTGGAGAAGAGGTATGGCACTAAGCCCATCATCTATTGCGGCTATAAGTTCAGCAGCGACTTCCATCTTGCCGACGATTACCCCGACTACCCGCTCTGGGTGGCGATTTACGGTTCGCCCATTCGTCCTTCAGGGGCGGACTTCTGGCAGTTCACTGATCGGGGCACCATCCCCGGCGTTAAAGAGAAGATTGATCTTAACGCCTTCTATTGTAAGCGTTTCCTCCTATCCGACTTGCGTGTGAGGAAATAAAAAGTCCTCATACATGCTTGGAGAAAAGGCAGAGGCCGCCCGATGTTGCGTCGGGCGGCCTCTGCCTTTTGTAGACGTGCCTTTTACTCTATTATCTTGGCCTCAATTCGCCTGTTCAACTGACGACCCTCTTCGGTGTCGTTCGTGGCGCAAGGCATGCTGAGTCCGTAGCCTTTAATCTCAAGGCGCGAGCGGTCTATGCCGTGCTGCACGAGGTACTCAACGGTCGACTTGGCGCGGTTCATGGAGAGTACTTGGTTGTGCTGCACCGACGCACGGTTGTCCGTGTGGCCGCTTATCTCCACCCTTATGCCGGGGTTCTCTTTCATGATGCGGACAACTATGTCGAGCTCGACTTTGCTCTCAGGCTTTATCTCGTACTTGTCTGTGTCGAAGTATATGTTGCGGAGCGCGATCTTCTTGCCGACCTTGAGCTGCGTGAGGCAGGTCGACTCGCTCGTGAGGGTTATCGGGCCTTGCATTTTGCTGACGTCCGTGACGCTGAATTTCTGCGAGTGGAAGAAGTAGCCTTTGGCGTTGACGGAGAGCAGATAGTCTGCCGCCCCGGGTAGCGCCATGGTGAACGACCCATCGGCCAATGCGCGGCTTAGGGCTATGTTCTTGCCGTCGGGCATCCTGTCGAGCGATATGGTGGCCTCTATGCTGGCCTTTGTGTCACAGTCTGTTATCACGCCGCGGACGAATGGCACGGGCTTCGGGCGTATGGCGGGGTAGAGTTCGAACATCTTCACCTCCCTCTTGCGCCGGGTTCCTATGGTGCGCACCGAGTTGTAGTAGCCGGTCCGTCCGCTCGCCGTCACGATGAAGCCTTCGTCGTCGTCCGCCGTGTTAATTGGGTAGCCTATGTTGACCGGTGTCGTCCATTTCCCCTTTTTAAGGCGGCTGACGAATATGTCCTTGCCGCCAACGCCGGGCCACGTGTCGGACGAGAAGTAGAGCGTCTTGCCGTCGGGGTGGATGAATGGGTGGCTCTCGTCGCCGTCGGTGTTGATTGAGTCGCCAAGGTTGTAGACCTTGCCGAAGGTCGGGACTCCTTGAGCGTTTAGGCCTGTCACCTTCGCCCTCAATATGTTGCCCCGCCTGTACGGACTCTTGGCGTCGCCCCTGACGAAATAAAGCGTCTTGCCGTCAGCCGAGAAGCAAGGCTGGCTCTCCCATGCCGCCGTGTTCACCGGTGCGCCTATGTTTACGCCTTTTGTCCACCCTTTCGCTGTTCGCTGGGAGAAATATATGTCGCACGACCCTTTCGAGTCGCCATATCCGCACGCCGTGTAGAACATCCATCGCCCGTCAGGCGAAAGCGACTGCGTGCCTTCATTGAAGTCTGTGTTAATCCTGTACAGGGGCTCCATCGGGTGCCACTCCTTGCTGACGTCGTCGCGGCGGAGTACATACATGTCTTCCTGCGTCTCGTCATTGTCAATCCGCGCTATCATTGTCGGGTCCTTGTGGAAGGCCACTGTGTCGCGGGGGAGGCGCGAGGTGACGACAAGCTCCGTCTCGTCGAGCGATATGGAAGGCCAATAAGTCTCGAAGGGGCTGTCGCGTATGTAGTCCGAAGGGTATTGCGGCTCGAAGGGAACGGGGTGGCTCATCATCTCTATCTTGGCAAATGCGCTTTTGCGCCACTGCGGATTCTCCTTTATCTTGGTTTTTGTCTGCTTGGCATATTTGTCGCACAAGTTGAACCACTCGGCGGCCTCCTCAAAGCGGCCTTTCTGGCAGAGAGCCACGGCGCAATTATAGTAGCCCCTCACCCAGTATGTCGAGTCGATGGCCACGGCGCGCTTTATGCAGTTTATCTGGTTGCCGGGCTGCTTAAGGTCCTTGTAGCACTCCGAGGCGGCATAGAGGGCGTCAATGAACTTGGGGTCGCGCTCCAGGGCCGCAAGATATTTATCCAGAGCCTCTTGCGTGTGCTTCAGGTCGTTGCCGTATGTGTTCAGTATCCCGTCCCCCTCTTTGTAGAGGGCGTTGGCTTTCTTGTCGTCGGTCGTGCCATATTTCATTTTCTTGCGGGTCTCTTGCCCGTTTGCGGCAACGCCGAAAGCCAGGATCGCCAGCAGGATGGCTATTATAGCTCTCATTTTTTGTGTATGTTTTTTAGTGAAGTCGTTTTTTCTTGGTCACGTGTCTTACGATATCATGCTCCAGTTGACGCTCGTCCGCTGAAGCTCGGCCAGCCGGTTCCTCACGACTGCGCTCTGCGCGCCGGCGAGGGTGGGGTCGTCTTTCAGCGTCTCAAGGGCGCAGTCTCGAGCGAAGCTCAATATCTGGCCGTCCCTTGCCAAATCGGCCATTTTGAGTTGGAATGGCACTCCGCTCTGCTGCGTGCCGTCAATGTCGCCCGGACCGCGCAGCCGCATGTCGGCCTCGGCAATCTCAAACCCGTCGTTCGATGAGCACATTATCTCAATCCTCCGGCGCGTGTCACGAGCCAACTCGTTCTTTGTCATCAGGATGCAGAAGCTCTGGTCGCCTCCTCGCCCCACACGGCCTCTCAACTGGTGGAGTTGGCTCAGGCCAAAGCGTTCCGCGCTCTCTATTACCATGACCGAGGCGTTCGGGACGTTCACCCCCACCTCTATTACGGTCGTGGCAACCATTATGTTGGCTTCGCCGCTGGCGAATTGGCGCATGGCCTCGTCCTTCTCGTCGGCTTTTAGTTTCCCGTGGACCATGCATACCCTGTATTCCGGGAAGCACTGCCGTGTGAACTCATATCCCTCTTCCAGATTCTTGAAGTCCAGCTTCTCGTTCTCTTTTATGAGCGGGTATACAATGTACGCCTGGCGGCCTTTACGTAGCTCGCCCCTTATGAACGCGTTGAGCCGGTTGCGCGTGCTGTTGTAGTAATGCTCCGTGATGACAGGTTTCCTGCCGGGCGGCATCTCGTCTATCACGCTCACGTCCAGGTCGCCGTATATCGTCATCGCCAGTGTGCGGGGGATTGGCGTGGCCGTCATCACGAGTATGTGGGGCGGTCGCGTGTTCTTAGCCCACAGTTTTGAGCGTTGTTCCACGCCAAACCTGTGCTGCTCGTCTATCACGCAGAGCGCAAGGTCTTTAAAGGCCACAGTGGGTTCTATCAGGGCGTGCGTCCCTATGACGATGTCTATGCTTCCGTCGGCAAGCCCCGCAAGAATCTCTTTCCTCGCCTTGCCCTTCACTGTGCCCGTCAGCATGGCCGTCTTTATCCCCATTCCGCCAAGTTCGGCGGTGAGGCTTTCGTAGTGCTGGTTGGCCAATATTTCGGTCGGGGCCATCAGGCACGCCTGTTTCCCGTTGCCTGTGACTATCAGCATGCATAGCAATGCGACGAGCGTCTTGCCACTGCCGACGTCGCCCTGCACGAGGCGGTTCATCTGGCGACCGCTCTTCATGTCGGCCCACACTTCGTGTACCACTCGTTTTTGCGCACCCGTAGGCTCAAAGCGCAAGTGCTTGGCGTAGAACTCGTTCAGTTGACTGCCGGCTTTTTCGAGCTTGATGCCGTCTGCTTTGCGGAGGTTGACATTCCTATTGCGAAGGAGCGCAAGTTGAATGTAGTACAGCTCCTCAAATTTCAGGCGGAAGCGGGCGGTCTCGAGGATTTTGAGGTCGGCTGGGTTGTGAATCGTCCACAAGGCCTGCGCCCTGCCCATCAGGTTGTGCCGGGCGGTAAGGTCGGCGGGCAGGGTCTCGGCAATTCCGTTGAGCGTGAGGTCGGCAAAGACGTTGGCGACGATGGTTGTCATCACTTTGTTCGATATGCCGGCCTTCCTCATAGCGTCACTCGAGCTGTATATGGGCATTATCTTGCCGTCGAACTTGGCGCGGTCAGGCTCTCGCTCCATGTCGGGGTGGGCTATGTTTATGTGTCCGCCAAATGTCGTGGGCTTGCCAAAAAGGAGGTAGTGGTCCGTGGCGTTTATCTGGTCGACGACGTAGTTTATCCCCTTAAACCACACTATTTCAATCACCCCGGTGTCGTCGGCGAACTGGGCCGTCAGCCTCTTGCGGCTGCCTTCGCCCACCACCTGCCTCGATATGAACCGGCCGTAGATCTGGACGTAGCTCATGTCGGCCCGCAGTTCTCCTATGGCATATATTTTGCTCCGGTCGACGTACCTGAGCGGGTAGCACTCAAGCACGTCGGACTCTGTCGCAATGCCGTCCGCCGCAAGGGCCTCCGCACGTCTCGGCCCTATCCCCTTGACAAATTTCAGTTCCTTAGCCATAGTGTCCCGCCACCCGGTCTCCCTCTTGGGGGCTTCCGCTTTTTGTCTATATTTGTCCAAAAATAGAAGAAAAAACGCCGATGCGGAAATTTTTA
>JBJEGU010000057.1:0-28452 GCA_051875415.1 Marinilabiliaceae bacterium
CAGCCATTTACCTAATTTATTTTCAGGCACTTAGCCCAAGTGGGAAACTTTAGATGAAAATATTCGAGAAGGAGATAAGCGTGAAAGTCTTAGAGCAAGGGAAGAAGGATGTTGACCGCTTCGCAAACGTGGAGATGCGCGAAGCCGACTATGCTTTTCGAGAGAAAAATAATGCTGAGTCATATAAACATAAGGCTGACAGCATCTTGCGCGAACGCCAGAGCGGCATTTTCAGTCCTGGCGTGCAGTCGCAAATCGACGAGCAGGAAGAAATATGCCGAGATGCGCAATCGAAAATTGATAGATACAATAAAGAGCTTGATGCTCTAAAAAAGGAGCTCGCTCCTCTCAATCGGAAATCGGAAAATGTCAGAGATGCCATAAAAAACATAGAGGGCAGGACCGATTTGAGTGATTATGAAAAGAAATTGAGGAAAGAGGAAAAAGAGCGTGAGCTAAGTCACATCGGAAATAACAGAAAAGGGATCAACAGCAAGATTTGGACGGCGCAGATCGGTAAGAGGGCAGCAGAAGAAAATCGCGAAAACGCTAAAAAGCAAATAGAAAGCCTGAAAGCGCAAGACAAGGCAATGGCAGCCACTGAAGCCGCTGAAGCATCAAAAGTCTTGGTGACCAAAGATTCCGCCTATATGGCAAAAGATGTCGTCAAAGCTGCGGAGCGGAAAAAGTATGCTGATGTCGCCGACGTGGCGGCAAACGGCATAGCCACGCGCCTGAAGGCTCTCCATTCCATTGTGCGTGACGACTTTGAGTCCGGCAGCGCAGTCGTAATGATAGCATTGCTCTTCATCCTGATAGAGGTAGCCCCGACATTGCTAAAAATATTCTTGCCCAGCGGAGCGTACGAAAAGATGCACGAGGCTTCGGAGTATAAGGTGATGGCGGCATCCGAAAGGATGATTTCGGAAATCAACCTTGAGGTGAACAATGCCATAAAAGAGGCAATCCAAACAGCTGATGCAAGCCTGTCAACAGGCAAGAGGATGAACGACGAACTTTTCGAAAATCTGGCGACGGCGCAGGCCGAGGTCGTCCGCGAGGCTATCAGGACTTGGAAAGAGCGTGAGATGGAGCGGGCGAAGGAATATCCCGAGGAGTTTCTTGAAAAACATGGTGTTAGGGCAGGCCTTAAAAAATCGGGAGTTGCCAAGCCTCAATCGCCACAACAGTAGTAACTTGCGGCTGTAAAAGACTACGGATATGATAGTCATAGCAAAGAGAAAGAAAGACACGGCAGACGTGTTGCTCGATTTGCGGAAGAAGTCCCCTTTCGCCCCAGAGTCCGATTTGCAGCGAATGGCTCAGGAGAAGGTGGAAAAGTCATTCGCTAAAATCAAACGACAATACCCTGGCTTCACTGTAATAGACCTCACATCCAAGTCGAAAGCCTATATCGGCCCGATGAGGGCTGGCGATACTGCGGAGGGCGGGCTGCCTGCCGTAATGTTCAGCCCGTTCTATCCTCATGGCGGCATTCCCGTCCCGGGTTGCGATGGCGTGACGGCGACTTGCGTCGAGGCCGTATGGCAGGGACTCAAGGTGTTTGAGGGCGAGGGAGTCGATTTCCGTACGTTTGCCAACGCCACGGGGCGAAACCTAAAGCGGACTGTGCGTCGCTTGGGCAGTCCGCTCGGGCACCGGTATTCCGATCAACTCCTTGATTATTATGACGCGCGAGTAAATATTTACTTGCCAACATATAAGTTTGTGCTCGATAACATTAAGCCCGTCAATACGATGGCCGGATGGTTGAGGAACAGGGTGTCAGATGGCGAGAACTTCGTTTTCCTTGACTATAACACCAACGGCGACTATCGCGACCTCAAGTCGCCTCTCTCTCACGCCAGCCTCGTCCGTGACTATGTGATGGGAAAATATCCTGACGGCAGCCAACCCGCAGCGACCTATGGGTCTGAGCCGTCGCCGCAGCCGTCCCTCTTTCCCGATTTCTAAGTCGGGCGTAGTGCCATAATAATAATTTCCCCCATAGTATTTTTTCCCCCCATGTCCTCCATAGAGTCCGAAATAAAACGTGCCATCGACAGCGGCTCTGACATAGAAATCAGGTACGAGAAGCAAAATGGCGAGACTTCCCAACGGCGGGTGAGCGGTATCTCGTATAATAATGAGTTTGGTGCCTATGGCTACACTGATGCCCACGTCCGCGGCTACTGCCACCTCCGAGGCGAGGACCGTACTTTCCGCATCAGCCGTATTCTCGCCGTCAGGGTGCTGCCGTCCGGCCTCTGGGTCTCAAACCATAGTACCCCATTCAATCACTGCGGCGCAAGCCCCGTAAGCCGCCCCGCGACAGTAAGGCCGACACCGTCTTACTCCTCTTCGCCAAGTCCTTCCTCCTCGCCAAGCTACTCGTCCTCTTCCTCCTCAGGCACGAGCGGCAGCTCCGGCGGAGGGTGCTATATTGCCACTATGGCCTATGGCAGTTACGACCACCCGCAGGTGATGGCTCTGAGGTGGTATAGGGACAATGTGTTGCAAAACAGTATGTTAGGACGGGCGTTCGTCAAGGCGTATTATTTCTTCTCGCCCAAACTTGTCGTCCTCCTCAAAGTCCATGAGGGCGTGAACTGTGTGATACGGAAAGTGCTCGACCGCCTTGTCCGACGGATAGAGAAGCGAAAATCAAGTGGTTTTTGACACCCCTTTGCCCCATCCCGTAGGGCAAGAAAAAAACGAGGGCGCTTTTACAGCACGTCCTCGTTTTTTCCTGTTGTTAGGAGAATCTACACAAACTCCAGATAATTCTCCCTGTTCACGACGTGGAACTCGGTATGGGGGTATGCCTCGTGGAACATTTTCGGCACATTGGGCGTCTTGTTGCCCCATTTGAACTCCAATGCTGTCAGACTGTCGGCTTTCTCTTCAAGCAAGTCTATCTCTTGCTTGTCGTATGTGCGCCAGAAGTAGAACTCCTTGTGCAGGCATTCGTTGAAATTAGCCTTGCGACGCTCCCCGATTATGTAGTTCTCCCACAGTGCGCCTACATCCTGCCGGATGGCCAACGGCGAAAAAGCCCCTATGATAGCATTCCGAATCCCGTTATCGCAAAAATACCATTTCCCGGCTTTTGTCACCTCCTTGCGAAGGTTGCGCGAGTAGGCGCCAAGACGATATATGACGAAAACTTTCTCCAAAAGGTCGAGATATTTTTCAACCGTCGTCTTGCTCATGCCAAGCTGTTTGCCCAGCTCGTCGTAGGAGACTTCGCTGCCCAGCTGAAAGGCTATCAAGCGCAGTAGGTCGCGCATCTTGTTCGAGTTTTTCAAGCCGTCGATTGCCAGAATATCTTTTAGCAGGTACGCGCCGACAATGTCGCGCAGGTAATCTGTCTTCCGGTCATAGTTCTCCATCATCACTACTTCCGGGTATGAGCCGTAAATTAGACGGGCTTCCAGATTCTGGCGAGTCTCAAGGGGAGTCTCCGTTTGCGCTAATTCCCGCTGTGAGAAAGGCGTAAGTAAAAATTGCGTGCTGCGGCCTACCAGCGGTTCGCCGGTCTTATTCAGTAAGTCGAAGGATGATGAGCCACTTGCCAGGACTCTTATGCCAGGTATCTCATCAACAATTAACTTCAGGATGCTGCCGATTTGCGGGATGTTCTGAGCCTCGTCAATGGCCAGCAAATCAATACCTTCCAAAAGATGACGGTAGTTCGATGTCGAGCGATTCTCCAAAAGGGCCAGTGTGTCGTAGTCTTCGCCGTTAAGCATCATTGTCCGCCCGGGGTATTTGCCCACGATATTGCGCATCATTACCGTTTTGCCAACACGGCGTGCCCCGTAAATGAGCACTGCTTTGTTCGGCTCTATCCGTTCCGTAATCTTTTCTTGAAGTATTCTGTTTACCGTCTCCATATCTCGACATATTGTATTACAAAGATAATCATATTTCCATTTGCCGATTTTCCCGTAAAAACCGTACTCCAAAATGGCGAATTTTCCGATTATGCCCCACGCCCCGGCGGCACCCTCATCCGTGTCCATCCTGACCTCGACGATTTAGTTCATGCGCAGCGGCATCGGTTAGCGACTCCTATCACTATCTTTGCAAGGATGGCTAACTCACGAAATGATTACTGAGAATCCGGCAAACAGCGGCTACGGCGATGTCGACGTCAGCGAGGATTTCCTCCTGACGGCGTGGCCCGTGGCCTTCGGGCAGCTCCTTCGCGACCATACCACGGGGAGCAACATCTTCTGGGCTACGGACGACTACGCCGCCCTGGGCGACGGCTTCGGCTGGCATGACGCCATCACGCCCGAGCGGGTCACGGGCGTGCGCGGCCACGTCGTCATGCCGCGAATCCTCAAAAGCAAGGAGCTGCAGACTCTGCGAGTCAAGGGGCGGGGCGAGGTCTTCACCCCGGCTTGGATGTGCAACCACCAGAACAACCTTGTCGACGAGGCTTGGTTCGGCCGCCGCGATGTCTTCAACCGTGAGACGGTCTCCGCCGATGGGCAGCCCTCGTGGGAGGCCAACCCTGAGGCCGTGGAGTTCCCCGCGGACCGTACGTGGCGCGACTACGTGACCGAGGAGCGGCTCGAGATAACGTGCGGCGAGGCCCCCTACCTCGTCAGCCGCTACGACGTGGCGACGGGCGAACCCATCGTGCTCAGCCGGCGGATTGGGCTGCTCGACCGTAAGCTGCGCGTCGTGGGCGAGAACACGTCGGACTCGGGCGAGTGGCTCCGGTGGGCGCATGCGGCTCTCCGCAGCGTCTACGGCTTCGAGTGGCAGGGCGACAATCTGCTCATTGCCCGCGAGAACGTCCTGACGACTTTCGTCGATTACTACGTGGCCAAGTTCGGCTCTCTGCCCCGAGGGCGCTCTGTCGCTTTCGCGGCCTATGTCATCTCGTGGAACATGTGGCAGATGGACGGCCTGCGCGGCGTGGTCCCCGCCTCCTGCCACGCCGAGACCGACCTCTTCGGTCAGGAGGCCGGCCCTTGCCGCGGATGCGCCGAGGGCAACATCCGACTCCACAATGGCACATATTGCGAGATCCGCGATTGGCGGGCGCGAAGCCCCGAGAAAAAGCGGGTCCGGTTCATTGATATTAAGTAAGCAACGCATAGCCTATGGTGAGAAAACCACTCTTTGAAGGTCTCAAGGCGCAGATTATCTACGTCTTCCGCATCTGCGACGAGGCTCACGCGGGGTGCCTCAAGGTCGGTATGACCGAGGCCACGGACAGCCCCGACACTGAGTCCCTGCCGCCCAACTCCCCGCAGCTCAACGACTTGGCGCGCCATCGTATCGACCAGTATACCCAGACGGCCGCCATCCCCTACGACCTGCTCCACACCGAGGTGGCCGTCCGCCACGCCGACGGCAAGGTCTCCTCGTTCACCGACCACGACGTCCATCAGGTGCTTGAGCGGTCGGGCGTCCACCGCAAGGTCTTCCCTGGCGTGGCCAAGCAGGGGCGCGAGTGGTTCGAGACGGATCTCGCCACCGTCCGCCGCGCCATAGCCGCCGCCAAGGAGGGGCGCGGCTCCCTCACGGGCCGCGAGGTGTCGCAAGGCATGTCGCCCATTGAGTTCCGCCCCGAGCAGCGCACGGCCATCGACATGACCGTCAGGCGTTTCCGTCATGGCAACGACATGCTGTGGAACGCCAAGATGCGCTTCGGCAAGACGCTCTCTGCCCTCCAGGTGGCCCGCGAGATGGGCGTGAGTCGGACCCTCATCCTCACCCACCGCCCTACGGTCAACGCCGGCTGGTTCGACGATTTCAACAAGATATTCTACGACCGCAATGACTATCGCTACGGCTCGCGCGTCAAAGGCGAGACGTTCGCCAGCCTCGTCAAGAGCCAAGACTTGCGCTTCGTCTACTTCGCCTCGATGCAGGATCTCCGCGGCTCCGAGACTGTGGGCGGCTCTTTCGACAAGAACTCCGAGATTTTCACCACCGAGTGGGACCTCATAATTGTCGACGAGGCTCACGAGGGCACGCGCACCAGTCTGGGGCAGAAGGTCGTCAGCGAGCTGCGGAGCCACGGCAAGCCCAAGGTGCTGCAGCTCTCCGGCACCCCCTACAACCTGATGCATGACTACGCCGAGGACGAGATTTACACCTGGAGCTACATCGACGAGCAGCGGGCCAAGGCCGCGTGGGACGCCTCCCATATGGGCGACCACAACCCCTACGCCTGCCTCCCCACCATGAACATCTACACCTACGACCTCGGGCGGCTCATGGGCGCCTTCGCCGATGAGGACATCTCGTTCAACTTCCACGAGTTCTTCCGCACCGGGGCCGACGGCCGTTTCCTCCACGAGGCCGACGTGGCGTCGTTCCTCAACCTCCTGACGCGGACCGACGACGACTGCCTCTACCCCTTCTCCAATGAGGACTACCGCCACATTTTCCGCCACACGCTCTGGATGTTGCCGGGCGTGAAGGCGGCGCGCGCCCTCAGCGTCATGCTCAAGAGCCACCCCGTCTTCCAGCACTTCACGGTGGTCAACGTGGCGGGCGACGGCGACGATGGCGAGGACCGCGGCGACGCACTCCAGATGGTGAGCGACGCCATAGGCGACGACCCCGCCCTCACGTGGACCATCACCCTCTCGTGCGGGCGGCTCACCACGGGCGTGAGCGTCAAGGCCTGGACGGGCGTCCTGATGCTCTCGGGCGGATATAAGACCTCCACGGCCACATATATGCAGACCATCTTCCGTGTCCAGACCCCGGCCACCATAGGCGGGCGCGTCAAGGACCAGTGCTACGTCTTCGACTTCGCGCCGGACCGCACTTTGCAGGTCATCGCCGAGTCCGCCGCGGGCAACGCGGGCAAGGATGTCACGCCCGCGCAGAGGCGGAGGCTGGGCGAGCTGCTCAACTTCTGCCCCGTGATAGCGATCACGGGCAGCACCATGAAGGCCGTCGACAGCCAGAGGCTCCTCCAGGACATCAAGCGGGCCTACGTCGAGCGTGTCGTCAACCGTGGCTTCGAGGACAACAGCCTCTACAACAGCCAGCTGCTCGACCTCTCGGCCGACGACCTGAGCGAGATTGAGGGCCTCCGCGGCATTATTGGCGAGGACAAGGCGCAAGCCCGGACCCAGGAGGTGACGGTGAACGACCAGGGCCTCGACAATGAGGAGCGTGAGCAGTTGGAGGATTTGAAAAAGAAGGACAAGAAGGAGCTCTCGCCCGAGGAGAAGGCGCGCCTGGAGGAGCTGAAAAGGAAGATGGCCACGCGCCGCAACGTCATCTCTGTCCTCCGCTGCATCTCCATCCGCATGCCGCTGCTCATCTACGGCGCCGACATTGCCGACGAGCAGGCCGACCTGACCATCGACAACTTCACCAACATTGTCGACGACCGGTCGTGGGAGGAGTTCATGCCCAGCGGCGTCACCAAGGCCCACTTCCGCCGGATTAAGCGTTACTACGACCCCGACGTCTTCGCCGCCGCCGGACGCCGTATCCGCGAGAAGGTGCGCGCCGCCGACCGCGTCGGTGTCGAGGAGCGCATAGGGCGCATAGCCCAGATCTTCGCTACGTTCCGCAACCCCGACAAGGAGACAGTCCTGACGCCCTGGCGCGTGGTGAACATGCACCTTGGCGAGACCCTCGGCGGCTACTGTTTCTTCGATGGCGACAACTATGACGAGCCGCTCGCCGAGCCGCGCTTCATCGACCGCGGGGTGGTCACGGCCGCCGTCTTCGCCCCCGCCGCCCGTGTGCTTGAGATCAACTCCAAGAGCGGCCTCTACCCGCTCTACGTGGCCTACAACGCCTACCGCTCGCTCGTCAAGGACCTCCTCACTTCGCCCGACGCGGCCGACATCCGGGGGTGTCAAGTCCTGTGGGATCAGGCCGTCCGCTGGAGCGTCTTCGTCATCTGCAAGACGCCCATGGCGCGGCAGATTACCGTCCGCACCCTCTCCGGCTTCCGCCAGACCGCCACGCCGCCCCATGCGCACTATGTCCCGAACCTGCTCGGTCAGATCCGCACTGCGCCGGACGACTTCGTGGCGGCCGTCCGCTCCACAAACTTCTGGAACGTTAAAGACAATGACAACGATATGAAATTCAAGGCCGTGGTGGGCAATCCGCCATATCAGGAGACTGTCGCCCAAAAGGATTCCGCCAACGGGCAGAAGAGGGTCGTCTCCATCTTCCAATATTTTCAGGCGATGGCCGACAAGCTCGGCCGTTTCACAAGTCTCATCTACCCTGGCAAGCGATGGATTCACCGCTCGGGCAAGGGAATGGAGCAGTTCGGCCTTGAGCAGATTAACGATGAGAGGTTGGCATTGCTTGAGTTTTTCCCTAACGCAACTGAGGTCTTTAGTAGCGTAGGAATAACCGATGGATTATCTATCTTATTGAAAGACAATGAGAAACGGGGGGGGGGCTTCCGCTACGTGTATCGTTGTGGGGACGATATTCAGGAGGTGCGGATGTCGCCGCCAGGCGAAACGCTGTTGTCGCTCAACCCGGCCGATGCCTCTATTGCCGAAAAGCTCGGCGCATTGGCAAAGGGGCGCGGGTGGCTTCACGACGCCGTGCTCTCCAGAAGGCTGTTCTCCATTGAGAGCGACTTTGTAGAGAAGAACCCGACCGCAGTTCGTCCCTATTCGGAGGGCGACGCTTTCGACCCCGCTACTGAGATAAAGTTGCTGACCAATGACAAGTCGGGTTCTGCCGGTCGTGCGCGGTGGTATGTGGCATCGCGAAGCGTCATCACAACCGGGCTTGAACATCTCGACCGCTGGAAAGTAATTGTGTTAAGTGCCAATGCGGGCGGGCAAAGGCGAGATAATCACATTGCCGTTATTGACAACCATAGCGCGTTTGGTCGCTCCCGTGTGGCGTTAAGGACGTTTGCCACAGAGGCTGAGGCTCGCAACTTCTACCGCTATGCGACGAGTGAACTTATCCGTTTCGCTTTCCTCCTGAGCGACGAGGCTCTTACGTCGCTCGCTAAGAAAGTTCCCGATTTGCTCGATTATTCCGATAATAACGGACTCATTGATTTCCACGGCGATATTGACGAGCAGCTCTATCGGCTGGCGAACATTACAGAGTCCGAGAAGCGTCATATAAGGGTGACATTGGCATCTTTGCGAAGAAAATAATAGACGTTCATTTGTCCTGAATGACGAAGAATCCCCCTCAGGCCTTGTTGCCTGAGGGGGATTCCGCATTTTATGTCTACCTCTTCTTTTTCTTGTCCTTCCGCTTGCCGTCGCTGTGGTTGCGCCTACGCTTCAGGACATCCTTGGGGGGGATTCCGCCCGAGTCCTTGCGTCCGCGGCCGTGACCGCTCTTGCCTTTGAAGCCGCCGCCCAGGGCCGCCTTCTTGCCGGCCTTGCCCGCCACGGCACCGGCCAGGGCCATCTTGCGCTGCTGGTCCAGAATGCTGCCGCCTGCGGCCAGCACCTTCTGGTTCTGCTTCTCGATGTCGGTGAGCGGGCTGCCCGCAAGGGCCATGTCAATCTGCTTCTTCTCAAGGTTCGCGTTGGCAATGCGCACCCTTATGGCGTCGCCGAGCATATAACGCTTGCCCGTGTTGCGGCCCACCACGCAGTAGTTCTCCTCGTCGAAGACGTACTGGTCGTCGTCCATGTCGCGGAGGCTTATCATTCCCTCGCACATGTTCTCCACAATCTCGGCATATATGCCCCACTCGGTCACGCCCGATATGCGGGCGTCGAACTCCTCGCCCAGCCTGTCGAGCAGGAACTCGCACTGCTTATATTTTATGGAGTCCCTCTCGGCCTCGGCCGCCATCACCTCCTGAGCCGAGCAGTGCTCGCACTTCTCCTCGTAGATGTCCTTGTTGGCGCTCTTGCCGCCGTTGAGGTAGGAGAAGAGCAGGCGGTGGACCATCATGTCGGGGTAGCGGCGGATGGGGCTTGTGAAGTGGGTGTAGAATTGGAACGCCAGTCCATAGTGGCCTATGTTCGTGGTGGTGTACTTGGCCTTGGCCATTGTCCTTAGGGCCAGCACCTCCACGAGGTTCTGCTCGCCCTTGCCGCGGCACTCTGCGAGAATCCTGTTCACGGCGTTGTTTATCTGCTCGTCTTTCTGCGGCGTGGCCTCATAGCCGAACTTGCGGATGAAGTCGGCGAACTTGGTGTACCGCTCCTCGCTCGGTTGGTCGTGCACGCGGTAGACGAAGGTCTTGGGCGTGCGCTTCTTGCCCGTGGTGTTGAACTCGTCCTTGCCTACGAACTCCGCCACGCGCCTGTTGGCCATGAGCATGAACTCCTCTACGAGCATGTTGCTCTCCTTGGCCTCCTTGAAGTAGACTGAGAGGGGCTTGCCGTTCTCGTCTATCTCGAACCTCGGCTCCACCCGCTCGAAGCTTATGGCCCCGGCCTCGAAACGGCGCTTGCGCATCTTCTGAGCCAGCTCGTTGAGTTTCAGCACCTCCGTCTTGTAGTCCCTGGGATCCTCGCCAGTGTTGGTGCCGTCTATGAGGGCTTGCGCCTCCTCGTAGGTGAAGCGGCGGTTGCTCTTGATGACGGTCTTGGAAATCTTGGAGCTGACAATCTGGGCGTCGTCGTCCATCTCGGCTATGACGGAGAAGGTGAGTTTCTCCTCATCGGGGCGGAGCGAGCAGAGGAAGTTGGAGAGCCTTTCGGGCAGCATCGGGACGACGCGGTCGACGAGGTAGACCGACGTGGCGCGGCTGTAGCCCTCGTCGTCTATTATGGTGCCTGGGGTCACGTAGTGCGTGACGTCGGCAATGTGTACTCCCACCTCCCAGTTGCCGTTGTCCAGCTGGCGGATGGAGAGGGCGTCGTCGAAGTCCTTGGCGTCCTTAGGGTCGATGGTGAATGTCACCACGTTGCGCATGTCTATTCGCTTGGCGACCTCCTCGGGCGTTATCCCCGGGTCAATCTTCTCGGCCTCGGCTGCCACCTCCTCGGGGTAGGAGTAGGGCAGTCCGTACTCGGCGAGAATGGCGTGCATCTCGGTCTGGTTGTCGCCCACGTTGCCCAGCACAGTGACAATCTCGCCCTCGGGGCTTCGTCCCGCCTCGGGCCATTTGGTAATCTTGGCAATGGCCTTCTGCCCGCGCTCGCCGCCGCCCAGCTTGTCCTTGGGGATGTATATGTCCTGCCCGCCCGTCTGCTTGGGGTTGCAGACGAGGAAGGCGGCCTTGTCCGTTATGTCGAGGAGTCCGACGAAGGTCTCCCTCTTGCGCTCTATCACGTTGACGATTTTGCCCTCGGGCTGCTTTCCGGCCTTGCGGCGGAGGATCTCCACCTCCACCTTGTCGCCATGCATGGCGCCACCCGTGTTCGGGCGGTCCACGAATATGTCCTGCGGCTCAGCCTCCTTGTCGTCCGGCACTATGTATGCCGCCCCTGACGACGTCATGTCCACCGTGCCGACCACGGAGCTTGCGCCCGAGCCTGCGCCGCGCAAGGCGAACTTGCCGGGTTGCCCGCCCTCGATCAGCTCGCCCGTCTCGGCCATCTTGTACAGCTCGTCCTGGACGTCCTCGCGGTCCTGCTTGCTCTTGTAGCCTATGCCCTCTGTCACCTCCTTATAGTTGAACGTGCCGGACATGTTGTCGTGGAAAAACTTCAATATCTTGTCCTTCAGAGCGTTTTCTTTTTGCTCGTCGGATTGCTTCCTCTTTGTCATAAATACTATTTCGCTTATAATCGGTTGTGAATATAGCAAAAAAAGCGGTGCGAGGTTACGCACCGCCATTCTTGAAGCCGTTTCCTGATACCATTTTAACCAGAAAGCGGACTTATGCTCTTCTTTAAAAGTCGAAAGTCACCTTGGCAATTATCTCGCGCGGGCGGATCTCGTTGCTTTGGAACACCCTCTGCGTCGATGTCACGAACCTCTGGCGGTATTCGCTTACGCCGAACATGTTGCTCAGCTCGACGCTCACCTCATACTTCTTCTGGCGGTAGCTCACGCTCATGTCCGAGAAGTAGCATGTCGCGATTCCCTCATCCTTGCTGTGGTAGAGCTCGTGAGTCCACTTCATTTGCCAATTGCCAGGCATGACGAATATTTTGAGGTCGTGCGTGAAGGACGACAGCGTGTTGCCATCCTCGGCATGGTTCTGGCGATTGTGCTGCTTCATCGCATCGTACGAGCTCTTGAAGTCGACTGATAGCCACTTCTGGGGCTGAATTGACAGTATGAAGGCCGCGCTGCCGCTCCGTATCGAAAACGGCACAACCTCCTCCGCAATGAGAAGCGAGTAATCGTCCTTAGAGTAGTCTCCCTTGACGCTTATGTTGGTGCGCCACCAGCTGAGCGACTTGGTGAAGTTGCCCGAGATGATGTGGTCGACCGCGGCCGCCTTGCGCTCTGTAGCCTGGCTCGTGTAGAAGCCGTCGGTGTACTCCGCGGCGTAAAGGATGTTGTCCGGCCTCCGCGAGAAATAGTAGCTCACTCGGCCGAAGAGTCCCTTGGGCACATTCTTGTAGTAGACCCCGGCCGAAGAGCTATGCATGCGTGAGGTGTGAATGTTCCCCAGTCCGCGGCGCATGGTGACGTAGCCGGTGAAGACGGGCGATGCGCTCACCTCGGTCAGCTGTGCGGGCGACTTGGAGTAATGGTAGCTCGTGGAGAAAGTCCACAGGGCGTCGGGCGTAAGCTTTACTCGCACCCACGGCTCAAACTGCCCGTCGTCGCGCCTCGCCCCGTTGAACGTGCGGGCGAGCCAAGCGAACGGGAGTTCGGCCTCTATGTCCCATGATTTGCTCTTGTAGTTGACGGTGGCCATAAGGCGCGTCTTGGCCTGGGTGTACTTGTCGCGGCTGACTGCGAGCGTGTTGTCGCAGTCCATCCGTTGCTGCCGCCCCTTGGTGTCGAGCGTGTAAGTGATGTAGACCCGCCCGGCGCGATGCCGGTAGTATGTGCTTGCGCCCCAGAAGGTTGAGTGGAACGTCAGCCGCTCGCTCTCGTCGTCCTGCAAGAGCAGGCGGCCCGGCAGGTAGTTGTACGATGCGTAGCCGTTGAGCGAGACGGCCCGTCCGCTCTCGAAGCGGTGTGTCCACTCCAGATTCTCCGTTATGTAGCGACGGCGCGGCTTCACGTTCTCGTCCACCTCGCTGCCGTTGAGCACCGACGTGCCGTCGCTCCGGCTGTTGTCGAGCAGCCCTTTGACCGTGTTTGTCAAGTAGTTGCTTGCTGAGTTGACTTGGTATTTCAGCTCGGTGTCGACGGTTGTCTCGTAGCTGTGCGCCTCCTCGTCCTCCGTTATCGTCACTCCGCCGTCGATGTCGTTGTAGAAGGTCTCCGTCCGTTGCTGCTGGCGGCTCTTGTCGTGCGCCCCGCTCGCTTGCAGTCGCAGCTCGTGGTCGTCGGTCAGTTTGAAGAGCCAGTTGGTGGCCACGACGTGCGAGTTGTTGAACCGCGTCCGCTTCTCCTTGAGGCTTGGTGTGCCAAGTGATATGTTGCTCAGCACGCCCCTCTCGGTCGGGATCGGCGTACCCATCATGTCCTCAGCGCTAACCTCGTGAAGTACGTCGTCGCCCGTGTTGTTGAATTTGTACATTGAGATGCTCTGCATCTTGTGGGCGAAAATCATTGCCATCAGCCGGGCGTCGCCCAATGCCGATGGGTTGCTTTCTATGCTGCTGCCCACTCCTATGCGTGCCGAGCCCTGCCATATGTTCTTGGCATCCTCCGTCAGCACAATGTTCAAGGCCGCCTGATCGGAGAACGACACGTCGCGCAGAAGCTTCACGGGCTCGTGGTTCTCAATCACTTGCACCTTCTGCACCTTGTCCGCCGATATGTTCTGCGATGCCTGGGCATATTTGTCGCCAAGCAAGTCCATCCCCTCGATGTAGAATTTGTTTATGGGCTTGCCTTGCCATTCTATTGAGCCGTTACTTTTGACTTGTATGCCCGGGATTTTTTTCAGCACGTCCTCAATGCTCCGGTCCTGGCTCTGCTTGAACAGCGCCGTCTGGAAATTCAGAGTGTCGCCACGCTGGAAAATGCGTCCCGCTTGGACTTTCACTTCGCGGATCTCAGTCACTTTCTCGCGCAGCGTGTGGCGGCTCCCGTTTGCGAGGCTCGCCACGGCTATTGTGTCGCGGACGAATCCTAACGCTATGAATGCAAGCCATTTGCCCTCTTTGCCCTCGGGGATCTTTATCGCATATGCGCCATCGGCGTCAGTCCGTGCGAAAGTGACGGGCCTCTTTTGGCTGTTAAGCAATATGACTGACGCTCCCGGTACTGGCCCGCCATCTGTGGCGCACACCACCCCCTCAAACGTTTGGGCTCTCGCCGCCGACGCTGCAAGAGTCCAGACGATAAGCAGGGTTATAATACCTTTTACCATATTCTGCTCACCTATATATAATAAGGTCTGCCATCAGTCTTCGGGGTCCAATAGGCAAGGGGACTCATGCGCGAGGCCGGGTATTTCTCCGTCGTCGTCAGTAAAGCCGAGCTGCTTCATTGCGAAGCGGTACCTGTTGCCGTAATACTCGTCGAGCAGTGCCATAAATTCCTTGCGCGTGCAACGGGCGTAGTGCAAGTCGGCGGGCTTTAAGTCGGTGGCCTCGGTCTTCTCTATGCCTGTGGCAGTGAAACTGAAAATGCCGTCCTGCTCTTCTGCCTTGAGTATGAGGCCGGGCAGTCCGCCCAACTTCCAAGGTCCATTGTCGTACGGGAGCTCAGGTGCGTACCATGCAGTCCAGACCCTCCCTCGGAAGTGGGAGACGGCCTTTTGGCAAGGGTAGGAGAGGATGGTCGTGTCACCATCCACCAGTTGCCATTCGGGCGAGGGGATCGTCTCCTCGTAGAGGTAGTCAAGGTTTCCTTTCTTCTCAATGTATGTGAGAACGCCAGTCTTGGGGTGGTTCTTGAAGATGATGTAGAGAACTCCCTCCTCGGGGCAGCCCCTTTTTGCCCGGACTCCCATCAGTCCTATATTGGGATTCGTCCGCTCCATTGAGTCGGCAAACTGCTCAAAGCGTTCCTGCCTGATGCTGTAGAACTTTGACTGCTCGCCGCTGATTATGAGCATATGGTCGTCGTCCACTATTATCTTGTTCTCATTGGTTTGCTTCCATTTTGCGTGGAACTCTACCCTGATGGGGCTTTGCGCAAACGCTATATTGCCGCACAGTAGTGCGATAGCTGCCAGAAGTGCTTTCGTCATAGTCTGTCGGTGGCAATGTAATGTCTGAAATAGCTACGACCTGTTGTCAATCTTTAGGATCCAAGAGGCAAGGTGTCTCGGGTGGAAACTTGGGTCCCTCATCGTCGTCGTCCGTATAGCCAATCTGCTTCATTGCGAAGCGGTATCTGTTGCCGTAATACTCGTCGAGCAGTGCCATAAATTCCTTGCGCGTGCAACGGGCGTAGTGCAAGTCGGCGGGCTTTAAGTCGGTGGCCTCGGTCTTCTCTATGCCTGTGGCAGTGAAACTGAAAATGCCGTCCTGCTCTTCTGCCTTGAGTATGAGGCCGGGCAGTCCGCCCAACTTCCAAGGTCCATTGTCGTACGGGAGCTCAGGTGCGTACCATGCAGTCCAGACCCTCCCTCGGAAGTGGGAGACGGCCTTTTGGCAAGGGTAGGAGAGGATGGTCGTGTCACCATCCACCAGTTGCCATTCGGGCGAAGGGAGCGTCTCCTCGTAGAGGTAGTCAAGGTTTCCTTTCTTCTCTATGTAGGTAAGCGTTCCCGTTTTAGGGTAGTTCTTGAAGATGATATAGAGTGTTCCTTCTTGCGGGGCTTTTTTGTTCATCCTTATACTTATCAAGTCGATGTCGGGGTTTGTCCGTTCTATCGAGTCGACGTATTGTTCAAAACGCTCCTGACTGATGCTGTAAAACTTTGAACGCTCACCGCTGATTGTGAGCATCTGGTCGTCTTCTGAGATAATATTATTCTCATTTGTCAGTTTCCATTTCGAATGGAACTCTACCTTGAGAGGACTTTGCGCAAATATGGTTGCGCTACAAAGCAATGCGACGGCGAATAATAGTGCTTTCATAGAAAATCGATGAGGGGAAATTAAAGCCGAGCTGCGTGGGCTTCTCGGCTTTGTTACTTCTGTTTAGTCTTGATAGATGACCCTACCGTTCTTGTCTCTGACCGTGATGTGCCTGTAGCCCTGGTCGTCCACAAAAGATGTCGTAGACCGTCCTGTTTTTCTGTTGCACGTGATGGTTACGCCCTCCAGCGTTGCGGCCTCAGCTGTTTGGGGAGCTGCGAAACCCGTAAGTCCCGCAAATGCGAGACACAATAAGAACTTCTTCATGTTGATGATAATGTTTGTTGTTACTCCACCGGTGGTGGTTTTTTCGGTGGCAAATGTATATAGAGTTCTTGATTGCGCAAATACCACGTTCGTGTGAGAATTTGATTTTACGTGTTGCACTTATGAGGCTGAGGGCTGGCTGACGTTATGTCTTTGAAATGTGATTTCTCCATTGCTAAAGATGCCGCTTTTCGTGCCACGCATTGGTCCTATTGTCGCGGGATGCTCATTCCTCCTGAAAACCTTTTTAACTATTATGCTGGGCATAGTCGCAGAGGACACTCACTGGCAGCTTAAAGTGCCGAAACACCGCTATTTGCGACATTTTTAAGAATATTGCCGTGAGTGAGTGACCGAAAGTTTGCGTATCGATATTGTGTCGTAAATTAGTGAAAATAAAACGATTATGAATTTAATGTAGTAGTATGCGAGGCCGTGTGAGAGTCGTGTGCGTATCTGAGTAGGGGCGCATTTTTACACAAATGTTTACCGCCGTTATAGTTTTGCAATGTCGACAAGCGACAAACGCAGGCCGACAATCATCAATTGCAAACGGACTTAAAACCACGAATATGCAAACCCATAGAATTAAAACAGCGTTGCGAAGCCTCACGTTGGCCGCCACGTTAATAACCTCGGGCACGGCATGGGCGCAGAAGACCGACGTAGGCGGAACGGTGGCCTCGAAAGAGGACGGCCAGCCGATGCCGTTCGTCAACATCAGCGTGAAGGGCACGACGCGCGGAACTGTCTCCGACATCGACGGCCACTTTAACCTCAAGGTTGACAATGGCGACGTCCTCGTCTTCTCTTTCCTCGACTGCAAGACCCAGGAAATCAAGTACACTGGCCAGACGGATCTTAACGTGGCCATGGAGAGCGACAATATGCTGCTCGACGAGGTCGTGGCAGTCGGCTACGGTACGATGAAGAAGAGCGACCTCACGGGCGCAGTCACCACGGTCAAGGCCGACGCCCTTAAGAAGACTCCCGCCGCCAACCTCGACCAGGCCCTTCAGGGCCGCGCCGCAGGCATCACGGTCAACTCCAACAGTGGTCAGCCTGGTGCGGCAGCCGAGGTCCGCGTGCGCGGCATCGGCAGCGTCGTGGGCGACTGTTCGCCTATCTATGTTGTCGACGGTGTCATCACGAGCGACATCTCTTTCCTCTCGCCCTCCGACATCGCCTCGACCGAGATTCTTAAGGATGCCTCGGCCACCGCGATCTACGGCTCGCGAGGCGCGAACGGCGTTATCCTCGTTACTACAAAGACCGGCTCGTCGGGCAAGGGTAACATAAATGTCGACGTCTACTGGGGTCTCCAGAACCGCTGGAACAAGCTCGACCTGATGAAGCGCGACGAGATGGCCCTTACGAAGCTCCGCATCGACGCCATGAAGAACGGAGCGGGCGCCATAGCCACCTACCTCAACGAGGGCTTCAACTCGTGGATGGAGAGCTACAACATCGGCCGCTCGAACTATGCGCCTACCCCCAAGACCGACGCTCATCCCAACGGGTTCGACTATTCGGCCGTCGATACCGACTGGCAGGACGAGCTTTTCCGCCACAACGCCCTCATCCAGAGCTACAGCGTCTCGATGGACGGCGGTAACGACAAAGGCCACTACGCCTTCAGCGGCAACTACTTTAAGCAGGAGGGCACCATCATCGGCTCCGACTTCGAGCGTTTCACCATCCGTGTCAACGCCGACGGCAAGATTAACGACTGGCTAAAGATGGGTGAGCACATGAGCTACTCCCACTCTACCGGACGCAACGCGATGAACAACAACAGCAGCCCTGGCGCTTCAATCATCTCGGCCGCCCTCGCGATGGCTCCTTGGGATCCCGTCTACTACCCCGAAGGCACAGTCTCGGCCGATGGCAAGCGCGACCTTAGCGGCGCGATAGCCTCCTCTACCAACTTCAAGAACGTCGTTAACCCGATGTCGATGGTCAAGCACAGCCATCCGGAGGACAAGAACGAGAGGTTTGTCGGCGACCTTTTCATGGAGGTCAGCCCCATCAAGGGTCTCCTCTGGCGCACGCAGGTGAGCCTCGACCTTCTGCTCAACCGCAACAGGTCCTTCAAGGAGAAATATGAGCATTCGAGCTACGATAAGGCGGAGAAGAACTACATCTCCAGCAGCATGACGCGCAGCTCAACCTTCGGCGAGGAGACTACGCTCACCTACTCTAAGACCATCGGCCGCAGCGATTTCAGCATCATGGCGGGTCAGACGCTCGAAGAGTACAACAGCTACAACATTGGCGGCTCGGGAGCCTCCATCCTCAACAGCGACGACGAGAACAAGTGGTATCTCAACCAGGCCACTGAGGACCGCACCAATGCTTCTGACGGCGTCAGCCGCAACCGCAGACTCTCTTTCCTCGGACGTCTCCACTACTCCTTCGCGGGCAAGTATCTCGGCACTTTCAACTTCCGCGCCGACGGCTCAAGCAAGTTCCCTGAGAACACGTGGGGCTACTTCCCCTCCCTCGCCCTCGCTTGGCGCATAAGTGAGGAAGATTTCCTGAAGGACAACCCTGTCATCGGCAACCTCAAGCTCCGACTCGGTTGGGGCCGTGTGGGCAACGATAAGGTCGGCGACGACGTCTTCAAGCAGACGGTCATGAATACGGGCCCTACATTCGTCGACTACCCTCTGGGCAAGGATCAGCAGCTCCAGACGGGCGCCACGGTGCTGACGCTCGCCAACACCGACGGCCGATGGGAGGTCAACGAGCAGTGGAACGCCGGCATCGACTTCGGTGTTCTGGACGGACATCTCAACGGCTCTATCGACTGGTTCCTCCGCAACACGAAAGACGCGCTCCTCTACGTAGAGGCGCCTGCCCACGTCGGCAACCGCTACTCGCCAATGTCCAACGTCGGCAAGCTTGCCAACCAGGGTGTTGAGATTTCGCTCGACTACGCCAATAGCATCGGCGAGGTTGAATACAGCGTAGGTGGCAACGTCTCCTTCATCAAGAACGAGCTCAAGGAGCTGAACGGCGGCTTCCCTCTCTGGGGCGACAAGACCGTCTGCGACAAGGGCTTGGCAATGAACACCTTCTGGGGCTACGAGTTCGAGGGCGTCTACCAGAGCGACGCTGAGGCTCTCGCCCACCTGCCCAACGCCACAGGTCTCGCCGCCGGCGACGCCCGCTACAAGGATCGCACTCACGATGGCAAGATTGACATCGACGACCGCACCGACCTCGGCAACCCGTTCCCTTGGCTCACCTATGGCATCAACCTCGGCGTCTCGTGGAAAGGTTTCGACCTCCAGATGTTCTTCCAGGGCGTCTACGGCAACAAGATCTACAACGCTCTGCGTCAGCGCACCGAGGGCAACGGATCGGAGTGTACGCTCAGCACGAGCATGCGCGACGTCTGGGTGGGCTACAGCGACGCTGTCCGCAATGCTCTGAGCAAGAACGGGATAGACTGGAGCAAGCTCGAAAATCGTCAGGGAACAATCCCGAACCCTGTTGGCAACTCGGCCAACTACAATTATGACACTGACAGGCTCATTGAGGACGGAGCTTACTTCAGGCTCAAGAACGTCCAGTTGGGCTACTCGCTGCCTAAGGCCGCGCTCCAGACTCTCAGGCTCCAGAAGGTCAGGGTCTACGTAAGCGGAAGCAACCTCTTCACCATCACTGACTACTCTGGCTTCGACCCCGAGGTGGGTGGCGGTGTCGACTACGGCAACTATCCGCAGAGCCGCACCATCTCTTTCGGCTTGAACATGACCATATAGTACTCTTGAAACTTAAAGGTTGACTATTATGAAACTCGGAATAAAGATATTGGGAGCGGCAGCATTGCTATCTCTCACCGCGTGCGACGATTGGCTTACCGACCCGTCGCCAGGAACGACGGACCTCAAGGACTTCTTCACGGGCGGAGGCCCGGCCGAGCAAAGCGTCACGGCTTGCTACCAGCCTCTTGAGTATGAGCTCAATGACACCTATTTCAACGAGTGGTTCATTGGCGATGTCATGAGCGACGACGCTCTCAAGGGCGGCCAGACGGTCACTGACATGTCCGACGTTTACGACATGGAGAACTGGAAGACACTGCCGAACAACGGTCTCGTTCTCCAGTACTACAGGGCCCAGTATCAGGGCGTAGCGCGCTGCAATCTCGCCATTCAGGAGATTAGCCAGATGAAGACCGACGAGTCGATGGACCTTCAGTTCAAGAATCGTCTTTTGGGCGAGGCCCATTTCCTCAGGGCTTACTACTACTTCCGCCTCGTCAGGGTCTTCGGCGGCGTGCCTCTTGTCGACTTCGTCGTCAACAGCAGCAGCCAGTGGAGGCAGCCCCGCGCGACGGCCGAGGAGGTCTACGCTCTCATCCACTCCGACCTCATCTTCGCTCAGCAGAACCTCATCAAGAAGAGCGAGTACGACGACTCCGACCTTGGCAGGGCTACCAAGGGTGCCGCCGAGGCAATGCTCCTCAAGACGAGCCTCTACACTCATGACTATGAGGCAGCCAAGCAGTGGGGCGACAGCGTCATAGCGAGCGGCGAATACAGCCTCTGCCCCAAGTACGCCGACAACTTCACCCTCGATGGTGAGAACGGTCCCGAGTCGGTCTTTGAAATCCAGTACACCGACGAGCCTACCAGCGACTACGGCGAGGGCAATGGCTTCACGCGTGGCACATTCACGGTCGTCATGACCCGCCCGCGCTCCAAGATTGGCGACGAGGGCTGGGGCTTCAACCGCCCGACGCAGAACCTCTACGACGAGTTCGAGGACGGCGACATCCGCCGCGACGTCACCATCTTCAACCCCACGGACGCCCAGATAGAGAACCCTTCGCAGGAGATTTACATGGGCTGCCGCTATTGCAGCCGGAAGTACGCCATGTTCACCTCCGACGACAACAGCACCTGGTTCACCCTCTCTCACGCCTCCCGCGGCCCGATAAACAACAAGCAGATAAGGTATTCCGACGTCCTGCTCATGTATGCTGAGGCCTGCGTCGAGCTTGGCAAGGATGCCGAGGCCACCGAGGCTCTCAACAAGGTTCGCGACCGCGTAGGCATGGCCGAGTTCCCGGGCTACACCTACCGCCACAATGGCGAGACCGTCACCCCGACCCTCAAGGAGGCCATTCGCCACGAGAGGCGCGTAGAGCTCGCGATGGAGGGCCACAGATGGTTCGACCTCTGCCGATGGGGCGTTGCCAAGGAGACCATGGATGCCTACGCTGCCACTGAGACTCCCGAGGTGCGGCAGCAGATGGCCGAGTTCATCAAGGGCAAGCACGAGCTTCTCCCCATCCCCTCCGAGGAGATTGACCTCGACCCGCTTCTCACCCAGAACCCGGGCTATTAAAAGTCGACAAAACGTAAACAAACAGAATACCAAATAGTTAACAATGTTCTGGCTGGGCATTCTCCCCGCCTCGCCTAACGTAGAATTATTAACAACCTTAACATTCAACCAATATGAAAATTGCAAAGTTCCTTGCATTCGCTGCCATGGGCGCGGTTGCATTCTCCTCTGTCTCGTGTAGCGACGACGATGACGACGACGATCCCGTAACCCCTACCGAGGCTGTCATCACCCTCAGCTCTTCCACGGCCTCCATCGAGGTTGGCAAGACCGTCACTCTGACCGCCACCACGGCCAACGTCCCCGATGGCACGGCTATCGTCTGGACATCTTCCGACGACCGTGTGGCTACTGTTGCCGACGGTACAGTGACTGGCGTAGCTGAGGGCACTGCCACCATCTCAGCCGCTGCCGCAGGCAAGACCGCCTCTTGCACTGTGACCGTCAAGAACGGCACTCCTGTTCCCGATCCCAGTCCTGTCTGCGACGGTACTTGCCTCCAGGGCACCAACTACAACCTTTTCTTCCTCGATGAGACCTCAAGGGCGAAGGTCGCTGGCAAAATCGACGCCGACTTCGCTATCGACGACACAGAGATTCACTGGTACATATGGGAGGGCACTTATACAGCGCAGGATCCTGTCGGCAAGAACTTCTACGGTGTCGCAGGTGAGGGCTGGATGTCTATGACTGTCACCAACGTAGGTTGGAGCGGAGCAGGCTGGTCTTGCGACAAACTCTCTGAGATGAACAAGCTTAGCGCAATTTACGCGGACCCTGAGGGCTACTACTTCCACATTGCGATGAAGTCTACCGACAACGCAGTTCACGCTCTTTGCTTCGGTGGTTCGAACGACACTGACGTGAAAGTCGCCATTGGTGGCGACTATGTCGACAACGGCACGACCTACACGAAGTACAAAGACCTTACCCGCGACGGCGAGTGGAACGAGATAGAGATTCCTATGTCCTACCTCTTCGATCAGGGCCTCGTCTACTCCGACAACAATGAGAAGGGTGCGAACCTCGTCTACTTCCTCAGCGGCGGCACGGCTGGCACGTCTCTCCAGTTCGACGCCATGTTCATCTACAAGAAGAAATAAGCGAGCGGCTTGAAGTCCGCACAGCCGGGTGGTGCTTGGCCGCCCCACCCGGCACAATGCCCGAAACGGGCGAGGGTTGATTGCTGTGTTCAAGGTGTTGGCGGCCCGGTAAAAGGGAGAACATTTACCCCTTCTCTGCCGAGCCGCCGCCCCATCCTCAGGCATCCCACAAACCTTTTGATTAACGAGAAATAATAACGTTCTGACTATGAATAAGATGATATTAGCGACACTGGTTGCAGGTGCGGCAACCGTGTTCTCCTTCGCCTCGTGCAGCGACGACGGCGGCAGCGATGGCAACTACGTCATGTCCAACTCGCCCCGCACGCAGAGCAAGAACGCCAAGCGAGGTGTGGGCTTCAGCTTCACCCCTGTCCCTGACGAGGATATGCCGTTGCTCGGTCCTTCCATCAGCTGGTTCTACAACTGGGGCCCCGATTGCCCAACCGAGGTGGCGACCCTCGCCGGGCAGTATGGGTTGAAGTACTTCCCCATGGCCTGGAATGCGAGCTATGACGTGGATCGGATAACTAAGACGGCCGGCTCGACCATATGCGGCGGTTGCCTCCTCGCTTTCAATGAGCCTAACCTCACGGACCAGGCGAATATGACGCCTAAGGTGGCTGCGGAGAAATGGCCCGCTCTCAAGGAGCTTGCCAATAAGCTCGGGCTTAAGATTACAGCCCCCGCAATGAACTATGGCACCCTTGCCGGCTACAGCGACCCGGTCAAGTGGCTTGACGAGTTCTTTGAGCTTGTCCCCCTCTCCGATGTCGATGTCATCGCCCTCCATTGCTACATGAACTCGGCGGCGGGTGTCAAGGGCTTCATCGATAAGTTCGACAAGTATGGCAAACCCATCTGGCTCACCGAGTTCTGTGCTTGGGACGGTGGCGTGAACAGCGTCGATGCCCAGATCAAGTATATGAGCGAGACCTTGGCCTACCTCGACGCATGCCCCAAGGTTGAGCGTTATGCGTGGTTCATCCCGCGCCATGGCAACATGGCGACAAACGCTACGCCCTATATGCAGCTCCTGACGAAGGGCAGCCCCATCGAGCTCACGACCCTCGGCAAGATATTCACGCAGTGCTCCACTCAGGATGCTGATGTCTACGCCGTAGTGGGTCAGCGAATCCAGGCTGAGCACTATGTCCGTTGCAATGCGTCCGACGGTGTAGAGACGAGTTCATCCCTCTCCGCCGCTCCTTCTTACCGCCTCTCCACAGACCCCGATGGCGGCGACCTTGACATCTGCAACATCGGCAAAGGAAAGTGGGTCGAGTACCAGGTCGAGATGGCCAGTGCCGGCAGCCGTACGCTCACCATACGCTACAATGCTACCGTGGCGAGCGAGATTGAGGTGACTGTCGATGGCGAGGCCGCGCAGACAGGCGCGCTCGCTTCGGGCGACTGGGCGGAGATTCAGCTCCCGGTCAACATGTCGGCGGGCAAGCATGCCATCCGCATTACCACTGCCAAAGGTCTTTGGGCAGCCAACTGGCTCTCTGTCCAGTAGAGCGTCATACTCACAAAATCAGTAGTTGAATGAAAAAGCATCTGTTACTGGCCATTGCCATTCTGGCGGCGGCATCCGGCTGCAAGAGGCAGGACGACCCCACGGAGCAGCGGATTGACGAGCTGCTCGCCCAGATGACGCTCGACGAGAAGGTTGGCCAGCTCAACCAGCTCAACGGCTCCGGGTGGGTCTCGCCCGACCTCTCGGGGGCTATAAAGGGCGGGGCGGTAGGCTCCATCCTCAACGAGGTAAACCTCGAGACCGTCAATGAGCTTCAGCGCATTGCCGTAGAGGAGAGCCGCCTCCATATCCCTCTCATCTTCGCCCGCGACGTAATCCACGGTTTCCGGACGATGTTCCCAATCCCTCTCGGTCAGGCTGCCACATGGAATCCTGAGGTCGTGGAGCGCGGTGCGCGCGTGGCGGCTGTCGAAGCCTCGTCGTGTGGTGTCCGTTGGACCTTCTCGCCCATGCTCGACATCTCGCGCGACCCGCGCTGGGGGCGCATAGCCGAGTCGTTTGGCGAGGACACATATCTCACCACGGTCCTGGGTGATGCCATGACCCGCGGCTATCAGACCGACGACCTCAGCAACCCGACATCAATGGCCGCTTGCGCCAAGCACTTCTGCGCATACGGCGCGAGCGAGTCCGGCCGCGACTATAACACCACATGGATTCCCGAGGTGCAGCTCCGCGACACCTATCTCCCTCCCTTCAAGTCGCAGGTGAAGAATGGGGCGGCCACTTTCATGTGCTCCTTCAACGACATCAATGGCACGCCGTCTACTGGCAACAAGCATCTCAACGTCGACATCCTCCGCAACGAGTGGGGGTATGACGGCTTGCTCGTGACCGACTGGGCTTCAATAGCCCAGATGATTCCTCATGGCTTCAGTGCCGACCTCAGGGCTGCCACGCGTTCGGCCATCGACAGCCGCGTGGGTATGGATATGATGTCGTTCGGCTACATCACCCATCTCAAGGACCTCGTTGAGAAAGGCGAGGTGAGCATAGGCGAGGTCGACAATGCCGTCCGCGACGTCCTCCGCCTCAAAATTCGTCTCGGCCTCTTTGAGCATCCTTACGCTCAAAATCAGGACTCTACACTCTGCGAGCAGTTCCGTGCCGATGCGCGTGAGGCTTGCGTCCAGAGTACCATCCTTCTCAAGAACAATGGGATCCTGCCGCTCAAGGACTTCGGCCGCGTGGCTGTCGTGGGGCCGCTGGCTGACAGTGGCGTTGACCAGATCGGCACTTGGAGCTTCGACGGCGTGGCAGCCGATTGCGTCACTCCCGCCGCCGCCCTGCGCGAGGCTCTTGGCGACAAGGTTGTCGTAGAGCCGGGCCTGACGTACAGCCGCGATAAGAGCGGTAAGGATGTAGAGGCCGCATTGGCCGCCGCCCGCAAGGCCGATGTCGTCCTCTTCTTCGCTGGCGAGGAAGCCATCCTCTCGGGCGAGGCTAAGTGCCGTGCGGACATCTCGCTGCCCGGTGCGCAGAAAGAGCTTTTGCGCAGGCTGAAGGATGAGGGAATGAAGGTCGTGCTCGTGGTAATGGCCGGTCGACAGCTGACAATTGGCGACGAGGTCGAGATGGCAGACGCCGTCCTCTACCAGTTCCACGGCGGCACGATGGCCGGTCCCGCCCTTGCCGATGTGCTCCTTGGCAAAGAATGCCCCTCGGGACGTCTGCCGGTCACTATGCCGAGGATGGTCGGGCAGGTGCCTATGTACTACAATCATAAGAACACTGGCCGCCCGGCGGAGAACATAACTATGATTGACGACATACCCATCGCGGCCCCGCAGTTCTCTCTCGGCTCGACAAGTTACCACCTCGATGCCGGCGACTCGCCCCTCTTCCCCTTCGGTTTCGGCCTCAGCTACACTACGTTCAAGTATGGCACGGTCGACCTCTCCTCTGGCGAAGTCTCTATGACCGATACGCTAACCGTCAACTGCGACATTACCAATGTCGGCGAGCGCGACGCCTATGAGGTCCCGCAACTCTATGTCCGCGACAAGGTGGCGTCGCTCTGCCGCCCCATCCGCGAGCTGAAAGGCTTCCGCAAGGTCTTCATAAAGGCAGGCGAGACGGTCAGGGTGAGCTTCAAAATTACGGCCGACGATTTGGCGTTCTGCCACAACGACATGAAGACGTTCGCCGAGCCTGGCGACTTCGATGTCTGGGTCTCTTCCGACGCCGCCTCTGGCGCCCCGGTGACGTTCACCCTCAAATAGGTATAGAAAGAAAAAATACGGTTTCTGGTCTTTATTTCCGTTTGGGGACGGGTGCCTTCAGTTGTGGGGCATCCGTTCCTTTTTTTATTTTTGCATATATTCACACATAGCCCATGAGGACTCTTTTACGACATTTGGCAGCAGCTGCCGCGCTCCTTTTCTCGTCCGCCGGGGTCGAGGCGACATGGCAGTTGCCGGTGACCAACTATCAGATGCAGGACTATAGCGCCGGTACGCAGAACTGGTGCATTGCCCAGCAGGGTAACGATTGGATGTATGTAGGCAATAATTACGGCCTCCTTGAGTTTGACGGCACGCGGTGGAGGCTCTATGGCATTTGGAACTCTACCCACATCCTCTCCGTCCGAATTGGCGAGGCGGGGCGTATCTTCGTGGGCGGCGACAATGAGTATGGCTATTTCGAGAGCGATGGGCTTGGCGGCCTGACGTTCCGTCCGCTCTCCACGGCTCTGCCCGAGGCGTACCGTAACTTTGGCTCCGTGTGGGGCATCGGGGCAGTGCGCAACCTCGTCTATTTCCAGTGCGGCGAGCATATATTCGTCCATAATATGGAGGACGGGAGCGTCTCCGTCATCGATGGCGGGATGCACATCAAGGCCTGCGAGCAGGTGGGCGACCGCATATACATAGTGGGCGACAAGGGCGTTTTCCGTATCGAGGGACTGTCGCTCGCTGGCCCTATGAAAGGCTCTGAGGCCTTGGCTGGGCTTGAGGTCAAGACGGCTCGGCAGTTCGATGCCGACAAGATGCTCATCGGCACCAGCTTCGGCGGACTGTTCCTCATGGAGGACGGCGAGGTCCACCCTTTCCATACCGACGCCGATGACTACGTCCGCCGCAATATGTTCTACTCTCTCGCTGTGAGCGACAACCACATCGCCCTCGGAACTGTCACGGGCGGCGTGGCCATAACCGGCAAGGATGGCCGTGGCGCGCAATATGTCGGTGTCCGCGATGGGCTGCAGAACAGTACGGCTCTCTCGCTTTTCTTCGACAGGCACGGCAACTTGTGGTGCGGGCTCGACAATGGCATTGACCGCATCTCGGTCGACTCGCCACAGGCGCAGCTCTATGGCCGCTTCGCGTCGCTCGGCACCGGGTACTGTATGTTTGTCGACCGCCAGACCACCTACATCGGCACCAATCAGGGGCTTTTTACGGCTTCCAACCCTCTGCCAGGCAGCGACGAGGAGCTTGACGCGAAGCCTGTCGCCGGCAGCTTGGGGCAGGTATGGAGCGTCGGCCGCATTGGCGACTGTGTGGTCTGTTGCCACGATAAGGGGCTTTTCTGCATCGAGAATGGCGAGGCGAGGCCCATCACCAAGGAGAACGGCTTTTGGCAGATGAGGACTTTCCCGCTTAGTAAGGATTTTGCCGTCGCCGGCTCATACAACGGCCTCTATATCCTGCACCTCAATGATGGCCGCCCTGAGATAAGGAATAAGATTGCGGGGGTTGACGGCCCGTGCAAGACATTCGAGATTGATAACAATAACCACATTTGGCTGGCCACGGACAGGGGCGTGGAACGCCTCACGCTCAACAGCGAGATGACGCGCTGCTCGTCCGAACTCATCACTCCGCAACTCGAGGGCAAGGCATACAGCAACGTCATTAAGTTCGATGGCCACATCATAGTAAGTCACGCCGACCGTAGCTACGCTACCGACGAGAGCGGCAAGCTCACGAGCAATGAGGGTGTCCTCAAGCTGTGCGACGGTGCCGGCAGTTTCTACAATGCCATAGCGCGCGACGAGGAGGGCAACGTATGGTACATTGTGGGCGACGCTCTGAAAGTCAGGTGTAAGAATCAGCGCACGGGCGTCTATGACCTACCGCCCGTCCTGATATGGGATGTCCCGGGCTTCTACGTCTACGGCTATACCAACATCACGACCGTCGGCAAGGGCATGGCCGTGGTCAACTGCGTCCAGGGCTTC
>JBJEGU010000058.1:0-28445 GCA_051875415.1 Marinilabiliaceae bacterium
GCTTAATCAAAACGTTGGGTTTCACCCTTCGTTTTTCACGCTCGGCAAAGCGAACAAGTTTGCTCTGCTCTCGCTTAATCAAAACGTAGAACTCATCACTTGCCGTGCGGCACGGCCGCTACACGTTGAAACGGAAGTGCATGATGTCGCCGTCCTGCACCTCATAGTCCTTACCCTCGATACCGAGTTTGCCGGCGTCGCGGCATGCGGCCTCGGACTTCAGCGCCACGTAGTCGTCATATTTGATGACCTCGGCCCTGATGAAGCCCTTCTCGAAGTCGGTGTGGATGACACCAGCTGCTTGCGGGGCCTTGTCGCCAGCGTGGAAAGTCCAGGCGCGGACTTCCTTGGGGCCGACAGTGAAGAACGTGCGGAGGTTAAGGATGGCGTAGGCTGCACGGATGAGCTTGGCCACGCCGCTCTCCTTGAGGCCAAGATCGTCGAGGAACATCTTGCGCTCCTCGTAGGTCTCGAGTTCGGCGATCTCGCTCTCGGTCTGGGCTGCGATTACGAGGACCTGCGCCCCTTCGTCCTTAACGGCCTCACGGACGGCATCGACATATGCGTTGCCCGTGTTGATGGCCTTCTCGTCGACATTGCAGACGTAGATGACGGGTTTGCGGGTGAGGAGGAAGAGTTCCTTGTCGAGTTTCTGCTCGGCCTCGGTCAGCTCGACGGTGCGTAGGTTCTGCCCCTCGTTGAGGGCCTCCTTGTAGCGGAGGAGGAGGTCGAGGAGCTTCTTGGCGTCGGCGTCCTTGCCCGAGATGGCCTGCTTCTCGCACTTGGCGATGCGCTGCTCGACGGTCTCCAGATCCTTGATTTGAAGCTCAGTGTCGATCACGCCCTTGTCGCGGACGGGGTCGACAGAACCGTCGACGTGGGTGATATTGTCGTCGTCGAAACAGCGGAGGACATGGATAATGGCGTCGGTCTCCCTGATGTTGGCGAGGAACTTGTTGCCGAGGCCCTCGCCCTTGCTTGCGCCCTTGACGAGTCCGGCGATGTCGACAATCTCGACAGTTGTCGGGATGACCTGAGCCGGATGCTCAATCTCGTTGAGGACCTCAAGCCTGCTGTCGGGGACTGTTATGACGCCCACGTTAGGCTCGATGGTGCAAAAGGGGAAGTTGGCCGACTGGGCCTTGGCGTTGGAGAGGCAGTTAAAGAGCGTCGACTTGCCCACATTAGGCAGGCCTACAATTCCGCATTGGAGTGCCATTACTTGACTTTTATATTTCTGTTTAAAACGCAAAGGAAGCGCGGCATCATCGGGTGCCACGCTTCCGTCCGCTAAGGGAATATTATTACAGTCGGAGCTGTCAGGGGGTTAGAAGGTGTAGTTGAAGCAGAGAGACCAGACACGGTCATGCGAGTGGGAGTTGTAGCAATACCTGTCGTCCTTGTCCCAGACAGGTGTGATACCCATTTGGCAACGGATGTCGACACCGATACCCGAGGGGGAGTCATAGCCGACGCCGAAGAGGGCGTGGATGGTGAACTGGTTCTGTGCCCTTGCGAATTTGCGCAAGGTGGCGGTAGACTTGAGCACGTCGCCCTCGCCGCCCAGCACAGGGTCGAGGAGGAAGCCCTGATGGCTCGAAGTGGAAATCTTATAGTCGAACCTCTGGCTGAAAAGCGGGCCGGCATGGACGTTGAAGCCAGGGCCGCCGAAGAGGTTGACGGGGATGTAGTACTTGACGAGGATAGGCAGCTGGACGTTGTCAGTCAGGAGCTGCAGGCGGAACTTCTGGTTGAGGTTGTCCTCGCCGGTGTAGTAGGCATCTTGCGGGAACCACTTGATGGCCTTTTTGAGTGAGCGCACGCCCATTCGCGCATAGAAAAACTCGGACTGGAGGGCTATATGGTCATTGAACTTCCACCTTGCCAGGACACCCCACTGACCCATGCGCGCCTGGACATCGTCCGCATCGCTATCGTAAGTGGTGAAGTTAATGCCACCCTTGAATCCCCAATGGAACTCAACCTGCGCCATCGAGCTCACTGCGAACATGCAGAGGAGCGACAGCGTTGCCAACAGTTTTTTCATTATTTCTATCTTCGGATTTTAGAGAAGCGGAGGGAAAGGAGCACTGTTCTCACCCGCCGTCTTTGGGAATTGAAGCTACCGCTAATTAATTGAAGTGCGTCGTCTATTACAAAAAGGAAAATCGCCAAGGCTATCCGCCGAGCAAACGACTTGTCGCTTTTCAAGATGCAAATGTAAATATAAATTTTCGCATAGATGCGCCATAAATATAATCACCTCGGTTTATTAGTCGAAAAAGGGTTTAGCTCCAACAAGCGGCGACCAAATCTCAACGTCCGAGCGGAAAGCGCGGGTGGACACCTTTCTCAGAAGTCAAGCTCGCACGGCCACGCCACTCAACAATCGGCAAGGCGACTCGCCTCGGCAATCGATGGCTCGCTGCGCAAAAATTGCACAACACGCGCAACAAAAGCCATCAGTTAGCGCAATCGCCGACCGTTGCATGTAAAAATATGACAAGTTGCCGGATTTTCACCCGATTATTCACCCACGCATCATACAAAGCTGAGACTCAACATATTAAGAAGACACAATCACACACAAATCGTGCATTGAGGCGATATTGTCCACCTTAAAGAAAACAAACGCACACCCCAGACTTCATTTTTTCGCAAAATATGCGCACCCGAACAGCCACCTTATCGAATAAGTTTCTATATTTGTAGCGTGAAGCAAGCGAAAAGGGATTTATGAAATCCCCACGGACTAAGTAGCCTGCCAACAAGTGATTATGATATTAGTAGGTTGATTTTTTGTGGTATATTTTTGATGATGTGGGTCGGTGTCGTTGATGACATCGACTCTTTTTTTTGCTTGAAATTGCCACAGCTTAACCTCGTTGCGTGTCGGCCTTGGCGACAAACGCGCCCCCTGCCCATAAAAAAGCCCGTCCGACCCTTAGTCCGGACGGGCGACCGCTGACGCGCAGCGGATATTGCAAGTCACCCCTACCCTAACGCCTCTTGGTCAAGGTCACGAGAGGCAGAATCATCTCCTCCATAGAAATCCCGCCATGCTGGAACGAACCCTTGAACTTGTCGACGAACTCGTTACGGTCGTTAGGGTAGACGAAGAAATCCTCATTGGCGGCAAAGACGAAGCGGTCGGACAAGTTGCACGCGGGCAGGCCTATGCGGCTTGGCGCGCTAATCTCAAGCACTTTCTTCGCGTCGGCCTTCCTCTTGAGCATCATGTTCTTATCGACCTTGTAGCGCATATTGGAGTTTATGCCGGCCGTCCCTGTGATGTCGATGGGGGAGGAGACGCGGATGGTGCCATGGTCCGTCGTCAGGATTATCTTGAACCCGTTGGCCGCGAACTTGTCGAGGACGGACCTCAGCACGCCATGCTTGAGCCATGAGAGGGTGACAGAACGGTAGCCCGCATCGGTGCAGAGCAGCTCGCGGTTGACGTTGGTCGTCGATGACGTATGGCTCAGAGAGTCGACGAAGCTGAAGACCACGGCGTTCAGGTCGTTGTCCTTATATCCGCCGAATTTCCTGAGATACTCCTCGCCGCTCGCATTGGAGCACACCTTGTAGTAGGAGCACTTTTTGGCAAGCCTATTCCTCTGGAAATACTGCGACAGGAGATCTCGCTCCGAATTATTCAGCCCCTCCTCGCTGTCGGCCTTGTCGACCCACAAATCGGGCGAAACCTCCTTAATCTTCAGAGGCAGAAGCCCGGAAAAGATGGCGTTGCGTGAGAACTGCGTGGCAGAGGGGAGTATGGAGCAATAGAGGTCCGTCTTGATGTCGAACTCGGGGGCGAGCTGCTTCTCGAAGAGCGTCCACTGGTCGAGACGGAAGTTGTCGATGACGACGAGCGCCACCTTCTCGCCCGCGGCAAGCAACGGCTTGACAACCTTGCTCAGCACCTGATGGGAGAAGACCGCGGGCGCCGAGCCGGACTGCGCGCCTGCCGCGAGCCACCCTTCGTAGTTGCCCATCACGAACTTGGCGAAGGCGGAATTAGCCTCCTTGCGAAGCTGGGCATGCATCTCGGAGATGTCCTGAACATCCTCCGTCTCAACCTCTTTCACAACAATGCGCCGGTAGAGCTCCGCCCAGTCATCGAACGAGGCGCAAGCACCTATGTCGCTCACGGCTTTAGCGAAAAAGGCGTTGCACTCCTCGCGCATCTTGGCCTGCTTGATCTCTTTCGAGTCGAGCAGGAGCTTTAGCTTAGTCTTGATGCCGATTGTCTTGGCGGGCTTTGTGATGAAATCGTCGGCCCCATAGCCGAGGGCGTTGTCGGCTGTGGCGTCCTCCTCGCTCTTTGTGAGCATGACGACGGGGACAGACGGCTTGCGCGACTTGAGCTCCGCGAGGACCATTATACCGTTCATCCCCGGCATCTGCTCGTCGAGAATGACCGCATCGATACGAGAGGAGCTGAAGATATCGAGACCCTCGTCACCATTCGTCGCCGTGACGACCTCATAGTCCCTCTCAAGCGACTTTATAATGCTGCCGAAAGAATCTACCTCGTCGTCAATCCAGAGTATACGTCTATTTCCCATAGGGCGCATGGTGTTTGTGCGTTATCAAATGCCGTAGTTAGACTTCATAAATTCGAGGAACACGTCGTCTGGGCCAGAGAGGCGCAGGAGACGCTCGTTCTGGACGCTCATCATATAGACAGGCGCGATGGGGCGCGACGACAGCTCGCTCCAGAAACGCTGCTCGCGGAGGGCGTAGAAGTAGGTCTCGGCCTCCCTCCTGTTGGCGAAGCGGCCTATGACAACAGCCTGCGCGCCGTGTGGCATCTCGGCCATCGCCACGTCGTAGTCCTGAATTATGAAGTTGGAGAAGTTGTAGTCGGCCACGGTAAACTGGGCGTCGCGGAGTTTGCCGGCGTCGACGAAGCAGACGACGACATGAGCCGAGTCCGGCTCGTAGACGTAGACGACCTTCTCAGTCTCCGGAGCCACCTCCGCCTCGCGGCTTTGGGCGAGCGGAGAGTCGTATGGCGTGTACTGGGTCGGCATACGCCCCTCGTCGAGCATGGCGAGGAGCTTTACGGCAAGCGAATCTTGCGGGCTGCCGGCGCACGACGAGCGGATGGCGAGCAGGTCCGAGCGGAAAGACCCGGCCTGCCCCGTCTTGGCGTAGGCCATAGCGCGGAGGAGGAGGTAGTTGGCCCTCAGCTCGCCGTCATCGCCATCGAGGGCTCCTGTTGAGCGGGTAATGACGGAGCTGAAATCGCCACCGAGATACTGCTCATAGGTGCGCCTATACGCCTCATTGGCCGCGGCACGCCCCTCGGCCATCCGGGCAGAGAACGAGGGATCCTTTATGCTCTTGGCGAGCAGGCTCTCGGGAAACTGACGGACGATGAGTGCATCGGTATTGGCCTGTCCGGCCGCATCGGCGCACTTGGCCTGGGCGAAATGGAGGAGGGCGAGGGCGTCGTAGTAACTGTCATTTTGCGGGAAACGCCTCTTGTACTCTTCCAGGAGCTTGGCGCAGCTCACGTAGTCATGCACATCGTCGTAGAGAATCGACGCGCCACGGAGCATGGCCTTGGCTGTGGCCGCATTGCAGGCATTCTGGGCATCGGCTGTCATCGGCAGGTCCTTCAAGAGCGACTCACGCGTCCACTTGGCGTCGCCCTGCTGACTTGCCATCTGCTCGCGCGCCTCGGCTATGGCGTTTGCGCCCTCGTCGACCTCATCAGCCCCGTCGGGGAGCGAAGCGTTCGACTGCTTGTTCGAGCGTCGCCAATCATCCTCGTTCTTACGGTTGCCCCATTTGGAACGGAACGTCGACTTGCCCGCCGAGACAATCTGATTGTTATAAAAATACCACGAGGAGCCGCTTTGCGATCCTTGCTGAATCTGATAGAAATCGGTCTGACTCATGGCGTTAGCCTCGTCGGCCTCCTTGGCCTCGCGGATGGCGTCGAGCTTGTCGTTGTGCTCCTTCGCCAAGCGGTCAAGAAGCTCGTCGCGGTCCTTGGCCGGCAGATGCGCTATGCGGAGGAGGGAATCGTTGTCGCGGATGGTGCGCAGCTCCTTGGCCAGCGGGGCGAGGAGGGCGGCCCTTGCCGTAGACTCGGCCTTACGGTCGTTAGCGTCGTCGAGGTAGAAGGCCGCGCTGTCGAGGCAGAGGGACGCGTCGATATACTCGGGCTCGGCCTGATAAATGTCGGCGAGCGAGAGGAAAGAGAGGCCTTTCTGGTTGTCGTTGGACACCGACGCCTCGACCGACTTAGTGAACGCCGCCTTAGCCGCCGCCTTGTCGCCACGGCCAAGGTCGAGATGGCCTATGGCATAGTAGACCTGATCGAGCTGCTCCTTATTCTTGGGGTCGCGGGCCATCCGGCTAAGAGTCTTCTCGGCCTTGGCAAGCTCCTCGTCGGTCGAGGCGACAGTGGGCAGGTCGAGCTTGGCCGCAAACGCCATGTCGTAGTCGGACATCAGGCGTGACAGCCTCAAGAAGATGGGCGCCGACTTGTCGCGTTGGCCTGTGGCGCGATAGAGCTGGGCGAGGATGTAGCTGTAGCGGTTGCGGCAATGCGACTCTCGCGCCTCGGCGGCGGCCGTCTCGACGTATGGGATGGCCTCGGCATAGAGGCCTTGCGCTATGAACGTATTGGCGTAGGCCGCCTGAAAATCGGCGTAAAGGTCGGATGGCGCGACGCCGTCCATGTCGTAGCTCTTGAGGGCGGCTTGCGCATTGCTATATTGGCCTATCTGAGTGTAGGCTATCGACTTCCAGATGTGCGCCTCGTAGGCCGCATGCTCGCCCTCGTGAAGACGGCTGATGTAGTCGAACTGCTCAACGGCCTCCTGCTCGTTGTGCATCACCACATAAGCCTTGCCGATAAGCAAATGAGCCTCAGCGACGTATGGGTTATACTCTGTCTTCGCCCGGAAACGCTTATCCTCGTCGGAGAGCGGGCCGGACATGTCGGGCTTGACTGTTATAGAGTGGAGCTGGATGAGCTTATGCGCCTTCTTGAGCGTGGTCTCCATGTCGCCACTGGCGGCTCCCGCAGCACGTTCGTTAGAGAACTCATAGATGGGCAGGACGTGACTATAATCGTTGTGATAGGCTTTACGGGTGGACTCTATACCGCTCTTAAAGGCCTCACGCGCATTGTAATAGACGTTGTAGCGCGACGTCATCCGCTGATAACCGCGGCTTAGGGCCGTATTCCGCTTTGTGGAGCACGACACGCACAGAGAGAGAGCCACCGCGAGACAGGATATGAGGCGCAAGGCGGCGAGCGACGTATGACGCAATGGCGCGAAGAAGGGCATCGGAAGTAGGAGGTGGTTATGCTGATTCAACGAATTATATTTTCCCGGGTCTCCAGACAGAGAAGACACCTGAGAATGTATTGAGGTCGCAGCCATAGAGGATGGCGACCGGCCCCGCCCCCACGGTGACCGGATATGGTCTCATCATCCGGGCGAAATCCTCACGGCCAGAGAATCGAAACGACGCCGCGCTGTCAGGCAGTCCGCAGACCATAATGCCGCCACGGAACACCATGCCGCCAATCTCGTCGGGCCCATCGGGGCAGAGATCAAGCGACTCGACAATAGCACCCGCTCCGATGCGCGCTACGGGAAATCGGCCGAACGAACCGTCAGTAAGCAAACAAAGATGGGATGACAGAATCATAGTTCGTCGTGTCGACCACGTCGTATGGCTTATAAGTCACTTGTATGTCCCTCAGGGTCATACCCATATCTTTAAGTCCCGCGTTCTCGAAAAAGACGACCCTCGCCGACGTGGCAGCGACGGAGTCGCGAAGGTTGACAGTGAGCTTCGCCTCGCGCTGCACCACTCTGCGGCTGACCGCTATTTTGAGCGAATCGCGCGTGTCGGTAGTGTCGGCGTAGGAGATTATGACCCTCATAAAGCCGTCGGGGTACTTATAGACGGGCGGGGTCTGATCCCTGCCCGCCGCTCCAGACTTGGCCTTACCTTTATCGGCGGGCTTTGCCTTGTCCTTGTCGCCGGGGTTGGAAATCGTGTACTTATATGAGACGTCGAGATGTCCGCCGCGGAGCGAATCGAGATCGAAAGTACGCTCGACGGTGGTGTACTTCCTCCCGTTGGGCTTTAGGTAGGCCTTCAACGAATCGTCCTTTGCCTCAAGGGGCAGCGAAAGAGTGAGCTTGGAGCCAATCATGTCGCTCGTAAGGGAGTCGTTGACGTGTTCGATGCGCTGCTCAATGGAGTCGACCCTCTCGGCCACCACCCTCACCAAGTCCTCGCGGGTGGACAAGATGGCAACCACCCTCTCGTAGACCGAGGCTAACTTCTTGGGATCGCGCGAATACCACGCCACGGCCGAGTCGTAGTCGGCCTTTGTGAGGCCATAGTGACCAAGGACTGCACGATAGGTACTCTCGATGGTCTTGTCCTTCGCCCCATGCAGCTGGCACTCCTGGAGAATGGCGTCGGCCGTATATATGTCCGCCATTATACGCGCCATCCTCCTCTCGCGAGGCACAGGCGGGAAGAGGTAGGGGTAGAGCAACATAAACGCCACGGCCAGCGCAACGACAGAGAGAGCGGCGATGACAATCTTCGTCTTATTTGCCATCGGCTCGGAAAATTGTGCCGACAGTCTTGAAAATCAGGACGAAGTCGAGCGTGAGGGACCAGTTGTCGATGTACTCCATGTCCATCTTCATCCAATCCTCGAAGGTGATGCTATTCCGGTTGGGGGCGACCTGCCATATGCACGTGATGCCAGGCTTCATGGCGAGCCTGCGTTTCTGCCAGCGGTCATATTGAGCCACCTCCTTTGGCAGGGGCGGGCGCGGGCCTACAATGCTCATATCGCCAATGAAGACATTGAGGAACTGAGGGAACTCGTCGATGCCGGTCTTGCGGAGGAGCTTGCCGACGCGCGTGATGCGGGGGTCGTCCGTCATCTTGAACACGGGACCTGTCATCTCGTTCTTGGCCATAAGCTCCTTTTGCAGAGCCTCAGCGTTGACCACCATCGTCCGGAATTTGAACACGCCGAACTCCCGCCCACGGAGACCGGACCTTTTCTGGCGGAAGAAGACGGGGCCAGGGCTGTCGAGCTTGATGAGGATGGCGATGATGGCGAAGAACGGGAAGCCGCAGACAATGACGCAGAGCGAGAAGAGGATGTCGACAAACCGCTTGACAAGCATCTCGGTGTAGTTCGACGGGAGGTCGGAAACGGTGAGAACGGGCGTCGTGTCGAAGTAGCGGACGTAGGCCGAGTTCGACATTCGGGTGAGGAATGAGGAGCTGAGACGGAACGTGATGCCGAGGTCGGAGCAGACCTCCTGCACCTTGGTGATGTCGTTAGAATCAATCTCGTTGCGGGCGTAGATGAGGTCGTCGACCTTTTGAGACAGGACGGACTCGATGTCGACGGAGCTTATGGGGTAGACTGGCACGATGCCGTCGAACTTGCGCATCATATAGTCGTCGCCCACGATGGCGACAATGCGGTAGCCCCACTCGAAGTGGCGGCGGATGAGGGCTATGAGCCTCTCCGCGCTGTTGTCGCAAATGAAGACGACGTTCCTCATGTTACGCCCCTTGCGCCTGAAAGCCCTGAGGAGATGGTAGAACACCATCTTGCCCAGGAAGCACGACGAGGCCGAGAGGGTGCAGAAGAGCATCGTGACCGACCGGCCGTAGTTGGGCAGTCCGAGCAGCGAAATGGCGAGCAGGAAGACCGACGTGCCTATGATGCTCTCAATGATGTGAAGGACAAGGATGTAGCTATACGGGCGACTGCGGTAGACCTCATTGAGCTTGAGAATAGACTCCGTGAACGACCAGATGACGGCAATGAAGAGGAAGGCGAGCAGCATCTCGCGGCTGAAGAGGAGCGCCGCCACGCTGCGATAGCTCGCCCCATAGTGGGAGTAGACAGCCACGAAGTAAGCCACGCAAGTGAGCAGGACGACGCCAGCCGTGAGTAGCGACTTGACGAACCGCCCGCGTTCACTGAGCTTATTCAATGTTTCCATAAGCGAATTGTGATATCTAATGAGATGGGAGGGGGGATGATTGCCATATTAGGGCGGCTACTCGTCTTTAAGAGTCTCGCTAAACTGTTTTATACGCTGCTCCTGGTCTTTGCGACAGATGAGCAGCGTGCCCTCATCCTCGGCCACGATGAAGCCGTCGAGGCCTTGAAGCACGATCTTCAGCCCGCTCGACGTGCGGACGATGCAATCGGCGCTCTCGACGAAACGCACCTTGCCGCCCGTGAACGAGTTGCCGCGCCTGTCCTTCACAAGCTGATTATGGAGCGAGCCCCACGTGCCGAGGTCGGACCACCCGAAGTCGGACGGGAGTACGCATACGCCGCTCTCCCTGCCGAGTAGGCGGACCTCCTTGCCGCCAAGGGGCTCCATGACGGCGTAGTCGACAGAGATGCTCTTGCACTGCGGGAAGAGGCGGCCTACTGTCTCACGCTCGCGTGGAGTATAGAAATCGACGGCCATACGCTCCATGAGCGCGGCGATCTCGGGCTGGAACTCGCGTATGGCGGCCTCGGCCGTCGCGGCCTCCCATAGGAAGAGGCCGGAGTTCCAGTAATAGCCGCCCTCGGCGAGGTAGGACATGGCCACGTCGTGGTCAGGCTTCTCTTTGAACGCCTTGACCCTCAGCACATCGGAGTCCTCCACCCCGCCCGACTGGATGTAGCCATAGCCCGTCTCGGGACGTGTGGGGGTCATGCCGAGAGTCAGCACCTTGGAAGTCCCCGCCACGAACTCCACGCCGCGGCGGATGACTCGACGGAACTCCTCGACATTAGCCACATAGTGGTCGGAAGGGGTGACGACAGCCACGGCGTCGGGGCACCTCTTGCGGAGCTTCCAGATGACGTAGCTGATGCATGGGGCCGTGTTCCTCATGCAAGGCTCAAGGAGGATGTTCTCCTCGGGCACGTCCGGCAACTGCTTACGGACCTTGTCGAAGTATTTCTCGGACGTGACGACCCACGTGCGGTCGGGCGTGAACTCACTGCCGAACCTGTCGGCCGTGAGTTGCAGGAGCGTGCGCCCGCAGCCGAGCACGTCGATAAACTGCTTGGGGTTCTCGGGTCGGCTCATGGGCCAGAACCGGCTGCCGACGCCTCCGGCCATTATGATAAGGTGCTTCTCGCTCATTGGCAGAAGGTTGACTAAATGTAATATTCCATAAGGTCGATGAGGCCGGCGTGGAGGGCGTATTTTGTGGCCTCGTAGACGTTGTTGACCTCAATCTTGCGGAATATGTTCTTCTTGTGGGTTATGATGGTGTGGACGCTCGAAGTCCTCTCCATGGCAATCTCCTTGACGCTCTTGCCTTTGGCGATGAGCTTGAGGATCTCGGTCTCGGTGGGGGTCAGCTTGCTGGTGGTGACTTTCTGCGTCCGCTCCTCGATCAGGAGGTTCGTAATCTGGTGGCAGAGGAAACGCTCGCCTTGCGTAGCGCAACGGAGCGCGCTTCGGATCTCGTCCTCGGAGTTCTCTTTGAGGACGATGCTGATGCTGTCCTCGGCGGCGAAGACTCGGATGGCCTCCTGTGTAAGCTCGTCGGAGAAGAGCACCCACTGGCTGAGCGGGAAACGCTGCCTGATGTTGACCACGCCGTCGATGCTTGGGATGTCGAACTTAGTGTAGTCGAGCACGACAATGGAGTCGGGCCTTTTTGCGAGTTCGGAAGTTAGCGTGGCCTCGTTGCGGATGTCGACCGCCACGGCATCGACATATGCGCGCTCGATGTAGAGCCGGAGGCCGGCCCTTGTCACGTCCTGATTATCAGCCAGGAGGAAGTATTGGTTCTGCATAACTGTTAGGAGTGGGGCTCGTCTTGCCGTCTTTCTTTATTCGTGCGCGGAAGCCGCCTTGTCGCATGCGCCCTTCACTGCATCATACCCTTGGTCGAGGTATGGGAACGCGAAACCCGCGAACGACTCCACAAAGCGATATGTCACCATCCCGTCTTTCTGCTCCTCAGTGACGAGGCCGCCCTCGCCAAGCCATAGGCGGTTGCCCAGACCTATCAGGCAGCTGGCAATCAGCAGCACCTTGGCCACGGAGAACACCCCGCCAAAGATGCGGTTAGGGACTGACAGCGAGGCCGCTTTCGCCATCCGGGTAAGGACGGAGGAGAGTACGTAGACCGCCACGACAATGACGAGGAGTGTAAGGCCAAACGCCACGAGGCGAGTAGGGTATCCTGCGAGATAGGGGGCGATGATTCGCTCGGTGCCCGGGCTGAAGCGCGCTGCCCCATAGACTCCCAGAGCGAGGGCAACAAGCCCGGCAAGCTCGCCTATCAGCCCCTTGCGGAAGCCGAGGACAAACGCTATGACGCACAGCCCCACTATGACAATATCGAACATAATGAAAGCGAATTTAGCACATTTATCTCGTCTTCACAACCACATACAAAAACTGGCCGCCCTCGGTAAGGAGGGCAGCCAGAAAATCTAATCTCTTAGTAAATGAGTAACCGTGGCCTCACTCAGACTCGAACTGAAATTTAGAGTTTAGGAAACTCCCGTTCTATCCCTTGAACTATGAGGCCGAAGCCAACTTTCGGGCATTACTGCCGAAAACCGAGCGCAAAGTTAGGCAAAAAATCCAAACTTCCTAACAGTCACACCTCAATTTTGATTTTGGCGATATTATACCCACTTTTGCATTGCTTTGCTACATTGTGCGCAAGCTATTTTACAAGTGAGGGCAGGAGAGGCTCGCCTTGCGCACATATGAGGAAGTAGAACAAATAATCAGATGGAGAATTACAAGCGTAGCATTATAGTGACGGGCGGCGCCGGCTTCATTGGCAGCCACGTTGTCCGCATCCTCGTCAACCGATACCCCGAATACCACATTATCAATGTCGACAAGTTGACCTACGCAGGCAACCTTGAGAACCTCAAGGACGTGGAGAATGCCCGCAACTACACGTTCGTCAGGGCCGACATATGCGACTTCCAGGTCGTCACGGACACCATAAACAGATATGGAGTCGACGGCATCATACACCTTGCCGCCGAGAGCCACGTCGACCGCTCAATAATCGACCCGTTCTCATTCGCCCGGACTAACGTCATGGGCACCCTCACCCTCCTCCAAGCCGCAAAGACGTGCTGGGAGAAGAGCGCGAATGGGTATGAGGGCAAACTCTTCTACCACATCTCGACCGACGAAGTGTACGGCGCGCTCTCCTTCGACGGCACTCTTTTCACCGAGACCACGCGCTACCAGCCGCACAGCCCATACAGCGCGTCGAAGGCCTCGTCGGATCACTTTGTCCGCGCTTTCCACGACACGTACGGGATGCCCACCATCGTCACCAACTGCTCCAACAACTACGGGCCTTACCAATTTCCAGAGAAGCTCATCCCCCTCTTCATCAACAACATACGTCATCGGAGACCCCTGCCCGTATACGGCAAAGGCGAGAATGTGCGCGACTGGCTCTTCGTCGAGGACCATGCACGGGCCATCGACCTCATCTTCCACAAGGGCAAGGTCGCCGACACATATAACATAGGCGGGTTCAATGAGTGGAAGAACATCGACCTCGTGAAGACCCTTGTTAAGGTCACAGACCGGCTGCTCGGCAACGAAGAGGGGGCAAGCCTCGACCTCATAACCTATGTAACCGACCGCAAGGGACACGACCTCCGCTACGCCATCGACTCGACCAAGCTCAGCCGAGAGCTTGGCTGGAAGCCGTCTCTACAGTTTGAGGAGGGGATAGAAAAGACCGTCAGGTGGTACTTGGACAACCAGGAGTGGATGGACAGGATAACCTCGGGCGAGTATGAGAAATATTACGAGAAGATGTATGGCAACCGGTAGTCTCGCCCGTGGCGTGGCGACTGCCGTCCTCGTTGCCATCGCGGCCAGTTGCGCCGAGGCTCCGAGCGAGCAAGGCAAGCCCGCCGCCAGGAACTTCTATGCCCTCGACGCCGCATCGCAAGTGCGGATAACGACCTACGACGCCATGGGCGACAGCCTCGGGCAATGCACCGCCACATATGTGGCCGGCGACATCGTGGCCGCGCCTTTGTCACTTATCCGCGGAGCCCACTCCGCCAAGGCGAACACCCTTACCGAGCCTGACAAATACCCCGTATACGGCTACACGGCCTTCGACTTCCGCACTGACATAGTCCTCCTGCGTATTGGCAAAAGGCGATCCGAGACCGCCAACTTGTCAACCGCCCCCACAGAGCCAACCGACACCCTCTTCTCCATCGACGCCAATTTCGACGGCAAGATATTCAAGAGGCCGGCAACGCCCCAAGGCGTCCGCCCCGGCGCCGCCGTGTTCGACACGCAAGGCCGGATACGCCAAATGGCTGTCGCCGACGGGCGACTAATTGGCGGGGCCGACATCGACAGCCTGCGTCAAAGGCAGAACTCGCATCACGCGTCGGTCTACGACCTCCGCCTCCAGACAGGGCGTGTCTATACGCCCTACACACATGTGGCCGGGTTCAAGGTCAGCACATCGATGGGCGACTTCTACATAAAACTCTATGACGACGTGGCGGCGTATCGCGACAACTTCATCCGCCTCGTCTCCGACCATTACTACGACAGCCTGCTCGTCCACAGGGTGCTGCCCTCCTTCCTCATCCAGACAGGCGCCGCCGACAGCAAATATGCCAAGGCGGACGACGTAGTCGGGTGGCAAGGACCTGGCTACACGCTCCCGAACATTGAGCACCAGAGGCATTTCCACAAGCGGGGCGCAGTGGCAGCATCGAAACTGCCAAGAGACAGGAACCCCGAGAACAAATGCGACGGCGGACAATTCTATGTCGTCGCCGGCCGCACGTTCAGCAACGCCGAACTCGACAAGATCGCCAAGGAAGAGCATCTGACGTTCAGCCCCGCCCAGCGCGAGACGTACACCACCGTGGGCGGAGCCCCGCACCTCGACGGAGAGTTCGTCGTCTTTGGCGAAGTCACGAAAGGGATGGACGTCGTAGACCGCATATCGAAAGTCCCGCTCGGCGGCGAGAAAGGCGACAGACCCGTGAAGGACATCCGCGTCTGGTCCATAACGCTCATCAGGAAGTGACACGCTCGGCCTCGGGAGGGAAGCGGCCCGCCAAGAAACGGAAGCCCAAGAGCGTGAGCGAGGTTATGGCCTCAATCCACTCGCAGGACACGAAGCCCGAACTCGCGGCCCGCCACTGGCTATGGGCGCACGGCTACCGTTACTTGAAGAACGCCCCCGGCATGCCCGGCAAGCCAGATATTGTCGTAACAGCCTCTCGCACCGCCATTTTTATCCACGGATGCTTCTGGCACCAGCATGAAGGCTGCAAAGCGTACTCCACCCCGCGCACCAACACGGAGTTCTGGCAAAGGAAATTCGTGCGAAACAAAGAGCGCGACGAGCGAGTGAGGGAAGAACTCAGGCAGGGGGGCTGGCGCACAATGGTCATATGGGAATGCCAACTCAAACCCGACGCCATCGAAGCCACAATGGAAGCCGCCGCCCGGCTACTCGACCAGGCAAGGGAGGAATGGGACGAAGCGCGGGCCAAAAGTAAAAAAGCGACAACCATAGCCCGTCCCTATGAGATTGACGACGAAGGCTCCTTCGCCTACGCCGCCGAGGACGAGGAGCCATAACTCTCCACACGTCAAGAAAAACGACAATGATTGACACCCACACACACATCTACGAAGACAAATTCGCCGAAGACATCGACCAAGTGATAGCCCGAGCGCGGGCCGCGGGAGTGAGCAAGATGCTGCTGCCGTCGTGCACCCTCGCCGACGCCGCCCAGGTCAGGACCACCGTGGCGAGCCACCCCGACAGCTGCTTCGGCATGTACGGGCTGCACCCCACCGAGATGGGCGACAACCCGATGGAAGAGGCCGAGGCCATAATGGACTACGCCGAGACGAACGACCTGCCACGGGTAGGCGTTGGCGAGATAGGCATAGACCTGCACTGGGACAAGAGCCGGAAAGAGGAGCAGTTGCAAGTGTTCGAATGGCAAATGGGATACGCATATGACAAAGGGCTGCCCGTATCCGTCCATTGTCGCGACGCCGTATGGCTCCTTATGGAGAGTCTTGAACGAATGGGCGGGCGCGTGCCTGCCGGATCGCTCCACTGCTTCACAGGCAGCGTAGAGGAGGCCAAGGTAATCAGCCGTAAATGGCCCCAGCTCATGTTCGGCTTCGGCGGCTCATGCACCTACAAGAACTCAAAGGTCGCCGCCGTCGCAGCCGCCGTCCCGCTCGACCGCATACTGACCGAGACCGACGCTCCGTACCTTACGCCCGTGCCGCACAGGGGAGAGCGCAACGAGCCGTCGTTTGTACCGCTCGTCGTGGCAAGGCTCGCCGCCGAACTGGGGAAAAGCCCGGTAGAGGTTGCCGCCATAACCACGGCCAACGCCGAGAGGCTTTTCTTCGGCATGTAGTAATGGCAAGACGGCGAGAATCGGCCGTGCCGTATGTTAAAAAAGCGTTACAATAGCCACGTCTCTGAACGGCAAAAACGCAACGCCCTAACATTCAGCAGATAAAAAGAGAAGCCGCCATTAGGTGCGCAAACTTTGCCACACTTTAGAGCCAAGTTTGGCGACAAAAAAGGGGCGAAAAGTCGCATTTTGCAAAGGGATTAGGCTCATTGTTGTAAAAAATTAGTAATTTGGCGTTGAAAAGCGCACCAGACAACAGTATGCGCCTATCACGCAAACCAACAAAAAACAAAATTTATAAAAAGTCAAATTTATCTCAGATTATGAAAAAGCTTTTTGCCTATTTAGCAGTTGTCGGCATGATGAGTTTCGGCTCTGTCGCCATGGCACAGGATGAGAACGCAGCAGCTCCGGCAGCAGAGCAGACTGAGGCCGCCGTAGCCCCCGCAGAGGAGGTCACCGAGGAGGCAACTCAGGCTGTCGCAGCCGACGAGGAGAAGAGCCTCCACCAGGTCCTCAAGGAGAAGTTCGTCGAGGGTGGCGTCGAGTGGATGCTCCCCGTGCTCGCATGTATCGTCCTCGGCCTCGCAATCGCCGTCGAGCGCATCATTTACCTCACCGCTGCAAACACCAACACCAAGAAGCTCCTCGCCAAGGTAGAGGAGGCGTTTGAGCAGGGTGGCGTAGAGAAGGCAAAAGAGGTTTGCCGCAACACCCGTGGCCCAGTCGCCTCGATCTTCTACCAGGGTCTCGACCGCTACAACGAGGGCCCTGACATGGTCGAGAAGGCAGTCGCATCTTACGGCTCTGTGCAGATGGGTCGCATGGAGTCCGGCCTCTCTTGGATCTCACTCTTCATCGCCATCGCCCCGTCCCTCGGCTTCATGGGTACGGTCGTCGGTATGATCCAGGCGTTCGACTCCATCCAGCAGCTCGGCGACATGAGCCCTGTCGCTCTTGCAGGCGGTATCAAGGTGGCCCTTCTTACGACTATCTTCGGTCTTATCGCCGCTATCTGCCTCCAGCTGTTCTACAACTACATCGTCGCTAAGATCGACGGCATCGTTAACAAGATGGAGGACGCTTCCATCTCGCTGATGGACATCATCCTCAAGTACCAGGCTAAGCACTAATCCGCGTCCAGAGGGCGGGCGTGGATTACAGCCCGGACTCAGACTAACACGGATTATGGTGACCCCGCATAGGACTAATATGACAAGTCAGAAGTTGTGGCCGGCAAAAGAGCCGGCGCAAGCGGGGTCAAAGGAAACGCAAAAGCCAAAAAACAAAGGAAGATGAAACAAATAGAAAAGATCACGAGCATCGTGATGTACATACTGATAGCCATCGACGCGGTTCTCATCGTTCTCGGCTTCGCCTTCAAGGACGACAACCCACTGGCCGACGGCTCATTCGTAGACATCGCGCTCATTTGGACGATAGTCCTTGCCGGCATTGGCATCGTATGCGCACTCGCGTCGGAGGGAATCAATGCGGCTTCAGACCCGAAGCTTCTCGTAAGCGGCGGCATCAAGCTGGTGGCCGTGCTTGCAATCCTCGGTATTTTCTGGGCCATTGGCGACGAGACCCCTCTGAACCTCATTGGCTACGAGGGAGACGAGAACCAAGGCGCTTGGCTGAAGGTGGCCGACATGGGCCTCTTCACAGTATATCTCGCGCTTGCGGCTGGCGTAGTGTCAATCGTAGTTTCCGAGATTTACCAACTGTTCAGGTAGAAATTGCGCAAGGCGGCTACTGCGAACACAGTTTTAGCTTGCCGCCAAGGCAATGAACCTAAGTCAAAAAACAAAGTAAATTATGGGAAACAAGAAAGAGACACCAGACGTCAATGCGAGCTCCACGGCGGACATCGCGTTCCTCCTTCTGGTCTTCTTCCTCGTCTCGACGACCATGACCTCCGACATGGGTCTGAGCCGCATGCTTCCTCCCATCGCGCCGAAGGATCAGACTGATGCGCCCATCATCAAGGAGCGCAACGTCTTCATGGTCCAGCTGAACTACAACAATCAGCTGCTCGTGCGCGGAGAGTGGATGGAGAGTGTCGACCAGCTCAAGGCTAAAGCCAAGGAGTTCATAGCCAACCCCTATGACGACCCCACCCTGCCAGAGAAGACCGAGACTGAGGTTGAGGGCATCGGCAAGGTCCGCGTCCCGAAAGGAGTCATCTCACTTCAGAACGACCGCGGTAGCGAATACCAGGCCTACCTGAAGGTTCAGAACGAGCTTCAGGCTGCTTATAACGAGATCCGCGACGAGTTCGCCAAGAAGCAGTTCCACAAGAGTTACGAAGATTGCTCCGACGACGAGAAAGAGGCCATAAAGAAAGTTTATCCTCAGAAAATCTCCGAGGCAGAACCCAAAAACTACAAGAAGTAATGGCAGTCATCAGAAAAAGCAAGAAAAAAGGGCAGTTCAAGGTCAACACCTCTTCGCTTCCTGACATCGTGTTCATGCTTCTGTTCTTCTTCATGGTCGCTTCGAACATGAAAGAGGTAACGCTGATAGTCAAGGTCAAACTGCCAGAGGCCACCGAAATAACGAAGCTCGAGCAGAAATCGCTCGTCAGCTACATTTACGTAGGTAAGCCGGTTCAGACGAAGAAGTACGGCTCAGAGCCCCGCATCCAGCTGAATGACTCATACGCCACTGTTGACGACATTGAGGACTACATTCTTCAGGAGCGCGAGGGTCTCAGCGAGGCTGACCGCCCCAAAATGACGGTCTCCATCAAGGCCGACTCTGACATCCAGATGGGTACAATCACCGACATCAAGCAGGCTCTTCGAAAGGCTCAGGCCTTGAAGATCAGCTACGCTGCCCGTAAGGCTGTCAAGAATTAAAGATTTTTACAAGCAATGCGACAAAGAGTCCCGCCCTCGGCTGAGGTCGGGACTCTTTCTTTTTACCCTCATTTCACCGCGCCCACACCCACTATTATCGGCTGTTCTGTTAAGAAAAAACAGCATATTGATTATCTTTGCTAAAGATAAAATGACAAAGATGAACAACATAGAAGCCGACGGGTTCTGCACCTCGCTTTTCAAATATCAGCGTCAAAGGACTGAGCAAATACACCTTGGCGACATGACCCTTGGTGGCGATGCGCCCATACGCATCCAATCGATGACCACCACCGACACCAACAACACCGAGGCCAGCGCCGACCAAAGCGCACGAATAGCGAAGGCGGGCGGCGAGATTGTCCGCCTCACCACGCAGGGCGAGCGCGAGGCTCTCAACATAGGCAGAGTGCGTGAAGAGCTGCGCAGGAGGGGCGTCAACGTCCCACTCGTGGCCGACGTCCACTTCAACCGCAAAGCGGCAGAGACCGCAGCCAACTATGTCGAGGCCGTGCGCATAAACCCGGGCAACTACACGGGTGAGGCCAAGCGTTTCAACATGTACGCTGACAACCTGACCGACGACGAGTGGCACAACCTCATTGTCGAAAAGCTCCGCCCCCTGGTAAGGATATGCAAAGCCCACGGCACGGCCATCCGCATAGGAGTCAACCACGGATCCCTGTCCGACAGGATCATGGCCAAGTATGGCGATACGCCAGAGGGCATGGTGGCCTCGTGCACGGAGTACCTGGACGCATTCGAGGACCTTGGGTTTGGCGAAATTGCCATAAGCATCAAGAGCAGCAACACGCGCGTGATGGTAGAGACGGTACGCATGCTCGCCGCCACACTCCGCAGCCGCGGCAAGGTCTACCCGCTCCACCTCGGCGTGACCGAGGCCGGTAGCGACGCTGAGGGGCGAATCAAGTCGGCGGCGGGCATAGGGGCCTTGCTCAACGACGGGCTTGGCGACACGGTAAGGGTATCGCTCACTGAAGCCCCCGAGGCTGAAATCCCTGTGGCAAAGGCTCTGGTAGACTACTGCACAAGGCTCGTCAACGCCAAGGGGGTGGAGACAGTCGGCACCCTCCACTACTCGCCCTACCAATATCAGCGGAGGGCTACAATTGCAAACAACATGAAGATTGGCGGCGACAACGCCCCGACGGTAATAGTCGTCACCGAGGGCGAAGCTGAGGCCGCCGACAGCACCCTTGCCGCAACTCCAGCCGCCGACGCTCTTACCCAAATCGCTAACGGCGAGAAGAACATCGGCATCAGGCTGAGCGACATAACGAACCCCGCCATCGCTGAGAAGATAAAGGAAGCGAAGGACGTGACCCTCTTCGGCATCAGCGAAAGCGGCAACCCGATGGCAGAACTCCGAGCCTTGGCCCTCGAACTGGCCAACAAGGGCATAAGCCATCCCCTGGTCGGGTGCTACACGTCGGGAGCGGAGGAACTCAGCCAGTTCCAACTCGAAATGTCGGCCGACATGGGCGGCTTGTTCATCGACGGACTGCTCGACGGGCTCTGCATATGCGCACCGGCGATAGAGCCGAACGCCGCGGCAGAGAGCGGGCTGACACTTCTTCAGGCATGCCGAGCGAGGTTTGACCGTACGGAATTCATATCCTGCCCAGGATGCGGGCGCACACTGTACGACATACAAGAGACCGTGGCCAAGATAAAGCAGGAGCTCGGACATCTGGGCGGACTCAAGATTGGCATAATGGGCTGCATTGTCAACGGGATTGGCGAGATGGCCGACGCCGACTACGGATACGTAGGCGCAGGCAGGGGCAAAATATCCTTATACAGGGGCAAGGAAGTCGTGAAACGGTCGATTGAGCAGTCGGAGGCGTTAGAGGCTCTGAAACAGATAATTAAGGAGGACGGTCGTTGGACGGAGAAAATAAAATAAGGTGCGTCCGCCGAAATATTTGCCGTTTAGTGCAAAAATGATTAAAATTGGGTGTTGAAAACGCAAAAATGAAAGATGACTAAAGTTAGCCATGCGCTTGCGGCCGCTCTCGCGGCAGTTGCAATTGCGCAAGACATATCGGCCGAGGAGCTTGTCGTTAAAGGCACTTATCAAGGAGAGAATATTTACGTTAAGAACCCGTTCGCCCCATCGGGTGTGGGTTTCTGCGCATACGAGGTGACTGTTAACGGGATGATTACGACCGATGAGATTAACTCAAGCGCTTTCGAAATAGACCTGGGCGTCTATGGGCTGAACATAGGTGACGACGTCAACGTGGTCATCCGCTACAAGGACGACTGCACGCCCATGGTGCTGAACGCCAACGCCCTGCAAGTACAGAAACCCGCAAAGATAGAGTCCGTAAAGGCCACAGACGGCAAACTGACGTTCAACACGACGGGCGAGACCGGCCCGCTGCCATTCATCATAGAGCAATACCGCTGGAACAAGTGGGTGAAGGTGGGCGAGGTGAAAGGGCTTGGCCACAACAAGCCGAACAGTTACGAAGCCAAGATTCGCACCCACAGCGGGATCAACAAGTTCAGAGTACGCCAGACAACCATCAACCGCAAGGCGCAGTCCTTCTCAAAGGAGGCCGTGGTGACATCGGCCACGCCAAAGGTAAGCTTCAAGTCTTCCAACAACGAGATTACATTCAGCGGCGAGACCCTCTACGAGGTCTACGACCAGTACGGCGGCATAGTTTTCAAGGGCTATGGCAAGACGATAAACATCTCCACACTCACAAAAGGCAAATATTACTTGAACTACGACAATTCGCAGGGCGAGTTCACCAGACGGTAAGGCATCGCCTGGCTGAGCGCGCGCAAGCTGTCGAGCGGGGCATAACCGGGAGACGGGCGCACGAGCCTAAATGGGAATGTCAGAGTTAACAGCATAAAGAGATAGCGAATGTGCCAAGGCCACAATGCTCGGCCGTGGCACATTTTTTTAGATATGGCATAAGCCACAGCCTCCGATGGCCGCTCATTATGGCGAAAAGACGAGGAGGAAAGACATCAATCGACAATGAAAGGCATAATATTGGCGGGGGGAAGCGGCACCAGGCTTTACCCCATCACGAAAGGGGTATCGAAACAGCTTCTGCCGATATACGACAAGCCGATGATATACTACCCCTTGTCGACCCTCATGCTCGCCGGCATACGCGACATTCTCATAATCTCAACCCCCGATGACCTGCCGTCGTTCCGCCGCCTGCTGGGCGACGGTGCCGACACTGGCCTCAGGCTAAGCTACGCGGAGCAGCCCCACCCCGACGGGCTCGCCCAGGCTTTCATCATCGGGCGCGAATTCATAGGCTCCGACAGCGTATGCCTCGCCTTGGGCGACAACATATTCTTCGGGCAAAGCTTCGACAAGATGCTCCACAGCGCCCGGGAGGCGACGACGGAGCGGGGCGAGGCTTCTGTCTTCGGCTACTGGGTGGCAGACCCGGAGAGGTATGGCGTGGCGGAGTTTGACCGGGAGGGCAAAGTCGTATCGATAGTGGAGAAGCCACAAAAGCCAAAATCGAACTATGCCATAGTGGGGCTATACTTCTACCCCAACAGCGTGGTAGACATAGCAGCCAGGCTCAAGCCGTCGGCACGAGGCGAGCTGGAGATAACGGCCGTCAACCAGGCCTACCTTGACAGGGGGCTGCTCAACTTGCAAAAGATGGGACGCGGCTTCGCATGGCTCGACACGGGGACTCACGACTCGCTGTCGGAGGCCTCGACATTCATAGAGGTGGTAGAGAAGAGGCAGGGGCTGAAAGTAGCGTGCCTTGAAGAGATTGCCTACCACAACGGATGGATTGACCACGAGACGCTGCGCCGCGTGGCTGAGCCTATGAGGAAGAACGAGTACGGACAGTACTTGCTGCGCATAGCGGGACAGGAGTAGGCGGCATAAGCTTGAGCTACATTTTTTTGAACGACATCAAAACATAAGAGAGTTGAACGTCATAGAGACAGCCATTGAGGGCGTGGTTATAATTGAGCCACGCGTGTTTGGCGACAGCAGAGGCTACTTTTTCGAGTCATACTCAAAACGTGAGTTCGACGCCAAGGTGCGCCCGGTGGACTTCGTGCAGGACAACCAGAGCTTCTCGAGCCACGGCGTGGTCCGCGGCCTCCACTTCCAGCGCGGCGAGCATTCGCAGAGCAAGCTCGTGAGGGTAATCACGGGGTCGGTGCTCGACGTGGCGGTGGACATTAGGCGTGGAAGCCCGACCTTTGGCAAGCACGTAGCCGTGGAGCTGTCGGGCGAGAACCAGCGTCAGCTGTTTGTGCCGCGCGGCTTCGCCCATGGCTTCGCCGTACTGAGCGAGACGGCCCTCTTCCAATATAAATGTGACAACCCATATTGCCCCGAGAGCGAAGGCGCGATAGCCTATGACGACCCGACTCTGGGCATTGACTGGCGTATCGCTCCCGAGGACATCGTCCTTAGCGAGAAGGACAAGCACCACAAACGCCTTGCGGAGGCCGACGGGCTTTTCGACTATGGCGACAAACTCTATTAGGCCGTGGAGGAGAGGAAGGTAGCCGTATTTGGCGCAAGCGGGATGCTCGGCCGCAGGGTTATGGAGGCTATGCGCGCAAACGGAACGGGCAAGGTGAACGTTATGGGATTTAGCTCGGCCGACTGCGACATAACGGACGAGGCGGCCGTGGTAGAGGCCGTAGAGCGCTGCGAGCCTGGCGTGATAGTGAACTGCGCCGCATACACCGCAGTGGACAAGGCGGAAAGCGAGCCCGACACGGCCGACAGAGTGAACCGGATCGGGGCGGCCAACCTCGCGAAGGCGGCCAAGGAGACGGGCAGCCTGCTGATTCACATATCGACCGACTACGTGTTCGACGGCACGTCGCAGTGTCCCTACACGGAGGATATGCCGACAGCCCCGCTCGGCGCATACGGCCGCTCGAAACTGCTCGGCGAAAAGGCGATAACGGCTTCGGGCTGCAAACACGTGATAATAAGGACTCAATGGCTCTACGACAGCGAGGGGAAGAACTTCCTCCTCACGATGCAGCGACTTATGGGCGAGCGCGACAGGCTGAACGTGGTGGACGACCAGACAGGCTCGCCGACATATGCAGTCGACCTCGCGCGCGCCATAGCCACAGTTGCGGAGAGATATGACGGGCAAGACGGCATATACCACTTCTCGAACGGTGGCGAATGCACATGGTACGACTTCGCGATCAGCATAGCCCAGCTCTTAAATGCCAAAACTAAAATAAGCCCCATACCCACCGAGCAATACCCCACCCCCGCCCGCCGGCCCCACTACTCCGCACTCAGCAAGGACAAGATTGCGGGCACTTTCGGCGTGAGCGTAAGCCATTGGCGCGACGGGCTCAACAGGTGCTTCGCGCAGTGGGCAATGCTGCAAAAAATCGAGAGTAGGGAGAGATAACGCGAGACTGACTGAGAGGACTGGATGGAGACACCATACGACAAAAAGGAGAACGAGGCGGCTTGGACCGCATGGCAATGCCTTACGCGGACAGGGGTCAACATATTCCTGACGGGCAAGGCCGGCACCGGCAAGACGACATTCCTTAAAAGGCTGCGCGAGAGCCATGTGAAGAACATGGTCGTGACAGCCCCTACGGGTGTGGCGGCTATCAACGCCGAGGGCGTGACACTCCACTCCTTCTTCCAAATCCCGCCAGGGACTTTCGACCCGGGCAAGATGCCCACCTTGGAGCGCAAGATAAACAAGAGCAAGCACAAGGTGATGAAAAGCATGGACCTGCTCGTGATAGACGAGGTGAGCATGGTCCGCGCCGACCTGCTCGACCTTGTCGACGCGCGCCTTCGCGAGCAGCGCGGCAACGAGCTGCCCTTCGGCGGCGTGCAGCTCCTGCTCATTGGCGACCTCATGCAGCTCTCGCCCGTAGTCCGCGCCGACGAGGCAGAAACCCTGTCCCAATACTATCCGAACTTCTATTTCTACTCAAGCAACGCCCTCCGCAAAACGCAATTCTACACGGTAAACCTGACCAAGATATACCGTCAGACCGACAGCAGATTCATCGAGCTGCTCAACCACGTCCGCACGGCCGAAATGACGGCAGACGACTTCGCGACCCTTAACGGCAGGCACATCCCGGGCTTCGAGCCGGGCAAGGACTCGGGCTACATCCGGATGACGACCCACGTGAAGACGGCGGAGGACATAAACTATGAGAACCTTGAGAAGCTTGAAGGGAAAGCTATGACCTACTCGTGCAAAGTGGATGGCGAGTTCCCCGAAAAGTCATACCCGACAGGCACTCAAATCACCTTGAAGGAGGGGGCACAGGTGATGTTCATAAGGAACGGGAACGCCGACGGGAAGACATATTACAACGGGATGATAGTCACGGTAGCCGAGCTGACGGGTGGCTGTGTGGTAGTCCAGGACGAGACGGGCGACAGGATTACCGTGAAGTACTCCACGTGGGAGAACACGAAATACGAGGTGAACGACGAGACTGGCGAGACTGAGCAAAAGGTGATTGGCACATTCTCACAAATCCCGCTCACCCTCGCATGGGCCATAACGATACACAAAAGCCAGGGACTGACATTCGACAAAGCCATAATAGACGCCAGCCGCGCATTCTCGCCGGGGCAAGTATACGTCGCCCTGTCGCGCTGCCGGACGCTCGACGGGATGGTACTCTGCTCCCCAATACCCCGCTCGGCCATCATGACCGACAGCGACATAAACGACTTCTACAACGACAGCGAGGAACACAAGCTCACGACCGACGCCGTAGAGGGGTTCGCCAGCGAATACTCCATGAGGCTTATGAACGACCTCTTCTCGTTTGCGAGCATATTCGACCTGATAAGAAGGATATACATGCTGATGGAGCACGACTACGGCGGCAAATACCCCAACTGCGAAGCCGGCCTCAGCGCGCTGCTGCACGTTGACACCTGCGACATCGGCAACATTGCCAACAGATTTCTTCGCAAATGCCAAGCGGCCTACGGGGCGAAAGGCAGGATAACAGACGACGAAGAACTTATGGAGCAGGCGCAGCGCGGGGCGGCGTACTTCGTGGACAGGCTCGCCGAACTGCAAAAGAAGGTGAGCGAGGTGGCCAACATAACGCCCGACGACGCCGCAGGCCGGAAGAGGCTCTCCTACCTGCGCGGCTGGCTAAGGAACGAGTTCACCATCCACACCGCCGAGCTGAAAGCCGTAGCCCAAGACGGTTTCTCATCGGACACGATAACAAAAGCCAAGACGAAAGCCATCAGCCAGACCAACGACAGCGAGGCCGAGCCTGCCGAAGCCACGGCAGCCTCCGAAGCCAACGAGGTGGTCAACAAAGAGCTGTTTGAGGCCTTACGCAAATGGCGGAAAAAGAAGGCCGAGGAGCTTGACAGACCAGCCTACGTAGTAGCCCCCAACGCGACACTCTTCGACATCGCGGACATGGTGCCGACAACAGTCAAAGAGCTGTCGATGGCACGAGGGATGGGGACAGAGAAAATCAAGCTCTACGCCGACGAGCTGCTCAACATCGTAAGCTCATTCAGAAAAAAAGGAGTGGAAGCCGCGCGCCCAACGCCATCCGCCCCCACCCGTAAGCGAGAGAGGAAAGCGGAACCTAAACCCGACACGAGGCAAGTGTCGTTCGAGGCTTTCGGCCGCCTAAGGTCCGTAGAGGCCGTGGCAAATGAGAGGGGGCTTGCGAAAGGGACTATCGTGAGGCACCTTATGGAGTTCGTAGGGAAAGGATTGACGACGGACGAGATAATGGGCGAGGAGAGGCACAGGCGGCTCACGGAGATAGTGAGCGCGATGGGCGAGGACGAGAAGCCCGGCGGAGAGGTATGGAGCGAATTCATGAGCAGCGAATACCACCAGGTGCGCAAGGAGCTGGGGCGCGAATGATGACGGCGGAGGCTCATAAGTCATAATACATCAGGCATATTGCTTGCAAACGCCGTCGGAATGTTATCTTTGCACGTCAAAGCCCCCGCAAAGGGGGTAGCGCATAAGACCAATGTCGGGAAAAGATAAACAGCTGAAACTTGACGAGCGGTATCTGGCCATGGCCCGGATATGGTCGCTCAACTCGTACTGCGTCCGGCGGCAGGTTGGGGCCCTGATGGTCAAAGACAAGATGATAATAAGCGACGGGTATAACGGCACGCCGTCGGGCTTCGAGAACGTGTGTGAGGATGGCGACAAGACCAAGCCCTATGTCCTCCACGCCGAGGCCAACGCGATATCTAAAGTGGCGAAAAGCAACAACAGCTCGATGGGCGCCACGATGTACATAACGGCCTCGCCGTGCATAGAGTGCGCCAAACTGATAATACAGGCGGGGATAAGCCGCGTGGTCTACTCCGAGGAGTACAGAAGCTCGGAAGGCATCGACCTGCTGAGGCGCGCCGGGATTGAGGTAGACCAGGTGGACGAGACCATCATCATAAAATAATCCGCACACAGACACACACAAAGAGACAATGACAAACTCACATAAAAACGGCCTCGTCCTGATTCTTATCGTCGCGGCAGCCCTCACGGGCCTCTTTATCGGCCGGATGGCCGGCAAGAACGCGGCAGAGAACGAGATATCGAAGAGCCTGAGCCAGAACGGCCTGTTCTCGACGCTCAGGGGAGGCGACAAACTTCAATCCATCATAAACCTGATAGAGAACTGCTATGTGGACCAGGTGGACGTGGACTCGATAGAGGAGAACGTCATACCCGACATGCTGGCCGAGCTTGACCCCCACAGCGTATACATCCCACGGAAAGACATAGAGAAAGTGACCGGCGAGCTGAAGAGCGACTTCGGCGGCATCGGAGTGCAGTTCAGCCTGAGGGACGACACCGTGCGCGTCGAGAGCGTGGTGAGCGGAGGCCCGTCGTCGGCCCTTGGGGTGGAGCCGGGCGACAAGATAATAAAGGTGAACGGGTACGACTTCACCGGCAAATGGATGAACAACCAGACTGTCCTCGACTCGCTGCGCGGCGAGATAGGCACAAAGGTGCAAATAACGGTGCTGCGCGGGACCAGAACCACGATAGACTACGACATAACGCGCGCCGAGATACCACTGACGAGCGTCATCTCCGCCTACGAGATAGGCAAGGGCGTGGGCT
>JBJEGU010000059.1:0-27157 GCA_051875415.1 Marinilabiliaceae bacterium
ACACAGACGAGTCCCCTCCCTCAGGACCTCCTGAGGGAGGGGTTCTTGTCTTTACCCGCCGCCTTCCTCGACCTCACCCTCGCCGCGGTACGACATCGTGTAATCTCTACTCCACAAAGGAGTGCCGCCGCGCCTCCCTACGGGTGTCCAGGCCGCGTCACCCTGGCCGGCGCGTAGTTGTGAGCGTCAGCCAATCGCAGCCCCCAAATCGTCAGCAGCCGAGCCTAAGACTTCGAGTGCGCAATCTAAGACGAACTCCTCGGGCATTAAGATGTCCGCACCCCCGAAGGCACGTCAACCACTGACAGGTCGTGGCATCCCGTCCGCTTGCCATGCCTTTACCAATATTTCCACCGTTGCCTCACGCCTTGACGCAACCGACATCTAACTTTGCGTCATAATCAAATCGACGACTATGACAGCAAATGAGTTTCTGTTTATGATGGAGATAAAAATACAATGCAAGCCTTATAATACTCTCCGAAGTTATGCCAACGCTACCCATTCTCGCCAATCAGTCGAGCCTGTCAAGGTAGTAACTTAGCTTCCCTCCGTCACCTCCTATTTCAACATCGGCATCGTACCATGAGACGAGGAGGAACTTGAAGTAGCTTTCGCCGGCAGCCGTGCGAATGCAATATGTGTGGCCAGAGGCAGTGTATACGGGTGGGGGACCTGAGAACGTCATTGCTTCGGCAAGAACCGGATTTGCGCTGGCTATTATGGTCTGAGGCCCTGTATTCGGGTCAAACCATGGGTGCTTGTCGAAATCAGCGTAATCTATCTCGCCCTCCTTTGCCAATTCGGTAAGGTGGCTAACCCAGTCCGATTGGGAGTATACAATGGTTACAGACGATGAGTCGTCCATAACAAAGTCAAGTCCCGCGACTTGCGCAGCTGAAGTCCAATTCTCATAACCTCCATAGCCAAGGTCAACAGCCCCGCCAAGTCCTACGCCACTCGTTCCACTGTTTGTCCGCATCTGGTAGCCACAAAATGCCACATCCCAGTCCAAGGCGATTGCATCGTTCGTCTTCTGTTCGCCCTCTTTTATGTCACAATTGGGAGCTTCTGCATTGTATGTTTTGCCAGTGCGTAGGTTGTAGTATAGCCAGTCATTGGTTACGCCGCTCTTATAGCCAGTGACTCGCGGCAACTGATGGCCGGTAAATGGCTCAGCGTCATAATCTACGCATGCTGCTAAAGCTAACGCAATGCCGGCCGACAAGCACAGTTGGTTAAGTTTTTTGTTCATTAGTTCCTCTTTCTGAGCGACCGCACAACCTCGTCTATGAGAATCTCGGCCTGCACGTGCCACCTTGCCCCAGGTGTCGCTGGAACATTGAATACGGTTACGCCTGAGCCAAGAGTCTTGGGCACGTAGTCAAAGATATTGTCAACGCCAACTGTGATTTTCACCTTGTTGAACAATGTCTGCGAGGCCGATACATTGCATAGCGCGTAGGCTGGCAGCTCGCACCTGAAGTATGCGTTTTGGCTCTGGCCGTCGATTGTAAGGCGGTCCTGGATGTCGAATTTCTTCTCTCCCGTAAATGAGGCGGAGAATGTTAGCCCGAGTCGGTAGTCCGGTCGGCTGAGTCGGTAGTCGATACTGCCCGTGGCCGCATTGGGCGAGGTCGTGTTTATCCGTAATCCGTCAAGGCTGGAGACGTTGACGTATGAGTAGGTGCCGTTCAGAGTAAAGTGATCGAGAAAGTGCCACTTGACTATGGCCTCCACACCCATGAGGCGTTGACTGCTTAGATTTGTGTACTCGAAATTATATTGCATGTCATAGACTCGCCAAACGCCCTCAATCTTATTGCGGAATAGGTTGGCGTAGGCATTGGCCGATATGAAAAAGTTGTCGTTTGTGTACTCTGCGCCAAGGCTGAAGTAGTTGTTCTTCTCGGGCTTAAGTGATTCGTTGCCCTTGAGCATGAACATCCCGAGGTGATCCCAATTGAAGTAGAGCTCTTTTATCGATGGCGAGCGGTAGCCCATCGAATAGTTTGCGCGGAAGGCCCATGCTTCCGAGGGCGACCATTTTGCGGCAACCTTGGGCATCGCCATAAAGCCAAACGCCTTGCTGAAATTGGTCCTTACCCCAAGGGCGAGCATCCATTGTGGCGATACTGTCCACTCGTCCTGAAGAAAATACTCTGTCTCACGGAGTGTGCGACGCCGCATGACGTGGCTCGCGTCACCATTGAATCGGTCCGACGTGAGGTCGTCACTCATATGTTCAACCCCGAATATGAGGTCGTGCCCCTCTATGAATGATGACGAGATGGTCAGGCGTGGCTGGAGAATCCTGCTATCGTATACTTTTATGCGGGTGTCTCTTCGCTCATGGCGTTTGTAACGGTCGTATAGGTCGGCGTGGATACTGGCCGTCACCTTAAATAGGTCTCGCAATGTCCAATATGCCTTGCCCCCTATGGTCCAATCCTCCGACTGGCTGAAAGTCATGTCTTCCACCAAGTCGTATGTGTTCATGAAGAAATAGCTGCCGTAGGCAAGTAGTGACAGCCCTTTGCAAGGGTCGACGAAAATTTTTTGCTGGACCGAGATGTGTTCTGTGCCTTCGACTCCCATTGGCGGCCTGTTTGCGGTGCTTACGACGGTAGTGTCAGAACGGAGAAATGGATTGGCCTCTGCCGTGTAGACTTTTCTGTCAGCCCCCCTTTGATACATAAAAAAAGCGTCCGATGAGCTGTACCAAATGTCTGTCTGCGACGTGAGTTTCTCTCCCGCCTTGAAGCCTGCCGACACCCAGCCTTGTAGGTTTGGCCTGTCGGCGTTCTTCTCATACATGTAGAGAAAATCTCTCGGCTGCGGATTCTTGAAATTCCGCTCGTTCATCTGCGCCCATCTCCCTCCCGCTTGAATGTCAAGTGGCTTAGATGTCTTTTTAGTTATGAGGTTTATTACCGCCCCCGAGGCTCGGCTGCCATACAGTGTCGAGCTTGCGCCCTTCACAACCTCAATGCGGTCTATCGCATGGAGGTTAAATCTTTCGTAGTCCAGGTTTCCTGCCATCTCGCCAGTCATACGCTCACCGTCCATAAGGAACAGCACGTGGCGTGCGTCAAGCCCCTGCATTGAAATCTCGTTGCCAAACCCTACTTTCTGGATGTTTAGTCCGGGCGTCTCTTGCTGCAGGGCTTGCTGCAAGTTCCCATAGCCGGCATCGACGAGCTGCTTGCCGCCAATTACCTGTGTCGACACTGGGCTTAGCTTTATCGGTCTTGCGGCTCGGCTGCCCGTCACTACTACCTCATTGACTTTCATGACGTCCTCTCGGAGGGTGACTTTCAGCTCTGATGCCTGTCTGCTAATATCTCCCTCAGCTGGCGTGAATCCAAGTGACGACACTCTGTATGAAAACTCATTTCCTGCTGGTAATGTCACAACAGCCTCGCCTTCGGCATTTGTTATTGCTACGCTTTCGGGTTTTGAGGCGTCAGGTTGTGCCGAAACAGACACCACTGCGGATATTATGGGCTGCTCCGTTCCTTCTTCAAGGATGATGAAGCGTACTTTTCGTTGAGCGAAGAGGGTGATGCCGCACTGCGAAAGGATTGCTATTATGATTAGCCGATATAAGTGTGTCATTAAGAAATTAAGATGTCGCAAAATTAGCCCAAATGCGAGATTTGTCCCTCTTTCCTATGCGTTTGCTTACCCCGATTATCTTCCTCCTCCCAAATATGCCCTCTTCGAATTGGACTTATTGTCCAATCTATTTCTATCCCGGAACAATTTGGCGTTTGCCTAATTTACAAGATTATTACTGTTTAGGCTTTCTCAGCATGGCATAGTGCCGTAGCCCGGAGTGAGGCAGGGTGGGGGACTCCACAAGCGCAAACCCGAAATGCTCATACATGGCGACATTCTTTGCGTCATGAGTCTCCAAGAAACAGTTCGCTCCGATTCGGTCGAAGTATGCCAACATCGGCCGCAAAAGTCTTGATGCGACCCCTTTCCCCTGATGTTGAGGCTTCACCGCAAGGTCGTAAAGATACCACGTGCGCTCATCCCTGAAATGTCTGGCAACGCTCTCGCAGACAAGAGAGTAGCGGACTATTCGACCCATGTGAGGCCACAGCAGGCGAGGGCTATGGAGAAGGAAACGCAAATCGCTTAACGGTTCACGCCCAGGGCGCACGAAGATTGCGGTTCCCCTCACCTCCGCGCTGTCAGAGTAGACGATGACGGACGGGGTGAAGGCTGCGTAATTGGCGTTCCATATGGCGTGCGACCTTTCCGAGTCTGACCGCCCGCGGAACATCCAGTCAAAGAGAGGATACCCCACATACGCCTCCCCTGAGCAGTCCGCAAACCGCGGCTTGTCGTCCTCTGTCATCATATGCATGCCCTTCAACTCGTCAATAGATGTGGTCATAGTCTTAATCAAATATTATGTCCTACAAATCATAAACGGCACTCTCGGGGAACAAAAGTGGCATTCCATCCTTCTTTATTTTGAAAGAATACGTATCTCCGTGACCGCTCGGGCGACAAAGCAATAAATCGACAGTGATGAGGTCGCGCTCTATCAACGCGTCGAATTGGTTGACATTTGGATTTTTAGTGTGTTCAATCCGCTTGTACCTGAAGAACTCTTTGCCATCGCGCTTATTATTCTCCACCTCGATCCAGAAAGTCTCGTGATGTTTGGTCTGTAGACGCTGATGGAGTTTCACAAGCCGCCAGGCTGCGACATCGTATAGTCTGTCTTTCTGTGCTACAAGCTCGAGTTTGCCTCCCTCTTGGTTGAGATTAAGGAGTAGGGACTGCCTGTTCGAAATTGAGCATTGGACAGTGTTCTGATATGTTTTTTCTCCGTTATTGGTATAATATCCATAAGCCTCAACTATCTGTCTTCCTGATTTTAACGTGCTGATTTCCCAGTCTGGCGTTTGCGTGAATAGGACGTTTTTGTCGCAGTTTCGCTTGGCGCGGTGGCTTTTCAACTCTATGCCCTTATAGTCGGGTGTCTTGTCGCTATTCATTCTAATCCCAAGAAATGACTCGATTGACCTGCCGATGCCTGTGTCTGCGACTACTTCAGACTCGAACCACTGGCCTCTCACCGAGCGGAAGAGCGTTAGCAGTTCATCGGATATTATATTCCCCTTGTTATCAATTTCCCTAAGGATGTCCTGCAAAGGTGTGATTACCGCCGAGTTGTAGCACTTTTCAATGTCCACGCGAGTTATGTTGACCGAGCATAGCGAATCTTCGAATTTGAACAGCGCATGGATTTCGCCGCCGCCAGAGTGGGAGCCAAGCCCGTATATCCACATCCGCGGGTCGCCCTTTTTTGTTTTGGGACGGTAGAATGCAGCCTTTGTCTCAATCTTTTGAGTGTCTGTGAATATGGCAGCACGTCTTACGGCTTTGAACTCTGGCCCTTGATGTTGATCCTCGTAATTATGAATGCCATTTTCTAAAAAATATGCGCGCATCGGAGCGGTGGAGTCCAATATGCTCTTCTTCAAACCGGTTGCAGTGACCTCAACTTGAGTGAACACCACGTTGTGGCTCACATGGAACTCTAAGTTCTTCCGCTCAAACGTGTTGAAAGGGCGCATATTTACCATGGCGCTTACTTTATGTGGCTCAATACTGTGTTTGCGATTGCTCTTGCCATCAAAGGAGGCACGGCGTTTCCCACAAGTGTATATTGTGGAATCTCTTTCTGCCTGTTATTCCCCCCAGTCTGACGCTTGCCTTGGAACACGAAGGAGTCGTCAAAGCTCTGCAGGCGCGCCATTTCGCGAACCGTCATAGGGCGGAAAGCCGAGTAATGAATGAAATCATCGGGCATTGTGCAGACTGTGGGGCTTTGACCTAATGGGTTAAGAACGACATAGTTCCGCTTCTGGGAGTCGAGACCTTTCTCTTTGAGCTCGGCTTTGGCGTCTTCGTAATCCTTGTGCTTGGCTATGATTTGCAGCCTTTCTCTGACAGTCTCATTCTGACTGCTGGTCTGATGATTGAAAAGCTCCATATGCTGATGTGCGTTCGGTTTGTCCAGCTCACTCATCGATGCGACATAGAACGGCTTCTCGTCAAACGAGAAACGGTGCCCAAGTCTGCCAATTTTTGACCATTCCGAGAAAAGATGCCCTTGTCGGCATGGCTCGCCTTGCACTTCCCTGACTTGCTTGGATTGTTCGTATTCGCCTATCAGAGACGGCGTTCTATATGTTGTTGCAGTCTCACCATTCCCAACCATGTCCAAATCCCAAATAGCCTCATACACTTTTACCTTGTCTTTGTCCGTGACGGTTGCCGGGATTTCTGTTATGACATCTTGGTCGTTTCTGCAACCGATAAATACCACGCGCTCGCGATTCTGTGGCACTCCATAATCTGATGACAGCAGAACCAACGGGTCATTTATGTTATACAGACGGATTCCCTTCATCAGGTCGTCAAAACTCTCAGATAGGCCGCTTGTCTTCTTTAAATTGTTGCGGATGAAATCGATGCATTCATCGAAAGTCGCTACCAAAAGCTCGAGCGACTTTTTCAAGATCTTGGCGTCCTCCTCGCAGCCTTGGTTCATAGCGATAAGGTCGTCTGTGGCTGACAATATCTCTTCCAAAATCTTGTCATCTGACACGGATTCCACCATTTCGTTGTAGCTGTCGACGAACGCGTCATTGTCTATGTGACACAGAGTCCTTAACTGAATCACTTGCTTGCGTATCTCCTCGCGCTGCTTTCGTTCGCTGAGCAACAGAAGTCCGTGCCTTATCGTGTTCACTGAGGTGTCGCTTTTACTGATGCTGTATGGAAGATGGCGCGTCACATTCCTGAGCTGCAAATCCAGGTTGCTGAAATATGCGGCATACAGACTGTCAACCTTAGCGTCTATGTCGTCCATGCATAGCTTCGTGTAAAGGCAATCGTACAGCGACGCGTTCATTCCTCGCTTTAGGTTGTTGTCAAGGAATGCCAGCAGATTGCCCATTTGGGCATCGTCCACGATAGAACGTATTTCCCTTAGTATCCGCTCCTTTATCCGTCCTCCGTCTTTAGTCAGAATGCCCTTTACATTTTCCATAATGAAATATTTCGGGCGGAGGACTTTTATGACTTTAAGGTAGTGGTGGAACAAGTCGTCACGCTTGTCAAGTTTTTTCCGCCGCCCGGCCAAGCTGAACGACTGGCAACTTGGCCCTCCCGTGACCACGTCTATCTCTTGGCCTTGAAGCTTTTTCTGCAAGTTAGGGAGGAATGCGTCATCCATTATGTCCTGACACAAAAAATCCGTGTCGAGTCCCAACGTTCTGTTGTACCGTGCGCGGTGAGTCAACTCGCAGTTTCCGTTTATATCACTCGCGAGGCGGAAGTCGAAGTACTTGTCATCGGTATATGCCTGCAAAAAGCCTTCGCTGAAGCCACCTGCCCCTGCGAACAAATCGATGAACTTTACACCTTTCCTGTTCGCTGTAAACTCTCTCTTCTCTGCCATCTCTTTTCTAATGCTCTACCCTTTAATGACAAAAGCTCTGTCGCACAACAGTCATCTCAGGATGTCGCTATTTTGTCTTCAAAGTTAACTTTCCCGTGCTGCTGAACTCAGCTCTGTAACGCAAAAATACTACATAAACAACCTACGGGCGCACTTTAGCAAGCCTAATCCGACTCATTTCTGCGAGTGTGTTTCCCCCTCCCACAAGTGCAATCTCCCTGACAACCAAGAAGTATGGCAGACTCGTTGCGAAACGTAAATCCCCCGGAGAGGCGCAAGCCTCCCGGGGGTGTGTATTTCCCGTGTTGCGTACGGGCGTAGTCTCTATTTGTAAGTCCCTTATTTCCAGATACCTTTTGTAGTCATAGTTATAGGGACAATGTCGCCCTTGCGGTCGTACTTCATCTCTTCTATGCAGACTGAGCGGCGGAAGCTGCCGCCGTTGACTCCCGCGCCGCCATTGTGGTAGATGAAGTACCACTTGCCGTCCTTTGTGACGATGGCTTGGTGGTTGGTGTTGCAATTGCCCGCCAATTCATTGATGATGCCCTTATACTCATAAGGCCCGTAGATGTTGTCGCTGACGGCGTAGGCTATTTTCTCGGGAAACTCTATGGCGAACGAGAGGTAGTATTTGCCCTTGTATTTGTGAATCCACGGGGCCTCAGTGTATTGCGGTGCGCCGGGTTGAGGGTCGGCGGGCGTGTTCACACCATTGATGCGGATGGGCCTGATGTCGCCGTCAAGCTCAATCATATTATCTTTCAACTTGGCAATGTAGCACTGGGTGTTGCCCCAAATGAGGTATGCTGCGCCGTCGTCGTCAATAATGGCCGTGGGGTCTATGTCGTCCCATGCTATTGAGGTGTATTCCGTGGTGTTGTCATTGGTCGTCAGGGCGGAGCCGCGGGCATCCTTGAACGGGCCTACGGGGCTGTTGCTCACGGCCACGCCTATGGCCTTGCCGCCTTTGCCGTTCTCGTGTTTATGCTCTACGGTGACGTACCAGTAGTACTTGTCGCCCTTGCGGACGACTTGGCTTGCCCACGCTTCGCCCGATGCCCAAGCGAAGTCCGTCGCCTTGAGTGGGACAGGGTGCTCGTGCCACGTCTTCATGTCTTTTGAGCTGAGTACTGTCCATTCGTCTATGCGGTAGTAGTTGTCCGGAGGAGGGCATATGTCGTGGCCGGCGTAGATATAGATAGTGCCATCGTTGTCGACGAGGGCTGCGGGGTCGGCTGTGTACTCGTAGGTGACGAGCGGGTTGCCGTTGGCGACAAATGTCGTGTCCTTTATCTGGGCCTCGGCGCAGAGCGGTAGGAGGCAGAAGGGTAGGATGGGGAATCTCATTCGCTTCAATAATTTAATTTCTGCAAAATTAGGTTGCGCCGAAGTGGCTATGGTGGATTATTGCGTGCGAAAGGTGGATGTCCGATTTCAGAACTCAACTATCAAATGCCGTCGTATGGAAAACGCAAAAAAAATCCCCGAAGAGCGGAAACTCTCCGGGGATTACTTATTTCAGAGGAGGATGTCTCCTACTCATTGTCATTGTTGCGAGGAGTCCTGTCGCCGTCGCGACGCGGGCCGTGACCACCTTCGCGGCGCGGCCCCCTGTCGCCACCCTCACGGCGCGGACGCTCGGGGCGCTCCACGTAGCCTTCAGGTTTCGGTACAAGATCCTTGCGGCTCAGGCGCATCTTGCCAGTCTTGGGGTCAATCTCCTTGAGGAGTACCTCAATCTCATCGCCCTCTTTGCAGAAGTCGTTGGGATCCTCAATTCGCTTCCAATCCATCTCGGAGACGTGGAGGAGGCCGTCCTTGCCAGGCAGGATTTCGACAAACGCTCCGAATGTGGTGATTGTCTTCACCTTGCCTTTGTAGGTCTTGCCAACCTCGGGGATTGCGACAATCTGGTTGATGCGAGCGAGGGCGGCATCGATGTTAGCCTTGTTCGCTGCGGCAATTGAGACGATGCCCTTGTTGTTGTCCTCGTCGATGTTGATGGTGGTGCCAGTGGTGGCCTGTATGTCCTGGATAATCTTGCCGCCCGGGCCAATGACAGCGCCAATCATATCCTTCGGGATGTTGATGCTGACAATGCGCGGCGCATGCGGCTTGTAGTCCTCACGAGGCTCGGGAAGCTCCTCAAGCATACAGTCGAGTATGTGGAGGCGGCCTGCCTTGGCCTGGGCGAGAGCCTTAGCGAGAACCTCATACTTGAGGCCGTCGACCTTGATGTCCATCTGGGTGGCGGTGATGCCGTCGCGGGTGCCGGTGACCTTGAAGTCCATATCGCCGAGGTGATCCTCGTCGCCAAGAATGTCGGAGAGGACGCAGTACTTGTCGCTCTCGGTGTCGGTGATGAGGCCCATTGCTATGCCCGCAACTGGCTTCTTAATCTTGACGCCGGCGTCCATAAGGGCGAGGCAGCCTGCGCATACGGTGGCCATGGACGAGGAGCCGTTCGACTCCAGGATATCAGATACGACGCGCACCGTGTATGGGATGTCCTCAGGAATCATGTTCTTGAGGGCGCGCATTGCCAAGTGGCCGTGGCCAATCTCGCGTCGGCCTACGCCGCGCGGCGCCTTGGGGTCGTTAGTCGAGTAGGGCGGGAAGTTGTAGTGGAGCAGGAACTTGTCCGTGCCCTGTACCGTTGCCTCGTCAATGAGCTTCTCGTCGAGCTTGGTGCCAAGGGTGACGGTCGAGAGCGACTGGGTCTCGCCACGGGTGAAGATTGCTGAGCCGTGAGGGCCGGGCAGATAGCCAGCCTCGCACCAGATGGGGCGAATCTCGTCCGTGCGGCGTCCGTCGAGGCGGATCTGCTCGTCGAGGAGCACGCGGCGCACGGCGTCGCGCTCCACGTCGTGGTAGTAGCGGTCAATCATGGCCGTGGGGATCTCGCCCTCGTAGCCATCGGGGTAGTTGTTCGCAATGAACTCGGCCTTGATGGTGTCGAACTGGCGTCCGCGCTCGGCCTTGTTGGCTATGCGGCTGCGGGCCACCTGCTTAGCCTTCTCGTAGCACTGCTCGCGGACTTTGGAGCGGAGCTCCTCGTCGTTCTCCTCGTGGCAATACTCGCGCTTCGCCTTGCCTACGAGCTCGCGGAGCTCAAGCTGTGCCTGGCACTGCTTCTTGATGGCCTCATGGGCGAACTTGAGGGCTTCGAGCATGTCGTCCTCGCTGACCTCCTTCATCTCGCCCTCGACCATGTTGATGTCGTTCATCGAGGCGGCGACCATGATGTCGAGGTCAGCCCTCTCGAGGTCCTTTGACGAGGGGTTGATGCAAAGCTTGCCGTCGATGCGCGCCACGCGGACCTCTGAGATAGGCCCGTTCCAAGGGATGTCGGATATGACCATGGCGGCCGAGGCGGCGAGGCCGGCAAGGCTGTCGGGCATTACGTTCTCGTCGGCCGAGAAGAGGGTTATGTTGACGAACGTGTCAGCGTGATAGTTGTCGGGGAAGAGGGGGCGGAGAGCGCGGTCCACGAGGCGCGCGATGAGGATCTCGTAGTCCGACGCGCGGCCCTCGCGGCGTGTGAAGCCACCGGGGAAACGGCCTGCCGAAGCGAACTTCTCTTTGTACTCAACCGTGAGGGGCATAAAGTCAGTGTCGGGCTTAGCCTCCGTTGCGCTTGTCACTGCTGCGAGCAGGTAGGTGCCGCCGCACTTCACCATCACCGAGCCGTCGGCCTGCTTGGCAAGCTTGCCGGTCTCGATGGTTATAGTCCGGCCGTCGCCAAGGTCGATGACCTTCTCTGTTGGCGTGGGTTTTACCATAATCTTCTTATTCTTATTATAATCTGTAATATTCGTGCGCAAAGATATTGACTATATGCGAGATGTGAAAACCATTTAACATCTCGGCGGCCGTCGGGTTTCCGCCTATAGCTCTATGATGTTGTTCTTGATGCCGAAGCGGATTATGTCGACCGTCGTTTTGAGGTTGAGCTTCTGCATTATGTGGTTCTTGTGGCTCTCCACGGTGCGGACGCTCAGGAAAAGCTTGTCGGCTATGTCCTTGTTGCTCATATTGTTCCCCCATAGTTTGAGAATCTCTATCTGCCGGCTGCTGAGCATGTCGATGTCCGGCTCGGACTTGTCGCCCTTGCCGCGGTCGCTGGCCACCACTCCGTCGACATACTTGTCGACAAGGACGTCGGTTATCGCTTTGCTGAAGTACTCGAATCCGTTTCGGACGGTCAGAATGGCCTGGACGAGCTCCTGCTTGTCGGCCGATGGGGCGAGTATGCCTTTCGCCCCGTTCTTTATCGACTGGGTGACGGCTTGCGCGGTGGGCTCCATTAGCATGATGATGCAGCGCAGTCGCTCGAATCTTTGCGTCAGCTGCTTAATGAAGTCGAGTGGCTCCGTCTCGCCGTGGTGAGCGCAGACGAGAATCACGTTGATGCCGTCAGTCTTTACGGTCCCTGCCGCGATGGCGAGGTCAATGTCAACCTGCTGCGACACGAACTCTTCGTAAGCCCCGCCAACAAAATCCGTTAGCGCGTCGCGAAGCAAAGGGTGGCTGTCATAAACGCCAATCTTTATCATAATCCTGCCTTAGTCTGGTTCAACGGGGCGGCGCATATTGAAAGGGCATATGCGCCCAACCCCTATCTAATTGCCAAATTTAGCTAAAATATCCGCCTTGACCAACCGTGTTTTCCTTACGGACGCACGTCCGCAATGTGCCTATGACACAAGACTTGGGACATATAGTCATACCCGAGGCGGCCTCACTTTGCAATGGACGCATTTTTGAACTATATTTGCGGCTGTTTCACATTATATTTTCTGAGTATTAACATGGAGAAGATTATCATCTTAGACTTCGGCTCCCAGTACACGCAGCTCATCGGCCGCCGTGTCCGTGAGCAGAATGTCTATTGCGAGATACACCCCTACAATAAGTGCCCAGAGATCGATTCAAGCGTCAAGGGCGTTATCCTCTCCGGCAGTCCGGCCTCAGTAAGGCAGGAGGGCGCCCCGACCATCGATTTGAGCGGCATCCGAGGCAAAGTGCCCGTGTTGGGTGTATGCTACGGCGCCCAGTATCTCGTCCACTCTAACGGAGGCGAGGTCGAGCCGAGCGCGACTCGTGAGTACGGCCGTGCCATAATGACCATCGGCGCGCCAGGCTCCCCTCTCTTCATCGGCGTGACGGCGCAAAGCCAAGTCTGGATGTCGCACGGCGACACCATCGTCAAGATGCCCGCCAACTTCAGACTGCTCGCATCGACCGAGACCGTGCCCAACGCGGCGTTCAAGATTGACGGCGAGGAGACCTACGGCATTCAGTTCCACCCCGAGGTGTTCCACTCGACCGAGGGACCTAAGATTCTGCACAACTTCGTCGTCGGCATCTGCGGCTGCTCTCAGAACTGGACTCCAGTGTCGTTCATCGAGAGCTCTATTTCCGACATCCGCCGTAAGGTGGGGCAGGACAGGGTCATCCTCGGCCTCTCGGGCGGTGTCGACTCCACCGTGGCTGCCGTGTTGCTCCACCGCGCCATTGGCAAGAACCTGACCTGCATATTCGTCAACAACGGTCTGCTCCGAAAGAACGAGTTCGAGGGCGTGCTTGAGCAGTACAAGAATATGGACCTCAACGTGATAGGTGTCGACGCCACTGACAGGTTCATGAAGGATCTGGCAGGCGTGACCGAGCCCGAGAAGAAGCGCAAGATTATCGGCGCCGACTTCATCGAGGTGTTCAACTCTGAGGCCATGAAGATTAAGGACGCGCGTTGGCTCGGTCAGGGCACCATCTACCCCGATGTCATCGAGTCGACTTCAGTCAACGGCCCGTCGGCTACAATCAAGAGCCACCACAACGTGGGCGGACTCCCCGAGAAGATGAATCTAAAGCTTGTCGAGCCGCTTCGCCTGCTCTTCAAGGATGAGGTTCGCCGCGTAGGTGCCGCGCTTGAGATTGCCCCCAACCTGCTTGGCCGCCATCCGTTCCCCGGCCCTGGTCTTGGCATCAGGATTCTTGGCGACGTTACCCCTGAGAAGGTGCGCGTGCTTCAGGAGGCTGACGACATTTTCATCTCAGCGCTCCGCGCCGAAGGCCTCTATGACAAGGTATGGCAGGCTGGCGTCATTCTCCTGCCGGTGCGCTCCGTTGGTGTCATGGGTGACGAGAGGACGTATGAGAATGCCGTCGCCCTCCGTGCAGTGGCTTCTACCGACGGCATGACAGCCGATTGGGTGCATCTGCCCTACGACTTCCTCGCAAGGGTGTCCAACGATATTATTAATAAGGTGCGCGGCGTCAACCGCGTAGTCTATGACATCAGCTCTAAGCCGCCCGCAACCATAGAGTGGGAGTAGGCGTCTCAGCGTCATGCGATAACTGGCAGCCACTTGCAGTCTCAGAAATGTGTGAGACGCAGGTGGCTGCTTCTGTCATGTCTGGCAGCAATAGTATATCTATTGTCGGGCAAGATGTGGAAGCCGTGCGTCACTAAAAAGTTTTAGTGCCTTGCCCCTTTGCGTAGGTGCTTTTAACAGATGCCGCTTTTGCGGATGGCCATCGTCAGTAGCAGTTCAAACAGTACATATGGCGCAAAACAAAAACTCCCCGACCTCTCAGTGCGTGAGGCCGGGGAGTCCCCTATCTGTGTGCTGTCCTGTCTATTGCTGCAAGTCTATCGCATAGTAGCGGACTCGGCCGTCAGGGTATATGCCGGCGATGAAAAGGCCGTCCGACGCCGTGGCCGTCACTTGCTGGAAGTCTTTGACCGAGGTCAGGGGGACCCGGTTCGCCTTAGTAATAATGAAGCCCTTGCGAACCCCGGCATCTTTCAGTTTGCCGTCAGTCAGCCCGTCAACTTTCAAGCCATACCGTAGGCCAAGGTTGTTCATGTCGCTCTCTGATATTGGGGTAAGTGTCGCCCCCAGGAGAGACGAGTCCGCGCCCTTCACCACGCCTGTCGTGCCGCGCACGTTGCGTAGCGTTGCCACAACCTCGGTCTGCTTCCCGTTGCGAATTATGGTCAACTTTATCGAGTCGCCTGGCCTGTGCTGAGCTACGCGGCTCTGAAGGTCGGGTACGGAGTTCACAGCCTCGTCGTCCAGTTTCGTTATCACGTCCTTCTCTTTAACTCCAGCCTCCTTTGCGGCTCCGCCATCGGCGACCGAGACGACCACCACGCCCTGAGGCTTGTCAAGGCCGAGGTCTTTGACCATCGAGGCATCCACCTCGCCAATCGTCACGCCCAGAAGCGCCCGCTGCACCTCGCCGTATGTCATAAGGTCCTGCGCCACTTTCTGCGCAATGTTAGACGGCACTGCGAAAGAGTACCCAGAGAAAGAGCCGGTGGGTGACGCGATGGCCGTGTTGATGCCTATTACCTCGCCCTTAGTGTTGACAAGGGCGCCGCCACTGTTGCCAGGGTTGACTGCCGCATCGGTCTGGATGAACGACTCGATTGCCATGTTCGACGTGTTTATGCCCACGTGCCTGCCTTTTGCCGATACTATGCCCGCCGTGACGGTGCTTGTAAGGTTGAACGGGTTGCCCACGGCCAGAACCCACTCACCGACCTTGACACCGTCCGAATTGCCAAAGCTCAGCGGTTTTAGCCCGTCCGCGTCAATTTTCAGCAAGGCTATGTCCGTCGTCGGGTCTGTGCCTACGAGGGTGGCCTTGAAGTCGCGCTTGTCGTTGAGTACGACCTCTATGTTGTCCGCACCGTCTATCACGTGGTTGTTCGTCACTATGTAGCCGTCCGCACTGATTATCACGCCCGAGCCGGCACCTTGGGTTGGCTGCGACTGCTGCCTCCGTCCCATGCCCGGGCCGAAGAAAAAATCGAACAGGTCGGAGCCGCTATATGATTCGGCGGCTTGCTGAGTGACCTTGACGTGGACCACGCCGTTCACAGTCTGCTCGGCGGCCGAGGTGAAGTCGGTGGGCTCGCTTGAGCCGTAGGCCGTGTTGCGCAACCCGACTGTCGGGATGGTCGCCACCGCCTGAGGCTGCGATGCCGTGTAACGGGAGTAGAGGTATGCGCCAAATGCCGCGCAAGCCATGCTGACGCCTGTGGCCAGCAGATATTTCTTAATCTCCATGTTGCTTACTTCTTTTGTTTCTTTCCGACGCGAATATTGGATTCTTTCGCCGTCGCCGGAAATATATTCAACATCTGAACCATTTTACACAACGTGCGCCCTGTTGTGCCAAAATGTCACGCATGTTGATTTTTCTCGGGCCTATGTTCCCGTGTCCGACGTTCGTCGCGTCCATTGACGCTTTCGTTGGTTGCGGACGATAGTTCGTTAACGCCCCTGAGCCTTTGATTTTTTTGCGCTTGTTGCTTATTTTCGCGGTTGGAAATTAAAAACCAAACAGCAAGATATAAATGGAAAAGACGTGGCTCGACACGTTCACCGATTGGGTGAATGCCATCGATGACAGAATATGGGGTACGACGTTCGAGGTCGGCGGCATGCCGGTTCCCGTCCTTATCATAGTAATCCTGCTCGGCGGCATATTTTTGACTTTGCGGCTCGGCGGCATGCAGTTCGTCCGTCTTCCTCTCGCTCTCAAATATATGTTCAAGAACGAGAAGGTTGAGCATGGCGCAAAGGGTGAGGTCTCGAGTTTCGGGGCTCTCTGCACCGCGCTTTCCGCGACCATTGGCACCGGCAACATTGTCGGTGTGGCAACAGCCTACGTCACAGGCGGCCCGGGAACGCTTTTCTGGATGTGGCTTGCCGCCCTTTTCGGCATGGCGACAAAATATTCCGAGGGGCTCCTCGCCGTAAAGTATCGTAGCTACGATCCCGAGGCCGGTCATGTCCTTGGCGGCCCGTTCTACTACATTGAAAGGGGAATGGGACGCAAGTGGAAGTGGCTGGCTTGCATATTCGCCTTCTTCGGCATCTGTGTCGGCCTTTTCGGCATCGGCACGTTCACCCAGGTCAACTCCATTTGTGGCGCAGTGACGCAGTTTTTCGACCCGGCTGGCAGTTGGACTGTCACTATTCTCGAGAACGACTATTCTGTCGTGACAGTCATATCGTCCTTTGTCCTTGCGACATTCGTCGGTCTCGTTCTCATCGGTGGCCTCCGGCGAATATCTAAGGTCAGCACTAAGGTGATCCCTGCCATGGTAGTCCTCTACGTCACGCTGGCCCTTGTCATTCTTGTTTGCAACATTACAGCAATCCCAGCAGCCATTGCCACGATTTTCAAGAGCGCTTTCGGCTTTGACGCTGTGGCAGGTGGCGCGCTCGGCGCGATTATCTGCTCGATGCAGAAGGGCATCGCGCGAGGCATTTTCTCCAACGAGGCTGGTCTCGGCTCCGCGCCTATCGCCGCGGCGGCGGCTCAGACCAAGGAGTGCGTGCGTCAGGGGCTTGTCTCTATGACAGGCACTTTCCTCGATACTATTATTGTCTGCTCTATGACGGGACTCGCGCTCACAGTCACTGGTCAACCCTATCTGACCGAGAGCGCTCCTATGGGGGCTGTCGCGACGATGAACGCTTTTGCCACGGGCATCCCTTTCCTCCCCAGGGTCGTGACTGACTTCCTTATGATGTTCTCGCTCGTTCTCTTTGGCTTCACAACCATCCTTGGTTGGGACTACTATTCCGAGCGTTGCCTCGAGTATCTCACTGGCGGCCGTATGCGAATTGTCACTTTTTACCGTTGGCTCTATATCGCGGCCGTTTTTGTAGGCCCGTATATGACAATATCGGCCGTATGGGGCATCGCTGATATTTTCAATGGCCTCATGGCTCTGCCTAATATGCTTGCCCTGTTCGTTCTCTCTGGCGTAGTCGCTGCCGAGACGCGCAAGTATTTTGAAAAACGCCGCTCTGGCGATATAAAGGATTGATTCTGTTATTTATACGATATTCATATGCTTACTCAGCAAAGAATTGCGGATATGCGCTCCGGTCTCGAGCGCTTGCGCGAGAAACTCGCTGCGGAGCGTTGGCCGCAGAAGTATATGTTCAAGTTCGTGCTGCCCAACGATAAGGCGAAGCTCGACCAAGTGCTCGAAGCCTTGCCACAAAGCGGCACCACGAGCTTCCGCAACAGCAACGGCGACAAGTATGTCGGCGTGACGTGCGTCGCCGTCATGCCTTCGGCCGATGCCGTCATCGATGTCACAAGCAAGGCCTGTGCCGTCGAAGGCGTAGTGTCCCTTTAGACGGGGCATCAAAACAGAAATCCCCGCACCTCTCCAAAGAGAGATGCGGGGATTTCCGTTCGTTGTTGTCTATCCTCTAATTAATTTAGAGCGAGAATTTTGTCCGTCCGGCGATAGAGCCTCCTACGAATATCTCCACGTCGTACTCGCCTTCCATCAGGTCGCCCATCGAGACATCATATACAACCGACGACTGCGTGTCGTCGCCACCGTACTCGACGGAGCGTTTGGCTGAGAAGATGATGGCCGAGTCCTCAAAGGGGAAAGTGTCGCTCTTTGAGTGGTAAAGCACCTCGCCGTCGGGTCTTGTTATGCGCAGGAACACGTCGCGCATCCCGACTTCGGCCGATATGTTCTTTGCGAGAGTGAAACTCACTTTTATCTTGGCTATCTTGGCAATGCTGCTTGTCGACCTGCCCTTGGCGTTGAGAGTGGAGACGACCAAGTCCTTGGCTTCGAGGCGTGCGGCCGTGGCCACCTTCTGGTTCAGGCTCTCGTTCTGCTGTTTGAGGTCGGCGCGGGCAGTGTTAGCCTCCGCCAGTCTGCCTTTTATGTCAGCATTCTCCTCCCTCAGCGCGTTGTTCGTCTTGTTGAGCGAGTCAATCTGCACGATGAAACTCCTCATGACTGTGCGCAGCGTGGTCAGCTCGCCCTGAAGCTCCTTTATTCGGCGGGCGTTGCTGGCTTTGAGGGTTTTCAGCTCCTCGGTCAGCTGCTCCACTCGCGCCCTCTGCTCCGAGAGCAGGTTGTCAAGCGAGTCGTTGCCCGCCTTTATGCCGTCGTACTCAACGTACAAGTCCTCGTACTGGGTGGTGAGCTGATCACGTTCTTCGGAGAATACCTCTGTCATCTCGGCCATTTGGCTCCTGCCGTGCAGCAGAAGGCCGACAAGTGCGATGACTATGACGCCGACCGCCGAGGCGGCAATGATAATGTGTTTCTTGCTTACGTTCATAACGTCCGCAAAGATAATCCACAAATGAGAATTGTAGGCCAGAGGCGATCGGCTATTTGCGTCACTCAATCTCTACTCCGCGGTAGAAGTCGAGTATCTTGGTGCGGAAAATCATCTCGTACTTGTAACGTATCTTTGTTGAGATGGCTGTCGCCCTGTTAGTACGCGCCTCGGCAAAGTCGGTCGAAGAGGCGAGTCCGCGCGCGTATTTTGCCTCGGCCAGCTTATATGCCTCCTCTGCGCTCTCAGCTGCTGCCACGCTGCTGTTATAGGCGGTCTCGGCAGCCACCGCGTTATAGTAGGCCTGTTGGACATCTTTATACAGTGTCTTGCGCTCGTTGTCGAGGTCGATCTGTGCCGATGTGCAGTTCATCTTAGCCGAGCGGACGCTGTTGCGGGTGGAGAACCCGTTGAATATGGGGATGGAGAGTCCGAGCGAGACGCTCTTGTCGAGGTTCTGGTCCAATTGGTCGGAAAATGAGTCGTTGTCGTAGCCTGATACGCCATAGTAACCCGTCGATATGCCCGCGGAGAGAGTAAGCGTGGGCCAATACTCGCCTTTTGCTATCGCCACCTGCTTTTCTGCGCTCTGGGTCTTCAACTGGGCCGTCCTTATAGATGCCTTGCCTGCCAACGCCTCTTGGTAAACCTGCTCTGGGCCGGCCACAGTCGACGCCGGCTCGCTCTCTGCGGGGGCCGACAGGGAAAGACTGTCGGGGCTTTGAAGTTCAAGCAGCTGGCTGAGGTCAAGGAGGGCGAGCTTGTAGTCGTTGTCCGCCCTCACTGCGCTCAGTTCGTCCTGTGCCACGAGCGACTTAGCTTGCGCCACGTCGGCTTCCGAGGCTTTGCCGTTGTCGCGTAGTGCCTCTTTGAGTTTGAGCTGCTCACTGCTCAATTGCGCTTGCTCGTGGGCGGCTTCTGCCTGCTCCTTTGCGCAAAGGGCCTGCAAGTAGGCCGATGCGACGTTCACGCCAAGGCTCTCTTTGGTCGCCGTAAGTCCCTCTGTTGCGGCCTCGACGTTAATCTTCTGCATCTCAATGTTCCGTGCTATGCGCATTCCGGAGAACAGGGTCATGTTCGCCGAGACGGAAAAACTCGTGTTGCGGGTGTTCCTGTTCTCGTATGTGTTGTTCGCCGTCAGGCCGCGGCCGAAGTCGAAGTTCTGCCCCACGTAGGCGGAGACGCTTGGCAGCCTCTGCCCTCTGGCTGTGCTGAGGTCGTTCTCGCTTTTTTTCACCGCAAGCTCGTAGCTCTTCACGGTGTTGTTGTTTGAGTAGGCTGTCTCAATGCATTGGCGGAGCGTCATCTCGCCTTGAGCCGCAGCGTTAGGTGTGGCCGTGGCCGTTAAGGCGGCGGCTATGGCTATATAACTTGTTTTCATCGTGTGTCAGGATTGTGTCGCAAACTCAATTACATTGTCTTGGCGGCCCCACGGACCTTGTCGCCCTCGGCCACGCCGCTCTTGACCTCCATGCTGATGCCGTCGCTCATCCCAAGCTCAACACGCCTGCGCTCAAACCTCTGCTGCGGGACAGTGTCGGTCAGGATGTTGACGAACGATGTGTCGCCGCTGAACTCAAGTACCGACTCCGGCACGACTAGTGCGCCCTTCGCGCTCTTGAGTACGATAGACGCGTTAGCACTGTAGCCCGAGCGGATGGTCACAGTGTCTGGCGCCGTCACGGCGGCCTTTATCTCAAACTGGTTCGCTCCGTTCTCCTCCTCGCCCTTAGGTGAGATGTATTCAAGCTTGGCCTGAAGGGTGACGCCCTGCACCGCGCCGAGCGATATCTTGACAGGCATCCCCTCATGGATTCGCCCAACCTCGGTCTCGTCAATCTTGCCCTTGAATATGAGGTCCGACATGTCGGCCACAGTGGCTATGGTTGTGCCGTCGTTGAACGTGTTGCTCATTATCACTGAGTTGCCCACCTTGACGGGGACGTCCAGGATGAGCCCGGTGATGGTTGAGCGGATGAACGTGCTGCTGAGCGACGCGTTGCTCTTGGATATTCCATCTTTCACAATCTCAAGGTTGTCGTCTGCGGCAAGCTTCTCCTCCTCGGCCTGCTTGAGGGCTACGTCGGCTTTCTCGTATTCCTCCGCGCTCACGAGCTTCTGGTCGTAGAGGCTCTTCATCCTGTCGTAGTCCGTCTGAGCTTGCTTAAGCGTGATGGCGGCCTGGCGGACGCGGCTCTGGGCGGAGTTGAGCGAGCTCATCTCCGGGATGACTTTCACCTTGGCGAGAATCTCGCCCTCTTTCACAGTCTGGCCGGCCTCCTTGTAAATCTCCGATATGATGCCCGAGATCTGAGGCTTGATGGCAATCTCGTCGCGCGGCTCAATCTTGCCTGTGGCGACTGTCACGAGCTCAAGGTCGGAGCGGCCGACGGTGACAGTTTCGTATTCCGTCTCTTTGGGTTGCGATTTCTCGTAGAGGAAGAAGAACGTCCATATGAAGAGAAGCCCGATGACGACGGCTATTGCGATTTTGATGTACTTTTTCATAATGATTTATCTTATCTGTGTTTTTACTGTTTTATTCTTTTGATTATCAGCCTTACTCGTCGCGCATGGCGTCGACCGGCTTTATTGACATCGCCCTATAGGCGGGCGCAAGGCCGGCCACGAGGCCAAGGAATATTATCAGTGCCAGCATCCCGAGGGCTGTGCCGAATGAGACAACGAACCCGTATTGGTGACCGTCGGCCGCGCCTATATTCTCGCAAAGTGACAGGAGTCCGACGCCGGCGCATATGCCGAACATCCCGGCCACGATGGTCAGCACCACGCTCTCGGCCAGTATCTGCTGCATTATGTCGCGCGGCTGTGCGCCTATCGCCCTGCGTATGCCAATCTCTACTGTCCTCTCCTTCACCGTGACCATCATGATGTTCGACACGCCGATTATTCCCGCCAGGAGAGTCCCGAGGCCGACAAGGAACACGAGGAATTTGATCCCGATGAACAAATTGTCGACCATCGCGAACATCGCCTCGGCGTCCAGCATCCACACAGCCTGCTTGTCGGTAGGCGCTATTGTGTGAGCCTCTTTCAATATGGTCTCTATCTGAGGCTTGATTTGCTCCACTTTGTAGCCTGGCTTGAGAGTCAGGTTTATGACATCCAGCCGGTCGCCGTAGTTGTAGGCCGTCTGATAGACCGTGAAGGGGAGCATGACCTGCTCCGAGCCGTCCCCCTGGATGTTTATGTTGCCTGCGGTGGATATTACTCCGACAACCCGGTAGTAGATGCCGTCCACCCTCACGAAGGTGCCGCACGGGTCTTCGCCAGGCTCATATAGAGCCTCGTAAACTCGCTTGCCCAGTACGCAGACTTTGCGTCTGTCGCGTACGTCCACCTCGTTTATGAAGCGGCCATACATGATGTTCTGCCTCTCGATGGAGTTGTAGTCGGGGTGGAGTCCCTTCACTGAACACGACTGTTTCTTGTCGCCGTGGATTGCCGTCTTGCCCCAGTCGGCAATGGTGGCCGTTATCACGTCAAGCCCCTCCACTCCGTTGCGTAGCCTCACGAGGTCGGCGTTCTGAAGGCTCCACCAGCGGCCTTTCCTGTAACCCTTGTAGGCTTCGCCCGTCCTGTTTGAGCAGATGAAGCATGAGTTGGTGGCGAAGCCGTCAAAGTTCTGCTTCATCATGTCTTGCAGCCCGTTGCCGCCACCCACCAGGCTCACGAGCATAAATATGCCCCAGAAGACGCCGAACGCCGTGAGCAGGCTCCGCGACTTGTTTCGCATCAGCGTGGCGAGGATCTCCTCGACCGTGTCTCTGTCTATTCTCATTTTTACCCTCTCTCTTTAGTCGGCCCTCAGGGCCTCGATGGGACGTATCTTTACAGCCTTGCGGGCGGGGATGAAGCCCGCTATCGTGCCTGCCACTATGAGCGTCAGGGTGGCCTCTATGGCTACTGATAGGTCGACTGTCGGGTTCGTGAATACCGTGGTTGACCACATCCCGTTCGACATCGTGCTGTCGCCAATCATGTTGTTGGCGAGCTCCGTCACGCCTATCCCGGCCACCATGCCTATGTAGCCAAAAATTGTTGTTATCGTAATGCTCTCCGCCATGACCAGCATCAGTATCGAACGCGGCTTCGCGCCAAGAGCTTTGCGGATGCCGAACTCGCGGGTTCTCTCTTTCACTGTTATGAGCATTATGTTCGAGACGCCCACAATTCCGCTAAGGAGGGTGAAGATACCCACAATCCATATGGCTATCTGGAGCATGCTCATCGCCGACGATGTTTGCAGATACTGAGTCATACGGTTCCAGAAGTAGACCGCGCCGGGGTCCTGTGGCGAAAAGTGGTGGTTCTGGGCGAGCGTTTCGCGAAGCTTCCCCTGGAACTCGTCGTTGGCCTCAATCGTCTCAAGTCCTTTCGTCGTGAAGGCGTAGTTGTTCAGGAAGGTCCCTTTGTCGTAGATTAGCTGGAGGGTAGTGAACGGGATGCTTATCTCGTGCTGCATCCCCTGGTTCTCGTCTTTCGTCACGCCGACGACCTTATATTCAACTCCGCCCACGTTTATGAACTTGCCAAGCGAGCCCCCGTCCTTCTCTCCGAACAGGATATCATCCGCGTTGCTGCCGATGACGGCCACCTTCCTCTTCTCCCTGATGTCTATGTCGTTGATATACCGGCCTTTGATTATCTTTACAGGCTCAAGTTTGGTCTCGTTTGGGTAGTAGCCCGATAGGTTTGCGCTTATGTACTCGTTGCCGTAGCTCACAGTGCAGCCGCCTTGGTAGAGCGATGCGCTCACCTCGTCCACGTTATCCGGGAAGGCGGACTTCGTTATCGCCATGTCGCTGTTGTCGAGGTTTATGCGGCGTCCAGAGTTCATCCCGTCGTAGGCCATCGATGTCCACCCTGGGAATATCTTTATAGAGTTCAGCGCACGCTCCGAGCTGCTCATCTCGAAGGCGTTTATAAGCCCGTTGCCCGCCCCGAGCAGCACTATCAAGATGAATATGCCCCAAGCGACAGCGAAGCCCGTGAGAGCCGTCCGCAGCTTGTTGCGCCTGATGGTGCTCGTTATCTCTGCTATGATGTCGAACATTTTCTCTGCGTCCTCCTTGCCGCTATTTCATATAGCCGTTCTGCCCGAATGGCGACGCGTCGTGGTTCACGTTGTCGTCAATGCTGCCTATCAGGCCGTCCTTAATGTGGATAATCTTGTCAGTCTGGTTGGCCACGCCGCTTTCGTGCGTCACTACGACAATGGTCATCCCCTCGTCATTGTGCAGGTTCTTGAGAATCTCCATCACCTCTACAGAGGTCTTGCTGTCAAGTGCGCCGGTCGGCTCGTCGGCAAGGATTATCTGGGGCTTCGTTATCAGGGCTCTCGCTATCGCGACCCTCTGCTTCTGTCCGCCCGACATCTCGTTGGGCATGTGCGATGCCCAGTCGGCCAGTCCGAGCTTGTCGAGGTACTCCATTGCCATGGCGTTGCGCTTCTTCCGTCCAACGCCTTGGTAGAAGAGCGGCAAGGCCACGTTCTCCATCGCGTTCTTGAACGATATGAGGTTGAACGACTGGAAGATGAATCCGATAAGGCGGTTGCGGAACTCGGCTGCCTTGCTCTCCGACAGGTCTTTCACGAGGTTGCCCGCAAGGCGGTATTCGCCAGTGTCATACGTGTCCAAAATGCCGAGTATGTTGAGCAATGTCGACTTCCCGGAACCTGACGCCCCCATGATTGAGACGAACTCGCCTTTCTCTATGTCCAGGTTTATGCCCTTCAACACGTGGAGGGGGGCCCCGTTGTTGTAGGTCTTGTTTATGTCGCGCAAGTGTATCATCAGGCTTTATATTATATTGTTCCTGTGTTATAGTCTAATAGAACACCACAAAATTACATATTCCTCAATATTGCGCAATAGGGGGATCGAAATATTTTGTGGGAGGGCGGCTGCGTACTTTGCCTTAATTGTGTTCTGCGATTTTGAATTGGCTGTTATTCAACGAGTTGTTCTTTTGTGTACCTTCTCCGTCGTCGCTCTCTTTGGGGCGTTTCTTGCGCTTTCGCCTCGTCTTTCTTTGCCTTTTTCGTGTGCGATTAGCGGTGTTTGCGTCGCTTGTGGTGTACTATCCGATTGTTAATGGTGGCGGAGTCCGAAAGGGATTGGCGGTTTTTCGGAGCTAAGAAAATAGGGCGGCACGCAATTGTGGGGTGGCGGTTCGATTTGTCCTTAACCGAAGTGGGGCCATGTTGCACCTGATCCGCGTCAGGTGTGACTTCTATCCTATGACTGGTAAACCTCCATCTGGCACATGGCGCAATTCACCTTCACTGTGTATGTGCGACCATCTTCGTCACGCAGTGTGAGGGGTGTCATGCGAGCGCACTCCGGGTGTTTGCGGATGCATTTGCCCAGGGCGTTCATTATGCAGTGGCGTGTGGTCATGAGGCGGGCGCTTTTAGCTATGTTCTGCTGAGTCTCGTAGCCCTGTTCTTCTATTTTTGCCCCGTGCCGCTCGTAGAACATCTTAGCCTCTTTGTTTATCACGTTGGCGTAGGCCGTGAGGCTTTGCGCAGGCCATAGGACGGCAGGGCTCTCTTTGCGTTGGCAGTCCGCTGGCCGGAAGTGCTCCGTGCGGGCCTTCGCGTGAGCATCAAGTGCGGAACGGCGCATGGCGTTGAGTTCCGATGCTGTCACAAATCGTGTCGCGGCTTCCGCCGACACTTTCACTTCGCCTACGTCGAACGCCGTCCCGCCCGTCTTTGTCATAGCCCTTGTCATCTGCGCCTCCGTGGCTTCCGCAGAGCGAGCTTCTTGGCTGTCGGTGGTGATGGTTGTTTCGGTTCTCACTCCGTCGCCGTCCTCAATTGTCAGTGTGAAACAGCCGCTGGAGTATGCTATGGCGACGCTTACGTCTATTGAGCGGCGGGTCTTGTCGTGAGCAAGGGTGTTTGCGAATGCCGTGTCGAGATTTCTGAAGGCGTCATCGCCCACGGTTATTCCTTTGATGTTCTGTACGTTCAGCTCTGTTGCATCTCCTGCTGGCCGCGACGTGTTGACTTTCGTGCCGCAGAAGTGCTCGGGCGAATGCCCTATGAAGCAGAGTCCGTCGCCGTTGGCTACGACCTCCGATGTTCTTATCGAGATGGCTCCTTGCTTTGCGACCTTAGTGACTTTGCCTATTGGCTGCCCGAGCGATTTCGGAGTCAGCGGCTGCCATATGTCGGCCTGTCGGCCATGGGCGAAGTAGTCTGTAAACCCGCGGTTGAAGCTCTTCCACGGCTGAGGCTCGAAGCCGGGAGTGACGGAGCCGGACGATATTCGCCTCAACTCGCCGCGGCGTGCGAGGATTTCGTCAATCACGCGCCTGTAATGTAGCGTCACGTTGGCCACATAGCCCGGGTCTTTGAGCCTCCCCTCTATTTTGAACGACGATACGCCGGCGTCTATCAGGCTCTCTATGTTCTGAGTCTGATTGTTGTCCTTAAGCGAAAGGGGGAAAGAGTGCCTCATTAGCGTCCTCCCGTCGGCCGACAGTACGTCGTATGGCAGGCGGCACGGCTGGGCGCATTCGCCGCGGTTGGCTGAGCGGCCTCCTCTGGCCAGGCTCATGTAGCACTGGCCGCTGTACGACACGCAGAGGGCGCCGTGGATGAATGCTTCGAGGCGTACTGTGGTGCGTTTCGCGATTTCGGCAATCTCGGCAAGTGATAGCTCGCGCGCCAATACAACCTGCCGTAGTCCTACGCTCTGCCAGAACAGCACTTTGCTGGCATCGCGGTTGTCGCATTGCGTCGAGGCGTGGATCTCAATGGGGGGCATTGACGACGTGTCTAGCAATGCGGCATCTTGAACAATCAGTACGTCGACGCCAGCCTTGTAGAGCTGCCACGCCATTCTTCTGGCGGCGGCAACCTCGTTGTCGTATAGTACGGTGTTGAGGGTCACGTGCACTCGACACCCGTATAGGTGGGCGTAGGCTACCACCTCCTCGATGTCTTCCATCGTGTTTGCGGCCGCTTTCCGCGCTCCAAATTGCGGCGCTCCTATATATATGGCGTCCGCGCCATGGTCGATGGCGGCCCGTGCGCATTCGGCGTCGCGGGCGGGGGCGAGCAACTCTATGTCGTGGCGAGTGAAATGTCGCCCTGCGTTTGTCATTTTTTGCGCTAAGTGTTTCGTTCGCTTCTGCTTGCGTCCTCGTCAGTCCGTCAGCTCCCTTATCTCTTTGAAGAATTTTCCCCACTCCGATGCTTTGTACCCCTCTGAGCAGTTTCTCCGCACGTAAAGGATGGCATCTTCGCTAATGCCGTCGAAGACTGAGCTTCCGAGAGGGGGTGGGGTGGGCGAGAGGCTGACTACCGCCGCCAGTGCCGAGCACCCGTTGAACGCCGTCACGCCCAGTCCGTTGACGTGGGGTGGTATGACGGCGCGCCTGAGCGATGTGCACATTTCGAATGAGCATCCGCCAATGTCCCGTACGCCATCCGGGATTACTATCTAAAGTTTCCCACTTGGGCTAAGTGCCTGAAAATAAATTAGGTAAATGGCTG
>JBJEGU010000060.1:0-25445 GCA_051875415.1 Marinilabiliaceae bacterium
TTTTATACGGATCATGCTTAACAAGATTATCTAATCATTTCAAAACAGCTTCTTATACGAATCATACTTAACAAGATTATTTTATCATTCCAAAACAGCTTCTGAGCTTGCTTAGCCCATCAGTACCCGCACTCTCTGTTGAGATCAAGCAGTTCCATGGCGAGTACCCCGTCTTTGTAAAGGAAAGCACCGTCCCAGTCGAAGATTATGTGGAAGCCCTCCTGTTCCTGCTCGCCGTCGAGTTTCAGGAAAATAGAGTCCCTTTCGCCCTCTTTAACGGCGTATTCGCCCCAACGTTTAGCCTGATAAATAGACTGCTCGTAATTCCCCTTGTTTGCTAAAAATCTGTTGTCCGAGTAAAAATCAAGGGTCTCGTACTTGAGCCGGAATTCGTCATTAGGGCACCAAGTCCCATCATTTTCGTATTCACCGACAATGTTTTTCCCTTTCCATACCCTTGCCTTCGGCACTGAGAGCCGCCCTTTCAGGTAATCTCTGCGCTGCAGCAATGCGGTATCCGTCCGCATCTCGCGGCATCGATGCCAGCGATAAATCTCCCGCCCATATTCTTTCTCTTTCCAGTATATCACACAGTTACTCGTTCTCTTCCCCGCATCCCACAGCGACTCTTTTGCGAAGGTAATCACGCGATCACCCTCCGCTGTCGAGATTTCGAAGTGGCATGCGTCGTCAGTTTTGTATGTGAAGCATACGGAGTCAATGGATTTTGATTCTTGATACTTCTCGTAGTCATAATAATAAGCTATCCCAGTCCCGTCCCTGCGGAAACTTATTATATCTGGGCTTTCGCAATCCTCATCACACACCCAATCTCCGTTCATCGCTGTACCCCAGAATTGGCTGCCACCTACGTACCATACGGAGACGCAGTCTTCTATGCTTATGTCTGAGAAGTATGTGTCGTAGTCGTCGTGTTCGCACGACGTCGTCGCGGCAAGAGCAAGTATAGAAGTCGCAAAGGATATGATTTTCTTCATTGCAATGCGGTTTTACTTTTTGGTCTTAATTCTTGCGATGTGGAAGTCTGTATTTTTGTTGATTTTTACAATCTTCCAGTGAGATTTATCATAGATATTGGTTTTCTCGCCTTGGTACGTGAAATAGGCAGAGTTTGCGTTGTGCTTGTCCTCATCGTCGGAGTGAACCTTGCCTTGGTTCTCACTCCACCCTCCATTGAACATTCCAAAAACGCCATAATCGAACCCAAGGTCGGGGTAGTCATTGTTTGATCCGTCAGCCGCAAATGTGAACATTTCGAAGTACAAGTTCCCATTTCCTACCAATTGCGTGTTCCCAACGTATGTGCTGTATCGGACATCAACCTCCTTTTGCCCGTACTTCGTGTAGTACATTGCGGAGCCGCACTTTCTGTCCTCCGCATCCATATACCCGTCAATGCGGCCGACTTTCGTAAAATTCCAATCATTCACGAAATGCAGGTCTGTCGAGAAGTTCATCACTCCGTAGTAGTCCCCCGTGTTGTGGAACAGCCTCGCCGGTACAAGGCAGAAGTACATGGTTATGTTTTGCGTCACTTTCCAGCCTCCAATGTAACCGTGTGAGTACGTGTCGTTAGACGAATGGTCTTGACAGTCGTAGTATATCCTCACCTCGTCGTACTTGCCGCAGGTTTTGTCCTTCACCACGCCCACCATCTGTTCCCGGGCGGTCGACTTGTTGCCGCTTGCTTTGCGCTCTGTCGCAAGCCTCTCTCTCAGCATCGCGACATACTCGTCAGTTGCGGCGGTTTCCACCTTTTCGCCCGTCTCGTCCCAGTCGGCGTACGTCCCGCAGCCGTAGGCTACTTTCTCAATCTGCTCCTCGCTTAAGTCGGAGCTCTCCGAGCTTACGATGTCGTCCTCCCTGTCGGAGCAGGAGGTTAATGCTGTCACCGCCAAAGCCATAGCAAAGGCTGCTGCGGCATGTCTGAGTTGTCTCATAATGTATTTGTGTTTTGTAATTCGGTTTCGGTTTCTTTTTTTTGTTCGGTGCATACTGTATGGCAACGGTGAAAGTTGATTGAGCTGCCGTCTCATATGCAACTGCTAAGTTATATCGGTTTAGTATGTGTTACAAATAGGCGTATGTTAATAAAATGGAAATCGTACACCCGCACGGCTGTCCTTATTGGTGCGCCATTCCTCTCCGCACATAAAAAAATCCCCCTCCGGCATCATTGCGCATGCCGCAGGGGGAATTATCCAAATAACAATCTAACTTCTTGTCTACTCGTATCTTATGGCCTCTATCGGGTCAAGGTTCGCGGCCTTGCTCGCCGGGATGTAGCCAAACCCTATGCCTATCACCGTGCACACGGCGAACGACACGAAGATGCTCCACATGGGTATCGACGTAGGCAGACCGAACTGTCCGCACACCAACGTCCCCAGCCATCCTACTATTATGCCCAGCACGCCGCCCGTCAGGCTTATCATCACGCTCTCTATGAGGAACTGGTTGCTTATGTCCACCGAACGCGCCCCGACGCTCATCCTGAGGCCTATCTCACGGGTTCGCTCCGTCACCGACACGAGCATTATGTTCATGATGCCTATGCCGGCCACGAGCAGCGAGAACCCGGCAGCGACCACCAGGATTATCGTTATCGTGTCCATCGTCGAGCTCATGGTCTCCATCATCTCCTGCTGGCTCCGTATGGTGAAGTTGTCGCTGTCGCCGTCCTTCAGCTTGTGCGTGGAGCGCAATATGGTCGTCAGCTCGTCTATGGCCTCGTCGGTCAGCTCCTCCGTTATGGCCGAGCAGTTGATGGAGCTGAAAAAGGTCTGGGCCAGGAGGCGTTTCATCACCGTGGTGTAGGGGGCTATGAGCACGTTGTCCTGGTCCATGCCCCAGTTGTTGTAGCCTTTGCTTTTCAGCACGCCCACAATGCGGAACGGGGTCGACTTGAAGCGTATCGTGCGCCCTATGCAGTCGGCCTCCGTGTCGCCGAACAGCTCCTTGACTATCGTCGTGCCGACAATGCACACCTTGGCGGCCTTGCGGACGTCCTCATCCGTGAACGCCTCGCCGTCCTTTATCTCCCATTTCTTTATGTCGAGGTAGTCAAGGCTCTCGCCATACATCTGGGTGCTGGTGTTGTTCGCCCCGTATATCACCTGGCCCGAGGCCGACACTTCGGGCGAGACGTACGTGATGAATCTCTTGTCGGCCATTATGGCCTCGTAGTCCTCAACCTTCAGCGTCTGCATCTCCGAGGGGTCGAGCCTCACGCCGCCGCGCTGGTCGGAGCCGGGGCGGACCATTATCATGTTGGTGCCCATCTGCGATATGTTCTCCCTGACGCTCTCTTTCGACCCTTGGCCTATCGCCATCATTATGATTACGGCGGCCACGCCTATTATTATGCCGAGCATCGAGAGGAACGAGCGGAATTTGTTGCTCGCCACAGCTCTCAAGGCCACCTTTATAAGGTTTATGAAGTTCATTCTCTCGCCTCCTTTTTATTGTTTAGTCGTCTTGCGGCTTGGGCAGGGCGGCAAGGGCCTCGGCGGCCGACAGTATGTTCGTGTTCTCCACGTCCTCGCGTATCTTGCCGTCGCGGAGCATTATGTTCCTGCTGCTGTACTGCGCTATCTCGGGGTTGTGGGTGACGAATATTATCGTGCGCCCCTCGGCGTGCAGCCTCTGGAAGAGTACCAGCATCTCGAACGACGTGCGGGTGTCGAGGTTGCCCGTGGCCTCGTCGGCCAGTATCACGGCGGGGTCATTCACCAGGGCGCGCGCTATGGCCACCCTCTGCATCTGGCCGCCGCTCATCTGGTTGCTCTTGTGCTCCAGGCGGTCGCCCAGCCCCACGGCTTGCAGTGCCTTCACGGCGGCTTTGCGTCGCTGCTCGGCGTTGTACTTGCTGTTGTACATCAGCGGCAGCTCCACGTTCTCCACGGCCGTGGTCTTGGGCAGCAGGTTGTAGTTCTGGAACACGAAGCCTATCTTCCTGTTCCTAAGCCGGGCGCGCTGGTTTTTGCTCATGGTCCGGACCGACGCACCGTCCAGGATGTATTCGCCGCTCGTCGGCGTGTCCAGGCAGCCGAGCTGGTTGAGCAGGGTGCTCTTGCCGGAACCCGAAGTGCCCATTATCGTCACGAACTCGCCTTCGTATATCCTGAAGCTTACGCCGCGCAGCGCATGCACGGTCTCGTCGCCAACCTTGAAGTCGCGCCTCACGCCGCGCAGCTCTATCACCACGCGCCTACCGCCGTCTTCTCTCCTCTGTTCCATCGGTCAGCCCTCCCTACTTTTTCTTTTTCTGCCCTGGGGGGCCTGGCATGAAGGGGTTGCTCTTCGTCTCGCCCTCCGTGGCGGCCATGTCGCCCTGTCCGCCAAGCTCGAAGCTCACGACAATCTCGTCGCCCTCGCTGAGGCCACTGGTCACCTCTACTGTGGTGCCGCCGTTCAGGCCGGTCTCTATGCCCTTGGCGCGGAATGTCTTCCCGTCATATGTCCATACCTTGGTCTTCGAGTCGCAGTCCTCTACGCTCTGCTCGGGCGTGAGCAGGGTGGCGTTGGGCGCGAAGCGCAACGCCTTGCTCGGGATGGTAAGCACCCCGTTGCGCTCGGCTGTGAAGACGGTCACGTTGGCCGTCAGGCCGGGCAGGAGTTTCAGGTCTTTGTTGGGGGCGGATATCACCACTTCGTAGGTTACGACGTTGCTCTCCGTCGTGGCCTCTTTCCTCACCTGCGTCACGTTGCCGGCGAATACGTCGTCGGGGAACGCGTCGACGGTGAATGTCACGCGCTGGCCCTCTTTCACGCCGCCTATGTCGGCCTCGTCAACGTCGGCTATGACGCGCATGTCGGTCAAGTCCTGGGCAATGTTGAAGAGTGTTGGGGTGGTCATGGCCGACGCCACTGTCTGGCCTTCCTCCACCTCGCGGCTCAGCACCACGCCGTCAATGGGGCTCGTGATGGTCGCGTATCCGAGGTTCGTCTGGGCCTTGGCCACGTTCTGCCTCTGTATCACAATCTGTTGCCTCGCCTGCTCAAAGCTGAGCCTCGCCTGCTCGTAGTCGTTGGCCGAGACGAGACCTTTCTCGAAGAGGGCGGCGTAGCGGTCGTAGTTGGCTTGCTGGTAGTCGAGGTCGCTCTGGGCGTTGGCCAGTTGGCTCTTGGCCGAGGCCAGCTCGGAGAGCAGGTTGGTCTTGTCAAGCTCGGCTATCACCTGGCCTTTCTTCACCACGCTGTTGTAGTCGACGTATATTTTCGATATTATGCCCGACACCTGGGTGCCGACCTCCACTTTCGTCACTGGCTCTATGGTGCCAGTGGCAGTTATCGAGGTCGAGATGTCGCCGCGCGTCACTTTGGCCTTGGTGTACGTCACCTGCGCCCCGTCGGAGCACGAGGTCATGGCCGCGGCCGCGAGTACGCATATTAATAAGGTGTGCCTCATTTTATCTTTCGTTTTTTTATCGCGTTGTTTGTCTTCGTTTTCTCTAAAGTCCGAGTGCCTCGCCCGAGTAGAACTTAAGCAGGGCTATGTTCAGCAGGGCCGTGTATTTGCTTTGCAGGCGTTGCTGCTGGGCCGCCAGGAGGTTGCTCTTGCCCTGCGTCAGCTCGGCCATGTTCTTCAGTCCCGTGCGGAATTGCTCTTCCAGCAGGTCGTAGCTCTGCTTCATGCTCTCTTCGTTGGCCACGGCCGCGGCGTACTGCGTCTGTGCGCTCTGCGCGTTGAGCCAGAATGTCTCCACTTGCTTATATATCGTCTTCTCGGTGCTCTGCTTGTCCAGCTCGCTCTGCCTTTTCTGGATTTTGGCTTTCGCCTTGTTGGTGCGCGTCTGCCTGTTGTCTATTATCGGGACGCTCAGACTCAGCCCCACCGAGTTGTTCACGTTCTGCTTCAGCTGCTCGCCAATGCCGGCGTCGTCGGCGCTGTTGTGGCCGCTCTGCACCCCCGCCGAGAGGCTCAGCGTCGGGTTATGCCCTCCGCGGGCAATCCGCTCCTGTATCTCCGCCTGCTCCATGCTTATGTTGGCGGCTTTCATCTCGGGGCGCGTCTCTATGGCCTGGGCGAACACGTCGTCCACCGTCGGCAACGTCTCCATCACCTTCTCGTCGCCAATCTCAGGGTCGGCCACGTCGAAGTCGTCCGACTTAATTATCTCAAGAATCTGTTTCAGACTCAGCTTGTAGTTGGCGAGCTGCGTCTGGGCGGCCACCAGGTTGTACTGGTCCTGCGCCGCCTGGGCCTCCAGTTGCGCGAGGTCCACTTTGGCTATCAGGCCGGCCGTGAGCATCTCTTTGCCCCTGTCGCGTAGCATCGTGCTCGTGGCGAGCGTGCTGTCGGCCACCCGTGCGGCGTCGGCTTCGTAGAGTATCTGGACGTAGTACTGGAGTATCTGCTCCTCAATCCCCATCTCTGTCTGGCTCGTCGTGGCCTCGGCCTTGGCGGCGTCCAGTCGGTAGCTCGCGCGCTGGCGGCGTGTGCGGCCTCCGTCCCAGACCGTCCAGTTGGCCTGAAGGGCGTAGTTGCCGGAGTATGTGGCGTCGCTCTGCGTCGTCGTCATCGTGCCGCCACTCAGAGCCACGGTGCTGCGGCTCCACGGGCGCCAGCCCAGGTTGTGGCTCGTCGAGAAGCTCAGGCTCGGCAGGAGCTGCCCCGTCGCGCTCTCCACATCCACCTCGGCCTGCTCCACTTGCAGCTCGACGCTCTTCACGTCTATGTTGTTGGCCCTGGCGTAGTCCACGCACTCCTGTAGTGTCCATTTGTGGCCGGGCTCGCTCTGCGCCGTGGCCGCTGCCGGGCTTAGGCTCGCCGCCGCCAGAGCGGCCAGTGCCGCTATCGTATTTTTCTCCATCTCTCTGTCTGTGTTGTTGCCTGTTCCTTTTTTCTTGTCTGCGAACTTACTTACATCATCTCTTTCTGTAAATAGTTAACCGACCAACGCCCCGTCTTTATAGACCAAAACCGCCCGCGCCGCCGCTTCTCGGCTGCGTCTCGCGCCGCTGCACGCAAAAAAGCCTCCCCGATATCCCATCGGGGAGGCCTTCAATTACAAAAGAACAGTTATGGACTATCCGGATCTGGTTTCATAACCGCCTTATATGTCGAGTTAGGTTAGGATGATTCTCGATCTCGGTTCTTACACCCCGATCCGTTAATCACTTGCAAATATACGCCATTGTATCAATACGACAAACAAAAAGCATATTTTATTGCCATAATCCTTTCTTTTTTTAATTAATTCGCCGGCTTTGAGTTTAAAATGAAAGATAGGCGCCCTCGCCCCCCTACGCCACTTAGTGCAATATTCCTTTCATCCCTGTTAAAGTTCGTGATGTCGCCCCTCAGCCCCCTATTCTTCGTAACTTTGTCTTCCTCTAATGCTTCCTACCTGAAAATGCTCAAAGTCTCCAAGTTCAAGAATATTGTCCGCCAGAAGTCGTCAAGCCTCATTGCCAAGCTTACGCTTACCTTCGTCGTCTTCACTGTCCTCATCAATGCCGTGCAGCTCGGCAGCTCGGGCCTGTCGCGCAGCCACGTCCTAAGGGACTATTTCACCGACCAGGTCCGCGGAAAGATGGGCATGGTTGAGCAGCTCACCAAGGCCCACCTCGACGAGCTCGACTCCTACGTGGCCTCCCTGCCGCTCGTCTACCCCGAGGTCGACACCCTCCTCTCGGCGGGCGACTATCCGGCAGTGGGGCGTTTCCTCGCGAGCAATGTGGAGGCCCGCGGGCTTCAGGGCTTCGTCCTTATGGACTCTAAGTTCAATCTCGTCGCCACTAACTACCGCTCCTACACTCAGGCGCAGCTCGACAAGGTCCGCGAGCTCATGCGCTACGTCACTACCACCCCCGCCAAGAAGTACAACGGCTACGCCGACGTCATGGGCTCGGGCGTGGGCATCGTCACAGTCCACGTCTGGCCCGACGCCAAGGGCCGCGACGCCGCGATTGCCATGGTGTGCTACGACTCTGTCGAGAACGACGGCTACCTCATCCGCATGGCGCAGCTCATCCAGTCCGAGCAGAGCGTCTACCGCGGCAACTATATCTCCGCCACATCCTACGACGGCCACGATATCGATATCCACGGCCTGCCCATCCCTCAGCTCTGGGTGCCCGACTCGCTCCGCACGCAGCGCAAGAACATCGTCCTGACCGAGCAGGCGGGCGAGGAGGATGTCTTCTCGGCCTACATCCCCCTCTTCGACTATAAGGGCGAGATGATTGGCATTCACCACATATGGCTCGATGTCGATGTCCAGGTCGAGGTGGGTCGCCGGATGAGGAATAGCGTCATCGTGGTGGCCGTCATCTTTTCCGCCCTTTTCATCTGGCTCTTCCGGGTCTTCATGCGCCGCCACCTCGTGCGTCCGCTCCTTTCGCTCCGCGACGATGCCGAGCGTATCGCTTCGGGCGACCTTTCGCGCTGTGTCACCGAGCCTCATACCCATGACGAGATCGAGCAGCTGGCCGAGGCCATGGCGGCCATGCGCGGCTCGCTCCGCGATTCGCTTGAGGTCATCAGCCAGACGGGGGCTGTCATCCAGGAGAGCAGCGCCCACATAGGCCGCGCGAGCAAAAGGCTTTCGAGCCTCGCCGATTCGCAGGCCGGCAACCTTCAGGAGGTGGCCGCCAATCTCGGCGTGGTGAGCGGCAACGTGAAGTCCACGGCGGCCAATGCGGCCGAGACGGACCTCCTCATGTCGCAAGCGTCCGCGGCGCTGACGGGCATAGCCCAAAGGGCCGATGAGAGTCTCGCCGCCACCCGCAAGGTGGTGGGTTCGCTCCGCAGCATCAACAGCCTCGTGAGCCAGACCAACATCCTGAGCCTCAACGCCGCCGTCGAGGCGGCGAGGGCGGGAGCGCAAGGCCGGGGCTTCGCCGTCGTGGCAAAGGCCGTGGGCGGTCTGGCCGAGCAGACCAAGCGGACGGCCGAGGAGATGACCCTAACCAGCCAGACCTCCATAGCCGGGGCCGACAACATCAACAGGCTCATCGAGGAGCTCGTGCCGCAGCTCCAGCGCGTGGCGGATAGCATCAGGTCCATCACGGCAGTCAGCCGTGAGCAGGGCTCTGGCCTCGACCAGATTAGCAATGCCGCCGAGGCGCTCAATAACGCTACAAAGGAGACGGCCTCCGACGCCGAGGAGCTTGCCCGCAGTGCCACCGACTTGGCCGCCCAGGCCCTCACGATGAAGAACCTCCTCGATTCTTTCCGTCTCTGATGGCGGCTCTCCTCCCTTTCTTCTCCTCGCTCGTCGAGGCCGGTGCCGACGAGGCGGGCCGCGGCTGCCTCGCCGGCCCCGTGGTGGCCGCGGCCGTCATCTTGCCGCGCGACGTCACGCCGGCCGACCTCCCTGGTCTCGACGACAGTAAGAAACTGTCCGAGCGGCGGCGCGAGGCTCTCCGCCCGCTCATTGAGCGGGTGGCGGTTTCGTGGGCCGTGGGCGTGGCCTCTCCGGGTGAGATTGATAGTCTCAATATTCTCAACGCCAGCATCTTGGCAATGCACCGTGCTGTCCGCTCGCTCTCCGTCGCTCCGCAGTTCCTCATCATCGACGGCAACCGTTTCCACCCCTACTATTCTGATTTCGAGTCGGCCGACACCCTCGGGCAGGTCGATGCCGTGCGCCTCCATGACGAGTCGACGCTCGTGCCGCACCAGTGCGTGGTGAAGGGCGACGGCAAGTTCCTCTCCATCGCCGCGGCGAGCGTCATCGCCAAGACTACGAGGGACGATATCATGCGCCGCCTGGCCGCCGACTACCCCGCCTACAACTGGCAGGTGAACAAGGGCTACCCCACGCGCGACCACTACGCCGCCATCGCCCGGTGCGGCATCACCCCCCTCCACCGCCAAAGCTTCAAACTGTTCCGCTGAGGAACATTGTCTTATAAACTTGACTGATATGAATCTTCTTTCTCTTTTTTCCGGTTGTGGTGGTATGGATATTGGTTTTGAAGGAGGCTTCTCTTGCCTGCGAAAATCGATAAATACTAATATCCATCCCGATTGGATTTTTAAAGAAGAGGGTCAGTGGGTTACTTTGGCCCCTACTGTCTTCAGTACTGTTTTTGCTAACGATATTAGGCCCGACGCTAAGGCTGCGTGGGTCTCTTATTTCGGTGCGTCGAAAAAGAACGCAAACGAGGTTTACCATTTGGACAGTATCGTCGATTTGGTGAAAAAGGCGAAAGCAGGAGAGGATGTTTTCCCGAAACAAATAGATGTTGTGACTGGTGGTTTCCCGTGTCAAGATTTTTCTGTTGCCGGCAAAAGAAGGGGGTTCAACTCTCAAAAAAGCCACAACGGAAGTAAGCTTGAGGCCGGCGAGCCATCAGTTGAGAGCAGGGGGCAGCTTTATATGTGGATGAGGGATGTTATAACACTTACCTCCCCAAAACTGTTTATTGCGGAAAATGTAAAGGGGCTCACAAATCTAGACGATGCGAAAGAAGTAATTGAGCACGATTTCGCAGAGGCCGGAAATGGTGGCTATTTAGTAGTCCCTGCCAAAGTCCTCTATGCCCCGGATTTCGGAGTTCCTCAGTCAAGGGAGAGGGTTATTTTTTTCGGGTTTAAGAAAAGTGTCTTGACAGAAGAAGCCCTTTCCGCTTTGGGGCAGGAGCATATACATCCTGATTATGACCCATACCCGGTAAAAACGCATGGTAGTGGCCTGTTACCTGTGGTAACATGTGCGGATGCGTTCGTAGGTTTAGTAGAACCAGACTTGTCGTCTGATTTGTCTCAGCAAAAGTATTCTAAAGCAAAGTATATGGGGCAACATTGTCAAGGACAGACTGAGGTGAAACTAAACTCAGTCGGACCAACCATAAGGTCAGAACACCACGGGAATATTGAGTTTAGGCGTTTAAGTGCAGAGAATGGCGGAGTCCATAAAGATGAGTTGGCGAAGGGACTCGTAGAGCGTAGGTTGACAGTAAGGGAGTGTGCTCGACTGCAAACATTCCCCGACTCATACCAATTTATCATAGGGAAGACTGATAGAAATGTGTCAGTTTCATCCAGCGACGCCTATAAGATTATAGGGAATGCAGTCCCTTGTGTGTTGGCTTACAATATCGCAAAAAATATCGAGGCGAAGTGGAATGTGTATTTTAAACACTGAAACCTCGCTTGTTGAGTATGTTAGCAGTGCAGGAGTCGACTCTTGAAGGGTTTGTAGGCCTGATGCAGAGGGCTGATGAGCTTCTGAATAAGAAAGCGCAGGAGGTCCCAGGCTACTTTAGGACAAGAGGAGGAAGTCTGTTGGAGGATGACGTTTTGGAGGCGCTTAATGAATGCGCAGAAGGGACTCCGTTCGCAGGCACTATACAAAAGGTGTCTGGTCAGAAGTTCCCGGATATTGTTGTTTCCCGACGTTATGGCGTTGAAGTTAAAAGCACCAAGGAAGATCATTGGGTTTCTACTGGTAGCAGTATTTTGGAAACCACAAGAGTACCTGACGTTGATGTCATTTATCTGACGTTCGGTAAGTTAGGTGGGGAACGAGTGATGTTTAAATCGCGCTTGTATGAGGAGTGCTTGTCTGGTATTGCTGTCACGCATATGCCGCGCTATCTCATTGATATGAGGCTTGGTAAAGGTGAGACAATATTCGACAGTATGCATTTGCCTTATAATAAGTTGCGAAAGATGGACAATCCTATTTCGCCCGTCGCAAGCTATTATCGAAGCAGGTTGAAAACTGGTGAAAGTCTCTGGTGGACGGGTGATTCTTCGGACGAGTCAGTTTCTGCCAAGATTCGTTTGTGGAAAAATTTGAGTAAAGAAGAAAAGTCTGAGTATACCATTTATGCGTGTGTCAACTTTCCTGAGGTGCTTGCCGGAAATTATGACAGGTATGCGCTTTGGCTTACTTCACAAGGCGTTGTCGATTCTCACATACGCGACCAGTTCTCAGCAGGAGGGCAGGTGGAAATGCTGCTCCTATCGGGAGGCAAAGTCAAGTTTCCTGGAGTGTACAGAAGAATTAAGGATAATTTGAATGCATTTTTAGGTAGAATGAAGCAAGTCGACCCTTCAAAGTTGGTAGCCGATGGAAATATAGGTCAGGATGAGCTTGAAGGTCGGTTGCGAGAATGGGCAGAGTCTGTCTCTCAAAAATCAAGAGAGGGGTATGACGTTACTATGGATGTGCTGAGTAAGTTGTTTAGCGGAGGAGACGGCGCTTAGCCCCCCGAACTCTCAAAAACCATTATGTTCCGTTCGTATTTTTCTCTATAACGCTTGTAAAAGCCATAAACATTTTTTAAATTTGTGTTTGAAAGCTGTCGGATGTGATTAGCTTCAACTTTTTGAGTGATACCCATTATCTCCACAAATAGTTCGTCCCGCGCTCCGTTCAGCCTTGCCGAAATGCAAACAAAATACAAGTGCTTATGAAGAAATCTTTACTTCTCTTTGCCGCCGCTCTCGTGGCTGGCGGAGCCTCGGCCCAGGATGTCGAGAACCTCGTGGTGAAGGTCGAGAACAGCTGGAATGTCTCGCCCGTCGCCTCAAGCGCGGCCATCTCGTTCACGAGCGCCTATGGCGAGTTCAAGCTCATCCCGAGCTCCATCCTAAGACTGCCTACAAGGGCTTCCGTGTCGAGTTCTCCGAACTCGTAGACTCCGTGGGCGGTGGCGTCCACCTCAAGATTGGCAAGGCCAACAATGTTGATGGCAATGATAAGGGCGTCTACTCCTACCCGAGCTTCGCCGCTGCCACCGACGGTGTCCTTGAGGGCGACTTCGCCGACGATCTCGTCGATGAGATCGAGGTCATCAACGTCCAGTGCAACAAGGCTGGCGAGTCCGTCAAGATTAACAAGTTCACCCTCATCAAGGCCGATGGCTCTGAGGAGGTTCGCACATCCCTCGGCGGCGCCGCTTGGGGCTGCTCGGCTGAGCAGGAGGTCAACGGCCTCACTTTCTCCGGCCAGTACGGTGCCGCTCTCATAAAGACCGCTGATGGCGAATCTGTAACCTACGACCCCGAGGCCGAGAAGAACGTCGTCTACACTTACAACATCGAGCTCGCAGAGCCAGCCTCTGGTAAGGTGACTGTTGAGCTCGATGCCCTCGGTGCCGATGGCAACGAAGCCGGCTTCGGCTGGCACAATATCGATAAGGGCGGCTCTTCCATCTCTTTCGAGGTGAGTGCCGAGAAGTGCGCCAAGGCTGTCTCCAACATCTACATCAAGGGCGGTGATGATGACAAGACTCTCTACCCCTTCACTGTCACTTTCAAGAGCGTCACCCGCACCAAGGTTGTCAACCGCGACAAGACTCCCGACCCGACCAAGAACCAGTATAAGCTGAACCTCAAAAACGGTCAGGTCATCCTCGCATCCGACCTTGAGAAGTATAACGACGACGACATCGTTGTCTTCAACTACTCTTGCGATTGGGACGACCCCTCCGTCTCTTTCAATGGCTGGGGCGTAGGCGGTCTCCGCAACCCTGAGGCGAAGGACAAGAACGTCGTCTCCCTCAACGCTGGCAAGGAGAAGGGCGACTACACCTATGTCACTTTCATCGATGAGCTCAAGAAGATTGTCGGCCACCACGCCGCCGAGCCCGAGGGCGAGAACGCCGACACCGAGGAGTGGGATGGCCTCTATTGGTTCACGTGGGGTCTCGAGAATGGCGATTGCGAGCTTACCACCACCAAGGGCAGCGTGGTCGTCTACACCGACGTCAAAACCTCTCTCCCCGAGGTCAAGCTCCCCACCGGCGCGTCCGTCGTCTCGTCGCAGTACATCTCCCTCGCGGGCAAGGTGGCAGCGACTCCCCATCGCGGCGTCAATGTCGTAAAGCAGACTCTCTCCGACGGCTCCGTCCGTTTCGTCAAGACGGTCGTCAAGTAAGTCACTGATATTCCCAAAACAATGAGCGGGATGCCTCTCTCCGGAGGGGCATCCCGCTTTTCCGTCACTTAGCTTGCCTTACAATACGCTGTCCATCACCATCATCAGTAAGAACCCTACGCCAAAGCCTATCACCGATATGTTAGAGTGCCGCCCCGCCGAGGCTGCGGGGATCAGCTCCTCCACCACCACGTATGTCATGGCGCCGGCCGCGAAGCCGAGCAGGTAGGGCAGCACGCCCGTCAGGACCTCGGCGAGCAGTATCACGGCCATTGCGCCCACTGGCTCCACAAGCCCGCTCAGCGTGCCTATGGCGAACGATTTACGTCGGCTGTTGCCCGCCGCGCGCATCGGCATCGATATTATCGCTCCCTCGGGTATGTTCTGTATGGCTATGCCAAGGCTCACAGCCAGCGCCCCCGACAGGGTCGGCTCTATGCCCTGCGTCAGCATGCTGGCTATCACCACGCCGACGGCCATTCCCTCGGGAATGTTGTGAATCGTCACGGCGAGTGCCAGCATCTGCGATTTCGATAGCGCGGAGTGCGGACCCTCGGGCGTGGCGGAGCTTATGTGCTGGTGGGGCGTGAAGGTGTCCACGCAAAGCAGGAATGCCATGCCTATGGCGAACCCCGTCGCGGCGGGCACCACGCGCATGGCCCCCTCGCCGCTCATCTCCATGCTCGGCAGCAGCAGCGACCATATGCCCGCCGCTATCATCACGCCGGCGGCGAAGCCGAGCAGTGCTTTCTCCGTCAGCCTGTTCATCTCCCCGTGCATGAAGAAGACGAACGCCGAGCCTAATGTCGTGCCTATCACCGGTATTAGCAACGCTATGAATATGTTCATGTCTCTCTCCCTTATGTTATTGTCACCCGCAAATATAGACTTTTTATACCGCATTGTTTATAATTGATTTAATTAAAGAGGAAGACGCGTACGCTTCTTGCGACTTTAATTCATTATAAATAAGTTTGCGCCGTGATTCTTTCACGTTCCATATTCGTCCTGCCGTTCTCTGCCCTGAGCCTTTGCGCGGCGGCGCAGTCTGGTGTCGCGTCGGGCGGCGCGGCTGTCCTGTCGGCCGATACGTCGGTCGTCATAGCCGAGGTGCGCGTGACGGCGGCTGAGGCGCGCGGCGCGGCGACATCGGCTTCGCTCATAGGCCCTGTGGCAATGGAGCATCTGCAGCCCGCTTCGCTCGCCGACGTGCTGTCGCTGCTGCCAGGTGGCCTTACGCAGACTCCGCAAATGGGGCGGGCGAATGCCATCGCCCTCCGCGAGGTGCCGTCGTCGTCGGCCGATTACGCCGTGTCAGCTCTTGGGACAAAGGTCCTCATCGATGGCGCGCCGGTGGGTGTCGACGCCAATTTGCAGTCCATTTCCGCTGCTGGGCAGACCGATTCCGACAATGGGCGCAGCTCGGTGAACAGTGGCGTCGACCTGCGTTCCATCCCTACCGATGAGATTGAGTCCGTCGAGGTTCTTCGCGGCGTGCCGTCGGTGAGCCACGGCGACCTTACGAGCGGCGTGGTGAGCGTCCGTCGCCGTCTGGCCCCCTCGCCCCTTGTTGTCCGTTTTAAGGCGGACCCCTATTCCAAGCTGGTCAGCCTGTCGCGTGGTTTCGAGGCCGCGGGCGGCTGGGTCGTCACGGCGGGCGCGGGGCTTCTTTCGTCCGAGGTCGACCCGCGTTGTGAGTATGAGACTTACCGCCGGGCCAATGTGTCGCTACGCGGGTCAAGGGATTGGAACTCGACCTCGGGGCTGTGCCTCTCTTGGCGGCCTGTGGCCGACTATTCGCAGAATGTCGATGGCGATAAGGCCGACCCCGAGCAGCAGGTGGGGGCCGACGACAGCTACCGTAGCTCCTATGTCAAGTTCTCTCTCGCCAATACTGTCTCCGCTCGTTGGGCTGGTTGGAAGGCGGATCTGTCGCAGAGCGTCAGTTTTTCGCACGATGTGATTCGTCAGTCCATGCGTTTCGTCAATGCCCAGAATCTCTACGCTCCCTCCGATTCTGTCGATGGCCTCGCCCATTTTGCGTCCCCCCTTGACCGTGACTATGTCGCCCGCCATAAGGTCGACGGCCGCCCTTTCTATTCCAGTGTCCGTCTCTCGCTGTCGCGCCCTGTCGCCATAGGCCGTTTCAATAACCGCGTCTCCATCGGCGGCGAGTGGCAATGCGCCAAGAACTACGGCCATGGCCAGGTGTTCGACCCCACTCGGCCTCTCCACGGCTCCACATTGCGCCGTCCGCGTTCTTTCCGTTCCATCCCGGCGTCCAATGTCGTCGGCCTCTATGCCGAGGATGACTGCTCTGTCCCGCTCGCCGACTTCACGTTGCGGCTCGTCCTGGGCGTGCGCCTCTCGCTCATGGCGGGCCTGTCTTCCGATCTCGCCATGGCTGGCAGGCTCTATGCCGACCCGAGGGCTAATCTCTCGCTCGTGTCGCCCTCTTTCGGCCCTAAGGATAACGTCAGGCTGACGCTCGATGTCGGTGTCGGCCGTATGTCCAAAATGCCGACCATCTCGCAGCTCTACCCTGAGGAACAGTACTACGAGTTCACCGAGTTCGACTATTGGAATGCCGACCCGTCGCTCCGTCGGCGGATTACGCGCGCCTATGCGGTCTCACCCGATTCCAAGTCTCTCGAGCCGGCCCGCAATGTCAAGCTCGATGTGAGGCTTGGCGCACGCGCCGGACGACATTCGGCCTCGGTGTCGCTCTTCCGCGAGGTCATGGACGACGGTTTTCGCCCTACGCCTGTGCCTGTCGCCCTCTCATACGTGAAGTACCGCCCCGACGCCTCCGACCCCTCTTACTCCGTGCGGATGCCGAGCCTTGAGTCCGTGCCAAGCACGACGGAGAATGTCGTGCGCCTGTCCCGGCCCTACGCCAATGGCAGCCATATTGAGAAGGTCGGTGCGGAGTGGCAATACGATTCGCCGCGCCTGCCCGTGGTGGCCACGCGCCTCTCTGTGTGCGGGGCCTGGCTGCGCACCACTCGCGCCAACAGCGGTCCCGAGTGGTATCAAGGGGCGGGGGTCACGGTGGGCGGAGTGGTTGTCGACGATTACTATGCGGGTCTCTACGATTGGCACCAGACCAATAGGGCTGAGCGCGTGTCAACCAATTTCACGGCCGAGACATATGTCGCGAGCGTGGGATTCATCTTCTCCGCCACGGCCGAATGCGTTTGGCTCTCCACTAAGTCCATCCCCTTGCGCAATGCGCGGCCGGTGGCCTACGTGGGTGGCGACGGCGTCGTCCGTCCCTACACCGATGCCGAGGCCGCCGATGCCACGCTTTCCCATCTCGTCATCTCCAACACAGCCGACCGCGTGCGCACCTCCGAGCGACCCTACGCCACGTTCAACTTCAAGGCTACGAAGGAGATCGGAAAGGTCTTCCGGCTTAGTTTCTTCGCCGACAGGCTGCTCTCCGCCGCAAGGGACTACGAGAAGGATGGCTTCACTGTCCGGCGTACTTTCTCCCCCTACTTCGGGGCGCAAGCCTCTGTCTCCTTGTTCTGAGTTTTATACTTTTAATATCACTACTCATTTCCATTCTATGAAGTACCTCATTCCTGCTTTCTGCGCTGCGGCCGCGCTCCTCTTCGCCGCATGTGACGATAAGGACGATTCGCCATCTACCGACGTGTCGTTCTCTTTCTCCATGCCCGACGGCCATACGTCCGATGTCGTGGCCGATTCCGCCACCCTCTCCATCACCGATGTGGCAAACGGCGACGTGATGTCCTTTAAAGTGCCGACCTCGGGCGGCGTCACCATCGCCCTCCCCGACGGCCTCTACGATATGACCTTCATCCTCACGGCGAGCCATGCCGCCGGCGGCGCTTCCGCCGACGAGACTTTCCGCGATTCGCGTCAGGGCGTCAAGGTTCTCGACGGGCAGATGTCCGTGGCGTTCAGCCTCGTCCGCATTTCTGGCGGTCAGGGCTTTGTCCTGGCCGACGTGTGCCTCGTCAGCCGCCTCGCCGATGGGCTGAAGTCCTACATGGGCGACGCCTGGTTCCGCATCGCCAACAATTCTGCCGACACCCTTTTCGCCGATGGCCTCTGCATCATCGAGTCCGACTTCAACTCCAGCCAGTCGGGCAAGCACGACTACACGCCCGACATCATGTCCGAGGCCGTGGCCGTCAATGCCGTCTATCAGGTTCCGGGCAGCGGCCACGATGTGCCGGTACTACCCGGCGGCTCCATCATCCTTGCCGATGTGGCAAAGGATCACCGTGCCGACAATTCCCTATCTTTCGACCTCTCTAAGGCCGACTTCGAGTGGTACGACGAGGGCAAGGATATTGACACCGAGGTGCCCAACCTCACCTGCGTCTTCAAGAAGTCCAGGACTCTCTGGGTTCCGTCTGTCCAGTACAACCGCTCCTACGCCATCGGCTTCCTCGGCGGGGCTTTCGGCAAGTTGTCTGTCGATGAGTATCTTGCCGACTATAAGTACGACTACTCCTATGTCCTGATGGTCAAGGAGACCGAGAAGACTATGACGGGCTCGTCATACAGGTTCGAGAACGATTGGGTTCTCGATGCCGTGGCGTTCGCGCCCTCGTCCGATTTCGGTTGGAGCGTTGTGGATCAGAGCCTCGATGCCGGCCACGTGTCGATGGGCGAGACTGGCAGCGATGCGTCACGCCGTGGCAAGTCGGCGCGTCGACGTTTCACGGGGGGCGTCTTTATCGATACTAACGACTCGTCGGACGATTTCGTGATTGTCGACGAGGCCGACCCTTATTATGTTTTCAAGTAGGCTGGTAAACCTCTTTCCCTTCGCCATTCCGCTTGTGCCAGGGCTTGCCCTGGCGCAAGCGGGTGGCGTTAACCCCGCTTGCGCCCTCGCCGAGGTCGACACCACAGTGTCCGAGGTCGTGGTGGGGTGGGGGGCGTCGTCTCGCCTCTCCGATTTCGTTGAGGATGGGGCTTCGTGGCGCGGGTTCACGGCCGAGGGGCGCGCGCTTATGCGTCTTTCGCCCTCGCTCGCGGCATGGGGCCGGGCAGCCTACGTCCGTGGCGTGCGTGCCGATGTCGCTGTGAGCGAGTCGTCCGATTTCGCCGAGGTCGCCCCTATGGCTGTGGCTGATACAGTTGGTGGCGATAAGGACAGTGAGAGCTACCGTTTCCGTGCGGGCTTCGCCTGGCGTGCGGGCCAAGCCTCCGTGGGTCTCGATATCCGCTATTCGTCGCTGAGCGAGTTCCGTACCCATGACCCGCGCCCAAAGGCCGATGCCGTGGTCGCAGAGGCTCGCCTTGGCGGGGCGTTCTTCCTCAGGGGTGGTCAGTCTGTCGGCCTCTTTGGCTCGCTTCGCAAATACTCTCAGGAGCTCGATATCGATTTCAAGAACGATCGCAATGGCAATGCCACGGTCTATCATCTCATAGGTCTCGGTGCCGACTATTCGCGTTTCGCGGGCGCCAATACTGATGCCTCCTACGAGGGACGCAGGGCTGGGTGTGGCGTCTCCTTCACTGGCCCGGTTGAAGTGACGGCTGAGGCGTCGCGTCGCCATACCGAGAAGTCGTTGCCCGACCTTCACGACGCCCTTATCAATGAGACGTTTGATAATCGTGTGGATGTTGGCGTCGTGCGCCACGGTCTCCTCAACGGCTGGCCTACAAGGCTTGCGCTCAGCTCCTCTCTTAATCACCTGACGCTCAAGACGGCGGTCTACGACGACGGTGTCAAGAACTACCGTCTCCTCGCCAAGCGCGAACCCTATGAGCGAAGGTCGGCCATCGCGACGCTTTCGGCCACTATGAGTCGGCCCGAGGCCCTGTCTCTATACGCTTTCGTCTCATGCTCAGCTGACAAGGAGGCAAACTCCGAGTTGTCGAGGCGCATTGAGGTCGCCGATGTCTCGTTCGGCGTTTCGGCCGAGGCGCGCCGTAAGTGGCGGCTGGCCTCTCTTGTCGGGGGGCTTGGCCTAAGGGCGAGGCGGAATGTCAGGGAGGTGTGCGACTTGGGCGCGAGGCGTGCCAAGGAGTCCGCCACTGTCTTCCAATATGTGAGCCGCGATTTCAATCTGCGCTCGGCGGACTTGTTTGGTGGCGATGCCGCGGCACGTGTCGACTTCCGACCCGACGGATGGCCGTGCGTGCCTTTTGTCGACTTCAATGTCGGCGGCTTCTGCCGCTCTGGCGCATTGCCCGGCGCTTGGCATTTCGAGCTGCGCGCCGGGGTCGGGTTCTAATTGCGGGCTCCTTATGCTCAGTCCCGATTCTTTTCCGTAAATTCGCCAGCGTAACCTTACTTCGCCGTTCGACATTTTGCCGCTACGGTGTCCCTATCGAGATTAACAATAGCACACTATGATGATTATTCCCACTCTGCGACGGTTGATGGCTGTCGCCACCGCGGCTCTCCTCGTCTCTTGCAGTGGCGAGGCGCAAGAGCCTCAGTATGAGGGTCGGACGTACCCCGATGTTAAAACAGACAATACGCTCCGAATCCTTGCCATAGGCAACAGTTTCACTGAGAATATGACGCTCCACCCCCCTAGGCTCATTGCCGATGCCGGTGCCGACAGTGTCGTCGTGGCCTATGCCGCGTTCGCCGGCGCAAGCCTCGAATATCAGATGGACCACCTTACATCGTCCGATGCCACGCACATATGGGCGGTCAGCACAGGCGGACGCCCTTTCTCGGTCGACACCGTGCGCCGAAGCGTGCCCTATTGTGTCGACTATGCCGATTGGGATATAATAGTCATTCAGCAGAAGTCCACACTCTCTGGCCTTTGGAACACAGTGAACCCGTATCTCGCGACGACGACTCGCCTACTAAAGGAGCGGCATCCGCGTGCGCAGATAGCTTGGCAGATGACGTGGGCTTTCGCCTCGCATTTCGACAAGAAGGATGAGTTCGCCCTCTATGGCGGCAGTCGTGAGCAGATGGAGCAGGCCATTGAGGGCGTCGCCGCCAATGTCGTCAGCTCGGGCTGCGTGGACCTGGTCATACATAGCGGGCGTGCCATTGCGGCGGCCAGGCGCGAGGGCGTCGACACCACAGGCAGCGAGCTGAGTGGCGACGGCCGGCACCTCGACGAGGGCGCTGGGTGCTACATCGCGGCCTGCTGCGCCTACCAGAGGCTCATAGCCCCTTGGGTGGGCAAAGACGTGACCGACCTTCCGTCCGACAAAGTCAACCGCGGTGCCACGCATGTCACAGAGTCCAACTGCCCCAGGCTCCGCCAGATAGCTATGGATGCCGAGCGTTAACCCTTTTTCTCGCCGCCCACGCTTATCAAGTCGCGCTGAGCCGTGAACCACGGTATCAGGCGTATGCAAATGGGTATTATTGCCTCGTAGGAGAACATTACTATCCCCAACATCACGAAGATGGACGGCCACGCCCCAAGAGCCTCATTCACGCCGCACCTCTCAAAAATGCGGAACAGCAGCTGGATGAGCATAATGTGTGTGCAGAGGATTATTATGGAGTATCGCCCCCAGTTCGAGACGAAGGGCAGGCGACCTATCATCTTCGCCAGGAACATTACGGCAAGTGTGCCGCTCACTCCGCCAATGATCACGATCACGGGGTTCGCCCCGTCGAACTCGTTGAGCTGGAAGTGAATACCGCCGCGGCAGAACCACGTCACCACTGCTGCGGCGGCCACCATCAGTGGCAGCCACCGGTCGCTCTTGTTGGCATGCAAAATGGACGTGTATTTCCGCAAGATGAAGCCTACGCAGTAGAACGGCGTGCATGTCAGTGCGGTGTCGGTGAACGCCCATAGGTCGACTCCCGCTGCGGAGCAAGCGTAGCCAGTCAGGCCGCACCCCAGCGACAGTATTGTTGTCGCTGCCACTTCATAACCCTCGGAGCCATGCGCTCGCCCTTTGGCTGCCCACTGGATGGCGTAGAATATCATGTTCACCCAGAAAAGGCAAAGCAGGAACCAGATCGGCCCGTTAGGGAACCGCTCGGGTGTCACGAAAGCCCAAAGAGACCGTAGTCCAAGGGCGTCGGTATTCCTGACGTCGTAGCCCACGGCGTGAAGAGCGTTGCTCAGCAGCACCGATGTCGTCAAGTAGAAAAAGAAGAACGGTATGATGAGCTTGTTGACCTTGCGCTTGGCGAAGCCGACGAAGCCCTCATATGGCTTGAAGAAAAGGCCGCTAAGGAAAAAATAGAGCGGCATCCGGAATGCGGTGAAGAAGCCGCTCAGGGCGTACGGCTGATCGTAGAAGTCGACAATGTGGGTGAAGGCGACAAGGATAATGCAGAAGCCCTTGGCCAAGTCGATGTACGCTATGCGAGAATTCTGCGCCTTAGGCTGCGCAATTTCGGGGGGGGTAAACATATTTTAACTATTAAAGAGTCGGAGCGAACAGTTCTCCACGCCAGATTCTTATTGTCGTGGGGTGGGTGTCCGGCACTGCTGCGCGAATTTACACCTTATAGCCGTAAAAACGGGTTCGCCACCCCCTTTGTCACTGTCACTCTTCGCACCCGCCAAAGTGCGCAATGATAATATATTTGCTACTTTTGCACCGAAACAAACAAGAGCAACATATACTTTAGCAATGACTGCCAACGAAGTTCGTCAAAGCTTCTTGGACTTCTTCGCCTCGAAGGGTCACAAGATCGTCCCATCCGCACCGATGGTCGTTAAGGGCGACCCCACGCTGATGTTCACCAACGCGGGCATGAACCAGTTTAAGGATATCATCCTCGGCAATGTCCCCATCACGGCAAGCCGCGTATCCGACTCTCAAAAGTGCCTCCGCGTGTCGGGCAAGCACAACGACCTTGAGGAGGTCGGCCACGATACATACCACCACACGATGTTCGAGATGCTCGGCAACTGGTCTTTTGGCGACTACTTTAAGAAGGAGGCCATCGCCTTCGCCTGGGAGTTCCTCACCGAGGTCATCAAGCTCGACAAGGACCGCCTCTATGTCACCATCTTCGAGGGGTCGAAAGAGGACGGCGTGGCCCGCGACACCGAGGCCTATGACGCTTGGGCTGAGCACGTCGAGAAGAATCGCATCATCGACGGCAATAAGCACGATAACTTCTGGGAGATGGGCGATACCGGTCCATGCGGCCCTTGCTCCGAGATCCATTATGATATGCGCCCTGAGGAGGAGCGTAAGAAGGTCAACGGACGCGACCTCGTCAATAAGGACGACCCACAGGTCATCGAGATTTGGAACCTCGTCTTTATGCAGTACAACCGCAAGGCGAACGGCGAGCTCGAGCCGCTGCCCAACCACCACGTCGACACGGGTATGGGCTTCGAGAGGCTCGTCCGCGCCGTGCAGCACAAGACGTCCAACTACGACACCGACGTCTTCACGCCCCTCCTCGACAAGATTGCCGATATCTCAGGTGTCAAGTACGGCCAGTCGGAGCAGACCGATGTCGCCATGCGAGTCATGGCCGACCACATACGTACAATCGCATTCTCCATCACCGACGGCCAGCTCCCCAGCAACAACAAGGCGGGCTACGTCATCCGCCGTATCCTCCGCCGAGCTGTGCGCTACAACTACACCTTCCTCGGCGGCAAGGGAGCCACGCTCTATAAGCTCGTACCGACCCTCGTCGAGACCATGGGCGGCGCCTACCCCGAGCTCAAGGCTCAGCAGGAGCTCGTCACCAAGGTCATAAAGGAGGAGGAGGAAAGCTTCCTCAAGACCCTCGCCACGGGCATCAATATGCTCAACGGCATCATAGCCGAGGCTAAGAAGAAGGGCGAGAGGAAGATTAGCGGCAAAGTCGCCTTCGAACTCTACGACACCTACGGCTTCCCGCTCGACCTCACCGAGCTCATCCTCCGCGAGAACGGGCTTGAGGCCGACACCGCCGAGTTCGACAAGGAGATGGCCGCCCAGAAGGACCGCGCCCGCAACGCCACGGCCATCGAGGCAGGCGACTGGGTCGTCCTCGACGAGAAGGCCGTCAAGGAGGACTTCATAGGCTACGACGAGACCGAGGCCGACGTCCACATAGTCCGCTACCGTACCGTCAAGGCCAAAAACAAGCAGCAAATCCAGATTGTCTTCGACCGCACTCCCTTCTACGGCGAGAGCGGCGGACAGGTGGGCGATACCGGCATCATTCGCGACGCCAGCGGCAAGGAGGTCCGGATTATCGATACCATTAAGGAGAACAACCTCATCACGCATATTGCGGCCGAGCTACCCGCTGTCCTCGACAAGCCAGTCCACGTCAAGATTGACGAGCACCGCCGCGACCTCATTGCCGACAACCACTCTGCCACCCACCTTATGCAGGAGGCCCTCCGTCAGGTCCTCGGCAACCATGTCGAGCAGAAGGGCTCGCTCGTGACGCCCGAATACCTCCGCTTCGACTTCAGCCACTTCCAGAAAGTGACCGACGAGGAGCTTGCCAAGGTCGAGCATCTCGTCAACCTTAAGATTCGCGCCAACGTGCCGCTCGAAGAGCAGAGGGCCATGCCCATTGAGGAGGCCCGCAAGCTCGGCGCTATGTCGCTCTTCGGCGAGAAGTATGGCGACAAGGTCCGCGTCGTAAAGTTTGGCTCCTCGGTCGAGTTCTGCGGCGGAACCCACGTCAAGGCCACTGGCAACATCGGCTTCTTCAAGATTCTAAGCGAGAGCTCTGTCTCGGCCGGCGTTAGGCGCATCGAGGCCGTCACGGCCGATAAGGCCGAGGAGATGGTCAACGGGCTTGTCGAAACTCTCAAGGATCTCCGTGAGGCGCTCAAGGACAGCAAGGATATCCGCAAGAGCATCGAGCAGCTTATCCAGAACAACGAGAAGCTCCAGCAGAGAGCCGAGACTATGATGACCGGCATGCTCGTGGCTGAACGTGAGAGCCTCAAGCACGACGCGCAGATGATTGGCAAGCGCGCCCTAATTGTAGCCGAGGTGAAGCCCATCTTCGTCGAGAAGCTCAAGGATCTCGCCTACCAGCTCCGCGGCGAGTATGACGAGGCAGCCATCGTCCTCGGATGCGTGGCCGACGGCAAGCCGCAGCTCCTCATCATCCTGACCGACAACCTCGTCAAGGAGCTTGGTCTCAATGCGGGTCAGACAATCCGCGAGGTGGCCAAGTTCATTCAGGGCGGTGGCGGCGGTCAGCCCTTCTTCGCCACGGCGGGCGGAAAGAACGCCGCCGGCATGGAGGCTGCGCTCCGTGAGGCTAAGTACTTCTTCACGTCAAAGCTCAACAGCTAAGATTCTGTTGAGTTAGTAGAATTAAGCGTATAAAGACACAGCCCCTGGCTTCGATTATGAAGCCGGGGGCTGTCCGTTTTGGGGGATGTGTAAGTGTCTGTTTTTTATAAAGATGGCTAAGCTTTACGTAAATATGGGAATCTTAGTCTTTTACCATTGCGGCAGGAAGCATAGTAAAAACGCGGCCCGAGAGCTGTGCTTTCCTCTTGAGCTGCGTTTTTTTATTCAGTGCCTTTCGATGGGATTTAAGCCGATTAGGATGGTTGGATGGCTCGCTTAGTCACGTTGTAATGTAAACTACAGCGTGCCGTCATTTCCCCTCTCAGGCCTCCACCGCCAGCCAGTCCTCGATTGTGCCGGTCTCCGACGAGATGCTCGCCC
>JBJEGU010000061.1:0-23761 GCA_051875415.1 Marinilabiliaceae bacterium
AAATTAAGCTATCATATACCAATAATTTTCACCTATTTCAAAACAGCTTCTAAAACGCAATTGTTTTTGCGCAGCCGCAAATATTAAGCAATGTAAATTTTACCGAAAGCGTCAGCCTTGTTACGTATATAACTTGAAGCCTTGGTATGTAACTCTCAGTTCTTTGCTTCCGCCGCCTTTGCATTATTGCTCGCAAAGTTGTCTTATCTCCTATTGTAACTCCGCATTCAATTCCTATGTAAATCAATGTGTTATTGTCTATTGTAATATTTGTTTCAAATTTTTTCTGGACATCTTTCTGTCGCTAAGTCCATTTGCTTATCTTTGCTTTGTTTGTAAAGGGTCTAAATAGAAAAATGGTTTAAGACTCTAAATCATTGTGAACGCAATGGGCGAGGGCAGTTAGGTTGATAGCCTCATCAAGGGACTTTTTCTTAGTCTTGTCAGTGTGGTCTGTCTTCCACTTCCAAGTCCGCAAACATATACCTTACTAATCATCAAAACAACTAAACAGTCAATGGCAGAGCTGAACGCTGAGGCCTGGAAAGGCTTCAAAGGACAGAAATGGCGTGAGGAGGTAAACCTCCGCGACTTTATTCAGAACAACTATACAGCCTACGACGGGGACGAGAGTTTCCTCGCAGGCCCGACGGAGGCTACCACCAAGCTTTGGGGCATGCTTCAGAAACTCCAGAAGGAGGAGCGAGCAAAAGGCGGTGTCCTCGATATGGAGACTGAGGTCGTCTCCAGCCTTACCGCATATGGCCCCGGCTACATTGGTGACGGAACAAAGGATCTTGAGAAGATTGTAGGTCTTCAGACCGATAAGCCTCTCAAGCGTGCGTTTATGCCCTATGGCGGCATAAAGATGGCCGAGCAGGCCTGCACGACCTACGGCTATCAGCCCTCCGACAAGATCCATGAGATTTTCACCAAGTACTGCAAGACTCACAACGACGGCGTTTTCGATGCTTACACGCCCGAGATGAAGAGCGTGCGTCACAACCATATCCTTACCGGTCTGCCCGACACTTATGGCCGTGGCCGCATCGTGGGCGATTACCGTCGCGTGGCTCTCTACGGCATCGATTATCTCATAGAGTCGAAGCAGAACGACCTCAACAACATCGGTGATCAGGGCATGATTGACGATGTCATCAGGCTCCGCGAGGAGGTCGCCATGCAGATCAAGGCCCTCAAGGGCATGAAGGAGATGGCTCAGATCTATGGCTACGACATCTCTAAACCGGCAACCAATGCTCACGAGGCGTTCCAGTGGCTCTACTTCGGCTACCTCGCCGCTGTCAAGACTCAGAATGGCGCCGCAATGTCCGTCGGTCGCGTGTCGACATTCCTCGACATCTACATTACGAGGGATCTTGCAAATGGCGTCCTTACCGAGGAACAGGCACAGGAACTGGTTGACCATATGGTCATGAAGTTCCGTATGGTCAAGTTCGCCCGCATCCCGAGCTACAACCAGCTCTTTAGCGGCGACCCCGTATGGGCTACCCTTGAGGTCGGCGGACTCGGTCAGGATGGGCGTTCGATGGTCACAAAGAACGATTACCGCTTCCTCCACACCCTCGTCAACATGGGACCGTCTCCCGAGCCTAACCTCACCGTCCTCTACAGCAGCCGTCTGCCCAAGAACTTCAAGAAGTTCGCGGCTATGATTTCTGTCAAGACGAGCAGCATTCAGTATGAGAATGACGACGTTATGAGGCCAGTCTGGGGCGACGACTACAGCATCTGCTGCTGCGTGTCGGCAACTCAGACGGGCAAGGAGATGCAGTTCTTCGGCGCAAGGGCCAACCTCGCAAAGTGCCTTCTCTACGCTATCAACGGCGGCGAGGATGCCAAGAGCCGTGAGCAGTGCGGCCCGAGCATGAGGCCTATTCAGGGCGACTACCTCAACTACGACGAGTTTATGCCGCGTTTCGACGTTATGATGGATTGGCTCGCGGGTGTCTACGTCAAGACCCTCAACCTCATCCACTATATGCACGACAAGTATTTCTATGAGGCCGCAGAGATGGCTCTCATCGATACCGACGTGCGTCGCACCTTCGCGACTGGCATCGCAGGCTTCAGCCATGTCGTCGACTCCATCAGCGCCATCAAATACGCTAAGGTCAAGATTGTCCGTGACGAGACCGGCTTCCCCGTCGATTTCGAGACTGAGGGCGAGTTCCCGCGCTACGGCAATGATGATGACCGTGCCGACGAGATCGCCGTCTGGCTTCTCAAGACATTCCTCGGTAAGATTAAGAAGTACCACACTTACCGTAATAGTGAGCCTACTACCTCTATCCTCACCATCACTTCCAACGTCGTCTACGGTAAGTACACCAACAACCTCCCCGACGGCCGTCGTGCCGGCACGCCGCTCTCCCCAGGAGCCAACCCATGCTATGGCGCAGAGAAGAATGGACTCCTCGCCTCGCTCAACTCCGTGGCGAAATTGCCTTATGAGTATGCCCTCGACGGCATCTCCAATACGCAGACCATCTGCCCGAGTGCGCTCGGACACAACGATGACGAGAGGGCTAATACCCTCGTAGGCGTCATGGATGGCTACTTCAACCGTGGCGCTCACCACCTCAACGTCAATGTCTTCGGCATCGACAAGCTCAAGGACGCTATGGAGCACCCGGAGAAGGAGGAGTACGCCAACTTCACCATCCGCGTATCTGGCTATGCCGTCAAGTTCATCGACCTGACCCGTGAACAACAGCTCGATGTCATTGCGCGTCAGGCGCATGAGGCACTTTAAGCCATAACTCAAGCATTTTTTGCGGCTGCGCCATACAATTGGCGTGGCCGCTTTTTTTACATTAATTGTTGTAGATGCGCTAATTATCCCGAATCTTATTACTAACTTTGACTTCGCCCCGAAAAGGTCGGTGGCGATTCTTAAAGGTATACCCCCTTTCAATTCATAATGAGGAGAGTCTTCGTAAGGAATTTGGTCGCAGGTCTGTACGCATCGTGCGTGGGCTTGCTCTTTGCTGCGTGTGGTGAATATCAGGCAATTCTTAAGTCGCAGGATAACGAGCTGTGGCTAAGGAAAGGACTTGAGTATTATGCCAAGCAGGATTATGACAAGGCCGCGAACCTCCTCGGAGGAATAATAACGCGCTATGCCGGTACTGCGCAGTACGACACCATTGTGACGACATACGCAAGCGCACTCGTCGAACTTGGGGACTATTTCACAGCGGCGCACTACTACAGCGACTACGTCAAGACTTACCCTTCCTCCGCCAAATGCGAGGAATGCCAGTATATGGCCGGTTATTGCTACTATATGCTGTCGCCCAAAGCCGAACTCGATCAGGCTGATAGCCAGAGTGCCATCGACGAGTTGCTCATTTTCATAAATATGTTCCCCGACAGCCCTAAAGTGCCAGGGGCTGAGCGTATGGTCGATGAGATGGAGGATAAGCTTGCCTATAAAGCGTACCTTAACGCTAAGCTCTACTTCGATCTGGGCAACTATATGGGCAATAACTACAGGAGCGCAGTGATTACCGCACAAAATTGCCTGAAGAAATACCCAGCGACAAAGTATCGTGAGGAACTCAGTTTCCTTATCCTACAAGCGAAGTTCATTCAGGCCGACCGTAGTGTCATAGCTAAACAGGCTGATAGATATCGTGATGCTATCGACGAGTACTACTCATTTGTCAACGAGTTCCCCGCAAGCAAGTTCCGCCGTGACGCGGACAAAGTGCTTGCCCGCTCCGAAAAAGGACTCGCTGAGGCTGAGAAGGTGATCCCTCCATCAAAAGACGATATGGATTACTACAAGAACTACGTTGAGCGCACGAAGGCCGACAAGTCTAACGAGCTCCAAGACTGAAAGTTTCACCGATGCCTGCAGCCATGTCAGGCGATGGTCATAGATAAGCATATTTAATAACTAATTGTCATGCCAGTAGATTTCAAGAAAAGTAATGCGCCTCTCAACACTATCACGCGCGACACCGTCATCATGTCTGAGAAGACGGGTAATGTTTACGAGATGGTGAACATTATCGCCAAGAGGGCTAACCAAATCAGCATTGACATCAAAGAGGAGCTTTCCAAGAAGCTTCAGGAGTTCGCTTCCTACACCGACGGCCTCGAAGAGGTCTTCGAAAACAGGGAGCAGATTGAAATCTCACGTTTCTACGAGAGGCTGCCAAAGCCTGTCAGCATTGCCACTCAGGAGTACTGCGACGATAAGCTTTTCTATCGTCGCCCCGACGATATTGCGAAGCAGAAAGATGACCTCGACGCAGAGGTCGATTCTAATGCGCCTGCTGCGAAGTAAACGTAGCTTTGCCAACTTTAGCCGCCGGATTTTGTCATAATCCGGCGGCTTTTTCTTATTTTCGAACTTTGAACGCCCTTTGCCGTTTCCTATTTTATTATCGCTATACGGTAGCAAAGGGATGTGGGTATGTTTCTTAATCGAATGCATCTCCGATGGCAGACAAAAATGAAGATGAGAAGCTGTTGAGGCTTCGCGACCTTGCGAAGAGAAATTCTCTGCTCGACAAGCAGTTGGAGCTTCTGCTTGCGCAACATGCGTCGCTCAGCTCACGCGATGAGCAATATCAGCAGTTGCTGAGAGAGTTCGGACTTGATGACGAATCTCAGAAAGACAGGCATGGTGTACGCCATTTTAAGATGGTCTCCATGGTCTACATTGTCGTTAAGGGGTTCAAGATGTTCGCAGGGTCTGAAAATCCGCAGGAGCAGTTGGACCTTCTCGACGAGCTGTTCATCAACGTGTCTGACATCGCTGATAAATACGGGCTTGTGAAGATTCCGACGGTTGGAGACAACATCCTGCTTTGCGGCGGTGTCGAGAAGGAAAATAAGACCAACCCAATCGATGCGGCATGTGCGGCTTCCGATATTGTGAAGTGGATGAGCGACTTCAGGGCTTCGCGCAATGTGATCTGGAATGTCCAGATTGGCATACACACGGGACCTGTCATCGCACGCTACGCAGGCAAGAGAAAGCTTCCCTATACTCTGTCTGGAAATAACGTCTTGACCGTCACGCGTTTGGCAATGACGGCCGAGGCTGGTATGATAGCCCTGTCGCCTATGACGTACGAGCTTGTCAAGGAGTTTTTCGATGTTGAGCCTTATTCATGCATCCCTGTGCGATATAGTGGCGATATGAAAGTGTCACGGCTCGTTAGGCTAAAACCCGAGCTTGTTAACGGTGACCCGTCAAAAAAATGGAGCGACGCTTTCGACTTGTGCTATTCAAGGGTCCAGTTTATGGACATTCAGGAGTTTATGCTCGATATGCTCGAGCAGCAGCTCCCTAAGAATCTCTACTATCACAACGTAAAGCATACGATCGATGTCACCACCGAGGTCGAGCTTATCGGTTGGGCTGAGGGCGTTAAGGAGAGCGACATTCTTCTTCTCAAAGTCGCCGGCCTGTTCCATGACTCAGGCATGATTAAGGTCGACAAGGGGCATGAGGAAGTAAGTTGTGAGTATGCACAGGAGATTTTGCCAACCTATGGCTATCCGCAGAGCAAGATTGACACCATTAAGCGCATCATAATGGCTACACAACTCCCTCACACTCCTACCGACATCCTTGAGGCTGTAATCCAAGATTCCGACCTCGACTATCTCGGTCGTGCCGATTTTATCCCCGTGTCGAACCTGCTTTATAAGGAGATTGTCGAGCGAAGCGGAACGAATATGACCATCAACCAGTGGAATAAAATTCAGATAAAATTCATTTCTAACCATCAGTACTATACCAAGACGGCGCAAAGTCTGCGCGAGGTCAACAAGCAAAGTCAGATAGAGAGGCTTAAGGATCTTGTTGACGAATGCGATAGGAATGGTGTGGAGTAAAGTGTGAGGCATTTGCGCTTTATGTGTTTATGGATAAAAAAGATAAGATATATATAAAAAACAGGCGGGCGACTTTCGACTACGAAATCATTGAAAGGTATGTGGCCGGAATCCAGCTCTACGGAACAGAGATAAAGTCTATCAGGGGAGGTCATGCCTCGCTGCCTGACTCTTTCTGCTATTTTAATCGTAATGAGTTGTGGGTTAAGGGTATGAGGATTGCAGAGTACTTCTATGGTACTTTCAACAACCATGCGCCGGAGAGGGAGAGAAAACTGCTCTTGAAACGAAAGGAGCTCAATAAGCTCGAGCGGAAAACGAAAGAGAGCGGCTTGACTATCGTACCCTTGGCTCTCTTCATAAATGACCGCGGCCTCGCCAAGCTCGAAATCGGCCTTGCAAGGGGTAAAAAGGAGTATGACAAGAGGCAGACAATCAAGGAGAACGAGGCCAAACGTGATATCGACAGGGCTCGTAAGCATTTTTAGCGAAGATGTCTATCAAAAAGCTATCCAAGCCCCTGCGTCCGCTAAAAGCCATAGCCATCGTTGCCTTGCTCGTCGGCGCGGTAATCGTCGTCTCCTCTTTAGCGTGCCGCCGCTACCTCTGGTCTCCGGTACTCAACATTACGGAAGGCAAGTCAGTCTCCATTTTCATCCCCACCGGGGCGACGTACGACGATGTCGTCACAATTCTGTCTGCCGACGACCGACTCTCGGATCCCGAGGCCTTTGCGGTGATGGCTTCGCTTATGGGCTACACGAACCATGTCAAGTCAGGAAGATATGATCTGGCAAGTGGCTTGTCCGCACGAGCGCTCGTGTCGATACTCCGTAGTGGGCGGCAGACTCCAGTGCGTGTGACGTTCAACGGGGTTCGGGATTTCGAGCATCTGGCAGGAGTCGTGTCAAGATATGTCGAGGCGGACTCTCTGTCGCTGCTCGCGGCGATGAAAGATTCTTCACTGCTCGCGCAATATGGCTACGCTCCACATGACGCCTATGCGCTCTATCTGCCAGACTCTTATGATGTCTGGTGGAATTCCTCGCCAGAGGCTTGGGTGGAGAGGATGCGGCAAGAGTACAATAAGTTTTGGAACGACAAGCGCAAGGAGATGGCCGATAGCATTGGCCTGACGCCTCTGCAAGTCGCCACTCTTGCCTCTATCGTTGAGGAGGAAAGCAACAATGTTGAGGACCAGAGGATTATAGCTGGACTGTATTTAAACAGGCTCAGGATTGGTATGCCCATGCAAGCATGCCCGACAATCAAGTTTGCGCTTGGCGATTTCTCCCTGCGCCGCGTCTCATATGCCGACACGCAGGTCGAATCACCTTACAATACGTACCTGAATCCTGGACTTCCACCCGGCCCGATACGAATAACGTCTAAACGGGTTATTGATGCGGTTCTCAATTATACCCCTTCTGACTATCTCTATATGTGTGCAAGGCCCGACGGCTCTGGTCGGCACGATTTCGCCCGCACTCTCGCTCAGCATCAGAGGAATGCGGCAAAGTATCATCGGATTCTTAATAGGAAAAACATTTACCGGTAACGTATATGCCAACAGCAACAGACAGACCCGCCGTTAATCAGGACGGCTATGTTATCGAGATAGCTGGCGCCACTGTCATGCAGGACGATAACATCGTTCTCCGCGATGTCAATCTCAAGGTTAAAGCAGGCGAGTTCCTTTACGTCATTGGCAGGGTAGGTAGTGGAAAGTCAAGCCTCCTCAAAACCTTATACTCCGAGCTCCCCTTCGAGGGACGTGAGGGTTTTGTGGCTGGCTATGAACTTGATAAACTCACTCTCGCTGACATCCCTTATCTTCGCCGTCGTATGGGCATAGTTTTTCAGGATTTTCAATTACTGTCCGATAGGGCTGTCTATGACAATCTAGAATTCGTGCTCCGTGCCACTGGTTGGAAGAAAAAGACGGATATTGACAAGAGGATTAGAGAGGTCCTTGCGCAGGTCGATATGATAAATAAGGGCTACAAGAAACCGCATCAGCTCTCTGGCGGCGAGCAACAGCGTGTCGCCATTGCCCGCGCACTCCTCAACAGCCCCGACTTAATCCTTGCCGACGAACCCACGGGCAATCTTGACCCCGACACGACTGACGAACTGATGAAGCTGCTCCTTCAGATCAGCGCAACAGGCAAAACCATTATCATGGCAACCCATAACCACAATGTCATAACCAACTTCCCCGCTCGTACCATTGAGTGCGAGAACTCATTACTCATAGAGCGCAGCAAGGATGGAAAATAAGGTTGATTTCTTCAAAATGCAAGGCGCCGGCAACGATTTCGTTGTCATCGACAATAGGTCTGGCGTCTTTTCCGCTCTTCCCGTCTGTGACATAGAGCACTTGTGTGACAGACGTTTCGGCGTAGGTGCCGACGGGCTTCTTCTGTTGTCTATGTCCGATGAGTACGCGTTCCGTATGGAGTACTTCAATCAAGATGGCAGTCGCGCTTCTTTTTGTGGTAACGGTGCAAGATGCATTTGCCTCTTCGCTGTCACCATAGGTGCGGTATCTGGCTCGGACTTTACCTTCATCGCTGACGACGGATCGCATAAGGCGCATGTCGATATGGCCAACGGATTAGTAGATTTGACAATGAAGGATGTAGTGAGTGTAAGCCAGCAGGGCGATGACGCATTTGTGTTGAACACCGGAGTCCCTCACTACGTCCGCTTCGTCGACGATGTCGACGCTGTCGATATTATGAGTGCGGCCCCTTCCATCCGCTACTCCGACGCCTATAAGCCCGGGGGTGTGAATGTCAATTTTGCGACAATAACGTCGCCTGGGCATATTAAAATCAGGACCTACGAGCGCGGTGTAGAGGGCGAGACCCTCGCCTGCGGCACCGGAATAACAGCCGCCGCCATTTCAACCTATTGTAAGACTGGGTGCGAACGCGTATACGTCTCCGCGCGTGGTGGCGATCTCAAGGTCGCTTTTCGTGCTGATGCCGGCGGCTCTTTCTCCGATGTGCTGCTTTCCGGACCTGCACATATAGTGTTCGAAGGGCGTATAAAATTGTAAATCAATTATTACGCCAATAATTAGGGGTGAATATTGCAAATGTCCGTCCAACCGACTAAATTTGCATCGTTTTTGTAAACACATAATCCACGAAGTTTTTATGAATAACTACGAAACCGTTTTCATTTTAACTCCCGTTTTGTCTGAGGCTCAGATGAAGGAAGCGGTCCAGAAGTACAAGGAGATGATCCTTGCGAACGGAGGTGAAATGGTGAACGAGGAGAATTGGGGTATGCGCAAGCTCGCTTACCCGATTCAGAAGAAGACGACAGGCTTCTACAACCTGTTCGAGTTCAAGGCTGATCCCAGCTTCATCAACAAGCTCGAGACCGCCTACCGTCGCGATGAGCGCCTCCTCCGTTTCTTGACCTTCAAGATGGAGAAGTATGCTGTCAAGTACAGCGAGACACGCAGAAACCAAGCTAAAAAAGAAGAAGTAAAGGAGAACTAAGCAATGGCACAAGCATCTTCTGAGATTCGGTATCTCACCCCTCCAACTGTTGAAGTCAAGAAGAAGAAGTACTGCCGCTTCAAGCGCAGCGGCATCAAGTACATCGACTACAAGAACCCTGAGTTCCTTAAGAAGTTCCTCAACGAGCAGGGCAAGATTCTCCCCCGCCGCATCACTGGCACCTCTCTCAAGTTCCAGCGTAAGGTGGCTAAGGCTGTCAAGCGTGCTCGCCATCTGGCTCTTCTGCCCTATGTAACCGATCTGTTGAAATAAATTAAGGAGGAAACAGCACAATGGAAGTTATTTTGAAGACTGACGTTGCGAAGCTCGGTCACAAGGATGATATCATCACTGTAAAGCCCGGCTACGGTCGCAACTATCTCATCCCCCAGGGTATTGCAATTCTCGCTACTGAGTCGGCTCGTAAGCAGCTCGCCGAGAACCTTAAGCAGCGTGCGCACAAGCTCGCCAAGATTAAGCAGGATGCTGAGGAGCTTGCCGCCAAGATGCAGGGTATCACCCTTACCATCGGCACCAAGGCCAGCTCTACCGGCAAGATTTTCGGCTCAGTCAACAATATCCAGATCGCCGAGGCTCTCAAGGAGAAAGGCTTCGACATCGACCGCAAGATTATCCTCGTCAAAGAGGATTCCGTCAAGGAGCTCGGTCATTACACTGCTGAGGTCAAGCTTCATCGCGAGGTCTCTGTCAATGTCGAGTTCGACGTTGTAGCCGAGTAATCCACAAAACAAACCAAAGTTCCTGACTCCATTTGGTTTCCCTGTGTTTCACAGGATTTTTGGACTGTAAGTTGTTTTACTATTGTCAGTAGTCAACTGGGTTCGTCTCGAACATATTTGCATTAACAAGCAGATACATTTTCAACACACACACATAGAGACTTCCTTTCTTTAGGAAGTCTCTTTTTTTGTGGTTACATAGCTTATGGCTTGATAAGTTTCCGATCCTATCTTCGTCGCAGCAAGGTGTCGTGGCGATAAATCCCATAGGCCGTTTACAATTACATTGTTTTACCCTACCTTCGCACTAAACTCACTATTATTCTCACAGAATATCATGCCGACCAGAATCAGAATTAAAACTTCCCTTGGCGATATTGTTGCCAAGCTGTATGATGAAACCCCTCAGCATCGTGATAATTTCGTCAAACTCGCTAAGGATGGCTTTTTCGATGGGACTATCTTCCACAGGGTTATCAAGGATTTCATGATTCAAGGCGGTGACCCGGAAAGCAAAGGCGCTCCTGCCGGCAAAAGCCTTGGGACCGGCGGCCCTGGCTACAATATTCCCGCCGAGTTCGTCTATCCTGCTCTCTTCCACAAGAGGGGTGCTTTGAGCGCCGCCCGCCTTGCCGATCAAGTCAATCCTGAGAAAGAGAGCAGCGGAAGCCAATTCTATATCGTGTGGGGTAAGAAATACAACGAGGCAGAACTCCGTCAAATGGAAAAACAGATGGAGGTTCAGCGAGAACAGTCCATTTTTGATAAGCTTGTCGCCGAACATAGGGCGCAAATCCTCAATCTCCGTAAAAATAGAGATCAAGCGGGGCTTCAGGAGTTGCAAGACGACCTCGTTGCTCAGACAAAAGCCCAAAGCAAACTTCTCGGTAAGCCTGCTTTCACGCAAGAGCAGAAAGTCGCATACACTACATTGGGTGGGACGCCTTTCCTCGACAACCAGTACACCGTCTTCGGAGAAGTAGAGGACGGCCTCGACGTTGTTGAGAAAATACAGAATGTGGAGACTGCCCGTGGCGATAGGCCAAAGGTAGACGTGACTATGACAGTTGTTGTCGAGGATTAATTTAGCTAACTATGAAGTGTCCCATATGGCTTTGCGTCGGTCTGGCAGCCGTCGCATGCGGCTGTCAAAAGGAGTTCAAACACCCCGATACTTCTGGTAATGAAGTGTCACTCAGCGTCATTCCGTTCTATAAGGATTTGATGGAAAGCGGTGAGACCGATGTTAAAAAACTCAGTGAAGGGCTGTCTTCAAAATATGGAGAATTCTTCGATTCGTTCTGCCGCTACGAGCTTCGTATCGGCCAACCCGGGTCCCCTATGGCGGATTCTCTCCTGTCTCTTTTCCTCTCGCAGCCCGAAAACACAGAAGTCTTGGCGGCTTGCGACAGCGTTTTTGACAAAATTGACATTGAGGACGAGGCGTCCGATGCATTCAGCTGTTTTGCGACACTCTTCCCCGAGCAGCCCGTGCCAAGGCAAATCCTCTGCCATTTCTCCTTTTTCAACAGCAGGATTCTCGTCGATTCTGCCTACGTCTCGTTCGGAATTGAGAATTATCTCGGTAGCAAGTGCCGTTTCTACGATTGGCTGGCTGTCCCTGTCTATGCCCGGCAGAATAGGGATTCCAAGTGGGTCGTGACAGATTTGATAAAGGCATGGATTCTCTCTACAATGCCCGATGAGTCAGGACGCGAAGATGTCCTGACAGCCCTTATTTATCAAGCTAAAGTACTATACGCCATACATTGCTGTATGCCCAAAATAGATGATTGTAGGCTCTTTGCAATGTCCGATGGGCAACTGGAGTGGTGCCGAAGTAACGAGGCCAACATGTGGAGCTTACTCGCTGAGCGTAAACTACTGTATAGCACAGAGATGCTCGACAAGAGTAAACTCGTCAATGAGGCCCCGTTCACATATTTCTTTGGCAACAACTCGCCAGGACGGTCGGCTGTATACTGTGCATACAATATTGTGAGAGGCTACGTTAAGCGACATCCCGATGTCACTCCTGCCAAACTTATGGCCATTCAAGATGCCCAGTCAATCTTGCAGGGCAGCGGATATAGCCCAAAGTAAGTCACCTGCGGCATCTCTCACCTCCCGGAACATTCTCGCCTTGAACACAACGGGCGCTTTGGGTTTCGTCTCAATTGCGGTACCGACAATCTGTCTGGCTGCCCATCTTCGTTCGTTAGCGTATGTCATCATCTGGCCTGCAAATGTTCACTTAGGCAAAATGATATGCGCCCGAATGCCCCAATGCTTTAGAGACTATAAAAAAACGGTTTTATGTAGCTTTTAAGAGAGTTCTTTGCTACTTTTGCCGCTGCGAACCCAATAGACGTGTTCGATTGGGCAAGCTAATTCAATTATAATCAAGGCATATAAAATGCAACCTCAATCATCCGTCAAAATCTTCACGGGCACAGCCACAAGATACTTGGCTGAGAAAATTGCCGCGTCTTTCGGACAGGAACTCGGAAAAGTCAACAAGCTCCTCTTCTCCGACGGTGAGTACACGACTATGTACAACGAGACGATTCGCGGCTCTCATGTGTTCCTTATCCAGAGCACTTTCCAGCCTTCGGATAACCTCTTCGAGCTCCTCATGATGATCGATGCCGCCAAAAGGGCGTCTGCCGCCAGCATCAACGCGGTAATCCCGTACTTCGGCTTCGCTCGTCAGGACCGCAAGGATCAGCCCCGTGTCGCTATCGGAGCTAAGCTCGTGGCCGACCTGCTCACAGCTGCGGGTGTCGACCGTGTCATTACGATGGATTTGCATGCGGATCAGATTCAAGGTTTCTTCAATATCCCGGTCGACCACCTCTACTCGTCAACCGTTTTCGTCCCCTACATCGAGAGCCTCGGTCTCAGCGATATGGTCATGGCCTCACCTGACGCAGGCGGCTCGAAGAGGGCTAACAGCTACGCCAAGTACTTCGACGCGCCTATGGTCATCTGCCACAAGCACCGCCCAAGGCCCAACGTTGTCGGAGAAATGAGGGTCATCGGAGATGTCAAGGGTAAGAACGTCATCCTGCTCGACGATATGATTGATACTGCTGGCACCATCTGTGCAGCGGCCGATAAGATGATGGAGCAGGGAGCCCTCTCTGTCCGCGTCTTCGCCTCGCACGGCGTGCTTTCAGGTCAGGCGTATGACAACATCGAGAAGTCTGCTGTCAAAGAGGTCGTCATCACCGACTCAATTCCTCTCAAGCAGCAGAGCAGCAAGATTAAGGTTCTCTCTGTAGCTGATATGTTCGCCGAGACCATAGCTTGCGTCTACAACCACGAGACCATCACAAAGCACTTCCTCTTTAGGAAGTAGTCTTTGTCTGTGATGATTTTACGAAGGGCGGCCTCGCAAGCTTTGTGAGGTTGCCCTCCTTTTTTTACCGTACCTAATGCCGTTAACGGCTTTTTAACTACTTTCGCGCATTAAGGAGAACTGTAAGCAAGTGGATAAGGTCTATGCCCGTATAATAAGTGTCTCTCTGCTGCTCTCGCTCTGCGGTGTAGGCGTGGTTAGCCCACGCCTGTGCCGTGCTGTTTTTATTTCAGATGCAGAACAGACGCTTGTCAAGCAGGCCAACGCAGCTTCACCTTCGTCGTCTGACAAAGGAAAAATCCTGTCGGGCAGCAATTGGGCTAAACTTCCGCTCCGGCGGTTTCTCTCGTCACTTTCCGTGAGGCTCTCTGAGATGTGCGCAGCCAGCCACGTTGCGCAGTCTCCTGACGCGAGATGCACGTCAACTTTCAATACCCACAGTAAGGGTGAACCCTTTTATGGTCATCCACTTGTGGCTTTGACTGGCTGCTCAGATGCGCATCCTGAGCTTCTGTGTTTCGTGCGCCATTACCTTTTTCGGGGTTCGCCGAGCCTCTTGTGTGCGAGGCGGCGCATTATGCCCATAAGGGCGGGACCTTCACCGCAGTGTCCTATGGTTATTATATAGGACTTCTGTTCCTGCCTTATTTTTTATGCGCTATCTATCTTTATATTCGAATAATCAAGAAACAATGTCTATACTGAATTCGCTCCTGACAATGATTTTCGGGAGCAAATCCGACAAGGATATGAAGGAAATTGCTCCTATCGTATCCCAAATCAAAGAAGTTTATCCAACACTCGCGTCTCTCAGCAACGACGAACTCCGCGCCCGCACGCAAGCACTGCGCGACAAGATTCAGGCTGCCATAAAAGAGGATGTCGACAAAATAGCAGCCCTTAAAGCCGATTCCGAAAAGGAGGGCTGCTCCATAGAGGACAAAGAGGCAAACTATAAAAAGGTCGACGAGCTCGAGAAAGCCGTAGACAACAAGGTAGAGGAAGTCCTGAATGAGATCCTCCCCGAAGCCTTCGCCATAATGAAGGATACTGCCCGCCGCTTCGCGGAGAATGAGGTGGTTGAAGTCACTGCGAATGACTATGACCGCGAGCTTGCGCTTACCAAGGACTTCGTGACCATTGAGGGCGACAAGGCTCTTTACAAGAATACATGGATTGCTGGTGGCTCGCCCATCAAGTGGGAGATGGTCCACTACGATGTCCAGCTCATTGGCGGCGTCGTTCTTCATCAGGGTAAGATTGCCGAGATGGCAACTGGCGAGGGTAAGACCCTCGTCGCCACATTGCCCGTTTTCCTCAATGCGCTGCCAGGCCGTGGCGTCCACGTAGTCACTGTCAATGACTACCTTGCGCGTCGCGACTCCGAGTGGATGGGCCCGCTCTACCAGTTCCATGGTTTGCGTGTAGACTGCATCGACAAGCATCGCCCCAACTCCCCCGAGCGTCGCAAGGCTTATGCCGCCGACATAACTTTCGGAACGAATAACGAGTTCGGTTTCGACTACCTGAGGGACAATGGAGCGACGCAGCCTGAGGAGCTTGTGCAGAAAAAACACAACTATGCCATTGTCGATGAGGTCGACTCCGTCCTTATCGATGATGCGCGAACCCCTCTCATCATCTCTGGCCCTGTCATGCAAAAGCAGGATCAGCAGTTCGATGTCCTCAAGCCGCGTGTCGAGAAGCTCGTCGAGGCTCAGAGGTCGTATGTGACCAAGCTCCTGTCCGAGGCTAAAACCAAGATGAAGAGCGAGGACCCAAAGGTCGTCGAGGAAGGCACGCTCGCTCTTTTCCGCGCATACAAGGGACTGCCCAAGAACAGGCCCCTCATCAAGTTCCTCAGTGAGCCGGGCATTAAGGCCCTTATGCTCAAGACTGAGAACTTCTATATGCAGGAGAACAATAAGAACATGCCCATAGCCACCGATCCTCTCTACTTCGTCATCGACGAGAAGAACAATACGATCGAGTTGACTGATAAGGGCATCGACGCCCTTACTTCTGCGTCCGACGACCCGCAGTTCTTTGTCCTCCCCGATGTCGGGACTGAGATGGCTCAAATTGAGAAATCAGACTTGAGCGACGAGGATAAGCTCGCCAAGAAGAATGAGCTGATGCAGAATTACGCCATCAAGAGTGAGCGTGTCCATACTATCACGCAGCTTCTCAAGGCGTATACCCTCTTCGAGAAGGACAAGGAGTACGTCGTTATCGACAATAAGGTCATGATTGTCGACGAGCAGACTGGTCGTATTATGGATGGTCGCCGATATTCCGACGGACTCCATCAGGCGCTTGAGGCCAAGGAGAATGTCAAGATTGAGGCTCCAACGCAGACCTACGCCACCATAACGCTCCAGAACTATTTCCGTATGTACCACAAGCTTGCTGGTATGACGGGTACCGCCGAGACCGAGGCCGGCGAGTTCTGGAACATCTATAAGCTCGATGTCGTCGTCATCCCAACCAACAAGCCCATCGCCCGTGTGGATAAGGATGACCTCGTCTATAAGACAGTCAAGGAGAAGTACAATGCGGTGATTGACGAGATCGTCGAGCTTCGCAACCAAGGCAGGCCGGTCCTCGTTGGTACAACCTCCGTCGACATTTCCGAGCTGCTCAGCCGTATGCTCCAGATGAGGGGCATAAAGCACAACGTCCTCAACGCCAAGCTCCACCAGAAGGAGGCTGAGATTGTCGCTCTTGCCGGTCAGAAGGGTGCTGTCACCATCGCTACCAATATGGCAGGCCGTGGTACGGATATCAAGTTGACTGACGAGGTGAAGGCGGCTGGCGGCCTCGCCATCATTGGCACGGAGCGTCACGAGAGCCGTCGCGTCGATAGGCAGCTGCGTGGCCGTGCCGGTCGTCAAGGAGATCCGGGCTCTTCTCAGTTCTTCGTTTCGCTCGAAGATAATCTTATGCGTATCAACGGTATGAGCGAGAAGATGATTCGTATGCTCGACCGTCTCGGTATGAAAGAGGGTGAAGTTATCACGCACCCGATGATGACGAGGGCCATCGAGAAGGCTCAGCGTAAGGTGGAGGAGAATAACTTCGGCATCCGCAAGCGGCTTCTCGAATATGACGATGTGATGAACTCACAGAGGGAGGTCATCTACACCAGGCGTAGGCATGCGCTCTTCGGCGAGCGTATGGACATCGACATCATCAACATGATTCAAGATTCCGCCTATGCCATGGTTGCCGATGCCAAAGCGACGGCCGAGACTGACTTTGAGGATTTCCGTCTCAATGTCCTTAAGACCTTTGCCATTGCGCTCCCATTCTCCCAAGAGGAGTTCGAGAAAGGCAAGGTCGAGGATCTCGCTCTCAAGCTCTACAAGGCCGCTTTCGAGGCTTTCTCACAGCGGTGCAATACCATCATTACGCAGACAATGCCTGCCGTCAAGCAGGTCTACGAGGACCCCAATAGCAAGTTCACTAACATCCTGTTCCCCATCACCGATGGCCAGCGGCTCTTCCGTATCCCTGTCAATCTCAAGGCCGCCTACGAGTCGAACGGCAAGGAGGTCATCAAGGCCATCGAGAAGACGATCATGCTTATCGCCATCGATGACGCTTGGCGTGAGCACTTGAGGCAGATTGACGAGCTTCGTAAGTCTGTCCAAAACGCTTCCTACGAGCAGAAAGACCCGCTTCTTATTTATAAGTTCGAGTCATTCAACCTCTTCAAGACTATGATTGAGGGCATCAACAGCTCTATTGTGTGCGCCTTGTCAAGGCTCTCCATCGCCATCCCGCAGCGTTCTCCCGAGGAGGAGGCTGCCATCCAGCAGCAGAGGCAACGTGAGGCCCAGGCCGAGCAGGCAAGGCGTAGGCTCGAGATGGAGAGGCTGCGCATGAGCCGTGAGGAGGCTGCGTCAGGCCCCACTCCCATGCCCAACACCTCCACTCCGCAACACACGCAGCCCATCAAAGCCGATAAGAAGATCGGTCGCAATGATCCATGCCCGTGCGGCAGCGGCAAAAAGTACAAGAATTGCTGCGGAAAGGGTCTCGCCGACTTATAAGCAAAAGGCGACCGTTGCTAATTACGTAAGTTAAAGGAATTGCATCCTGCCCCCTCTTTGGGCGGGGTGTGATGCTCCTTTCTGAACACGTTTCGCCAGATGAACATTATTTGTCAGATGGGCTTCGCACTATTTATAATCGAAAAGTTAAAATAGATGTCTCTTTGCTTCATTGACTGGAACGTCGACCCTGTCTTCTTCCACATAGGTAGTTTGGGCATCCGCTACTACAGCCTTTTCTTTGCGTTGGCTTTCTGGCTCGGTTATGTCATAACCGACAAGCTGTTCCGCGACCAGAAAGTCCCCGATGGTATGCTCGATAAGGTTTTCTTCTTTATCATAGTCGCGACGGTTATTGGCTCCCGGTTGGGGCATTGCCTCTTCTACGGATGGGATTACTACTCGCAGCACCCGCTTGAGATTTTTCAAGTCTGGAAGGGCGGGTTGGCAAGCCATGGCGGGACAATCGGCATACTGATAGCCCTGTTCTTTTTCAGCAGATACGTGAGCCACAGGTCTATACTCTGGATTCTCGATTGTGTCTGTATTCCTATTGCGCTTGCGGCATTCTTCATCCGAATGGGCAACCTTATGAACTCCGAGATAGTCGGAATGCCAACCGATGTGCCATGGGCTTTCCGTTTCCTTAGGCTTCATCCCGATGAGGCGCTTATTCCAAGGCATCCAACACAGATCTATGAGGGGGTGTTCTACCTTTGTGTCTTCGGTCTGCTTTGGTTCCTATATTGGAAAAAACACCTTATCGTCCGCCACGGCGCTCTGTTCGGAATCTTTATGGTGTGTATTTTCGGCTTCCGCATTTTCATAGAGCATTTCAAGGAGAATCAAGAGGCTTTTGAGGATGCGATGACTCTCAATATGGGACAATGGCTTAGCGTTCCGATGGTGATAATTGGATTTGCGAGCATAGTCTATGCCTTCACACACAAGGCCGACGACTATTTCTTCCCCGAGCGCAAGAAGTAAGAATATGCAAACCTGCGCCGTCCCATTTGTTTTAGTGGGGCGGCGTGCTTTTTTATTAATTGGTCTATTCAATGAGCAAATTCCATTCCTTTAGGGTTAGGCTGACGCAGATATTGGAGCCTGCTGAGAACGGTGCAGCTGACAAGGTCTCTTTTGCCTATGACATTGCCATGGTTGTCGCAATCGTGGTCGGCATATTGCCTCTGATGTTCAAGCACACGACGCCAGTTCTCAATTGTTTGGAGAACTTTTCGCTCGTTTTGTTCATTGTCGACTATCTGTTGCGCTGGTTCACGGCCGATATCCACGGCAAGCGTAAGGGATGGCTGGCTTTTGTGGTTTACCCGTTTACCGTTGGTGCCATAGTTGACCTGCTCTCCATCCTGCCGTCGCTTCTGAAGGTGTTGAATCCCTCCTTCAAGCTCTTCAGGCTCTCCAGGCTGTTCAAGATTTTGAGGTTCTTCCGCCTCATACGCTATTATGAGCCCCTGCAGATCATTATGTCTGTATTGCGCAAGGAAGGGCGTACACTCTTAGCCGTCGTCGGCCTCGCCCTGACGTACATTTTCATAACGGCTCTTGTTATGTTCAACGCTGAATACGAGATTGAGCTGGCCGGCGGGCGCGTCATGTTCAACACAATTTTCGATGCCATCTATTGGTCAGCCTGCACGTTGACGACGGTTGGCTACGGCGACATTTACCCCGTTTCAACCATAGGCCGCGTGATAAGTATGGTCTCGGCCATCGTTGGCGTGGCTGTCGTCGCATTGCCCTCTGGCATCATCACGGCAGGATATATGGATGAGCTGCATATGCGCCGAAAACTTAAAGACGAAGCCCGCCAGATTAAGCACGATAACAATTCGAATTAATTTCCAACCGCAAACCTCAACCTTACTAATTATGACAGGAGTCAACCTGCTTCTTGCTTGTCTTGCGACTTCCGGATGCGTTAATACATTAGCTGTCAATGCGTCCGCACATCTCGGTAAGAAATGCGAGGCTTTCAGCATTTCGGATGTCAAGGTGACGTCGCCCACCATTCTCCACGTGCAAATGTTGGCGAAGGACTACATTCTCGGAATCGACGCCGACCGTTTGCTCGCTCCTTATTTCAAAGAGGCCGGGCTCGCTACAGTCGCCGAGAATTATACGAATTGGGAGAATACGGGTCTCGATGGGCACATCGGTGGCCACTATCTGTCCGCCCTGTCCTATATGTACGCCGCTACTGGCGATGAGCGACTTAAAGAACGACTTGACTATATGGTCGCTCATCTCGCCCTGGCGCAAGGGAAAGATGGCTACCTGTGTGGCGTGCCTGATGGCAGGATCATGTGGACCGATGTTTTTGCTGGCCGTATCGATGCCGGGTCTTTCTCTCTCAATGGCAAATGGGTGCCGCTCTACAACATCCATAAGGTTATGGCTGGACTGCGCGACGCATACCTTGTCGGTGGCAGTGCTGATGCCAAGGTCATGTTCATAAAACTCTGCTCTTGGTTTGAGGCAAACGCTTCAAGACTTTCCGACGATCAAATTCAGGCAATGCTGGTTAGCGAGCATGGCGGCGTTAATGAGATAATGGCCGATGCCTACGACATCACCGGCGAGTATCGGTTCCTCAAGATGGCGCGACGACTTACGCATAAGTCTGTCCTCGTCCCCTTGGAAAATAATGAGGATTGTCTAACAGGTATGCACGCCAACACGCAGATTCCTAAAATTATAGGCATAGAGCGGGTCGCGCAGCTCAGCAACGATGCCGATTGGCGAGCGGCTGCCGATTTCTTCTGGAGAACAGTCACATGCAACCGTTCAGTCTCAATTGGAGGCAATAGCGTGAGGGAGCATTTCCACCCTGCCAACGATTTCTCGTCTATGATAGACAGTGAGCAGGGCCCTGAGACATGCAATACGTATAATATGCTGAGGCTGACAAAGATGCTCTTTCTCGATAAGCCACATGCTTCATATGCTGATTTCTACGAGAGAGCCATGCTCAACCACATCCTCTCCACGGTCAATGACGTACAGGGTGGGTTCGTTTATTTCACCCCGATGCGACCAGGGCATTATCGCGTCTATTCACAGCCACAGACAAGTTTTTGGTGCTGTGTCGGATCTGGAATGGAGAACCACAGCCGCTATGGCGAGATGATTTTTGCTCATGCTGGCAATGATGCGCTCTTTGTCAATACATTTCTGCCCTCAAAGCTCGATTGGAAGGCCAACAAGACTTCTGTCGAGATTCTCGGCGATTTTCCTTTGGGAGATTCTTCCCAGATTGTAGTCCATTCTAAGAAGGGCAAAAAGTGGACGATGAGAATTCGTAAGCCGGAATGGGCAGATCAGTTTTCTGTCTCCATTAATGGTGTTACCTACTCCAAACCCGAAGACGATGGCTATATTGCGATTAGCCGCGAGTGGGGTAGGGCGGACACGCTCTTCGTCACTATGCCAATGACGCTCAGGCTCCGCAAATTGCCAGACGGAAGCGACTATTTCTCTTTCTCCTACGGCCCTCTGGTTCTCGCAGCTGACCTTGGAACAGATAATCAAGACGGTCTTTACGCTGATGATAGTCGGGGAGGGCATATTGCAAGCGGACCCAAAATGGATTTAAGTGACGTGCCGATGTTCGTGACCGATGGCGACCCAATCTCTCATTTCTCAAAAATTGGAGACGAGTGGAGGTGGACTTGCGATTGCGTGCGCCCCGACAGGTTTGCCAGTGTCGGTATCGTTCCGTTCATCAATCTTTCCGGACATCGCTATCAAGTCTATTTCCGTGTAATCGGTACGAATGACTATACAAATGATATGGAGCGACTCCGACTCCTCGAACTTGCGCGCAAAGAACTTGATGAGCAGACGGTCGATGCCGTGACTTGCGGCGAGCAGCAGCCAGAGAGTGACCACTCTTTCGCTCACGGCTCTTCCGTGTCTGGCGTTAATGATGGCAGGCATTGGCGCAAGACCAAATCATGGTTCTCTTATGATTTGAAGGCGGCGGCTGCCCATCAACTCTCTGTCTCTTACCTGCAAGCTCCCGACCGTTCCGCCGTTGTTGTTTGTGGCGGCCAGTCTTTTGAACTCAAGTCCGGGGAGGAGCGTATCCGCACTATGGTGTTCCCTATCACTGCGTCTGATGCCAACGCCGTAACTGTTAAAGTCGTCGCAAACGTCCAAAGCCAGTTTTCTCCGTGCATTTTCGAGATTCGGGCATTGAGATAGTGCTGTATTAAGCCTCGCTCATCCATTAACTCGCAATCTTTTAATATATTGGTCGATTTTCAAGTCAAAAACGCTTGTTTAAGTGATGAAATTGTAGTTACTTTGCGGCGTGTTTTGAAAATGTATCTAAAGAACTAATTGAGCAATGTCTAAGTTTTGTCAAATAACTGGCATCTCCTATCAGAACGGAAACCACGTTTCCCATTCGAAGAGGAGGGTCAAGCGTAGGTTCCTCCCGAACATCGCTAAGAAGAAGTTCTTCATCCCCGAGGAGAATCGTTGGGTATCCCTCAAGGTTACCAGCGCAGGTCTTCGTCTCATTGATAAGATTGGCATAAGCGCAGCTCTCCGCCGTGCTGAGGCCAAGGGTTTCTTGGACTACTAAAATTAAGAGACAATGGCAAAGAAAGCAAAAGGCAATCGCGTTCAGGTTATTCTTGAGTGTACAGAGCAGAAGGCAAGCGGTGTCCCTGGCATGTCTCGCTACATCACGACCAAGAATCGTAAGAACACTCCCGATCGTCTCGAGAGGATGAAGTATAACCCCTACTTGAAGAAGGTCACCCTTCATCGTGAAATTAAATAATAACGGCTAAGCTATGGCAAAGAAAGTTGTCGCAACTCTCCAAAAGGGTGAGGGCAAAGGTTTCTCTAAGGTCATCAAGATGGTTAAGTCCCCTAAGACGGGTGCTTACGTCTTCGCCGAGGAGATGGTAGTCAACGAGGCTGTAAAGGACTTCTTCGCCAAGAAGTAAGTTTTAACTCCGCGAGACTTCTGTAATCTATAAGACGCTTGTGCCTATGGGCATGAGCGTCTTTCATTTTCTATCTAATCTCTTTTCATTACCTTTCGCAATGCAGTGGGATGATGAGCTTGAAGATTTTCAAAGCTACCTAAAACTTGAAAGAGGACTGACGGACAATTCTGTTAAGGCTTACCTGAAAGATATAGAGAAACTTATTGGTTTCCTTAAGCAGGACGGCGAAGATGTCGCCCCAGAAAATGTCTCCCCCGACAAGTTTAGGGAGTTTATTGTGTGGCTTGGCTCAGGTGGCATCGGGCCGCGGACGCAGGCCAGGATTCTCAGCGGTGTGCGCTCTTTTTATAAGAACCTGATCCTCTCTGAGAAGATTGAGATTGACCCTACTGAGTCTGTCCAAACACCCAAAATAGGTAGAAAACTCCCCACCGTGCTTTCTGTCGAGGAGATTAATAAGCTTGAGGACTCTTTCGATTTGACTAAGTCGGAGGGCGTGCGAAACCTCGCTATTATCGAGACGCTGTATAGCTGCGGACTGCGTGTCTCAGAGTTGACCGACCTGAAAATATCCGACCTTCATTTCAATGAGGGCTACATCACGGTTTTTGGCAAAGGACAAAAGGAAAGGCTCGTGCCGATAGGGGAAAAGGCGAAGAGCAACATTAACGATTATCTGACTGAGTACAGATATGAATCTGCCGTTGTCCCCGGTTACGATGATTTCCTCTTTATAAGCCGCTTGGGCAAGAAGTTGAGCCGTATAATGGTCTTCAATATTGTCAAAGAGGCCGCATTGGCTGCCGGGATTACCAAGAACATTAGTCCGCATACGCTTAGGCACTCCTTTGCGACCCATCTGGTTGATGGAGGTGCGGATCTGAGATCTGTTCAGGAGATGCTTGGGCATGAGTCTATCATGACTACTGAGATTTACACTCATCTCGACAACGAGTATCTTAAGTCTGCCCTTGCTGACCATCACCCGTACAAACCAGAAGAGTAGGCGAGCATTCTTGAGGTTGACAATGACCTCTCGAACAACATGCCAACTACCGCATGCTGCGTGGCAATTGGGTGTGTACGGGCATAACAGCTAAGTATCGCAACATCATCTTCGCCTGCGGCGACGCGCAGCTCCGCGCCATGGACTCGCTCCGGCGGGAGATAGGCGTGAGGGACAGGAGGCTCCGCTCCATGCACCGCCGCGTGACCGTCGTGGAGC
>JBJEGU010000062.1:0-4126 GCA_051875415.1 Marinilabiliaceae bacterium
TCAGCCCCGGGTGGTCTTGGGCGAGGAAGTCGGCTATCTCGCTCATCAGCCTCGCAGCCTCCATTACCGAACTTGGCGGGGTCAGCCACCGCACCTCCTGCGTCTCGTTGAACCGTCCGCGCTGAAAAGTGACTTCGCACACCCGGGGGGCGGTGACAGTGACTTGCCCGCTGTCCGAGACGAAGACTTCGAACGTTCTCATGCCGCGCCCCCTTTCTCGTTAATCAGACGCGCCATTTCAGCCTCAAAGGAGGGGCGGGTGGGCGTGTCTATGAAGTAAGCAACGGAAAGCCCAGAATAGGCGCTTAGGGCGGCTATCTTGTCAGTACTGAGCTTTGCCGCGCCCGTGCCAAGCAGATATGTTTGCTGGTTGCCGACGACTTCGCGCCCGGCTATAACGCAGCTTATCTCATTCAGGGAGGGCAGCAGCCCCCCGTGTGTGACGCGGCGGGCTATCCGCACGTCGTCAATCAGTTGTTTCATGTCCATTACCGAGGGTATTATAAGGGGCGGGGATAAGCCCCGCCCGGGTTGTGCTATCCGACAAACTCGCATTGATGCCAGACGGTATCCGAGAGCTGCTCGAGGACGGCGGCGCGGTAGCCCCAATCCTCGCTATCGAGGCCGCTTTCATCACCCGCGGGGCCGTAGCCCTCGCCGTTAACCTCTGCGTCGAACTCGTAGACAACGCGCCAGACCTCGCACCCCTCTTCGCGGGCCTCTTCGACCGTCCTGTGAAGGCGGTAGCCGTTAAAGGTTGAGAGGGCGGCCTCGTCGAGGCTCTTGGTGTTGGCGATATAGCCTGTAAGTGTAGCTTTCATGGCATTAAGTGTTAAGGGTTGTTGTTTTGCTTTTCTGTATTACAAATATAGCAATTATATCTGTAATGGCAAACTAATTGAGTAGTTTTTTGAGAAAAATATTTAAAAGAAAGAGAGGGGGGGTAAGCCCCCCGCCCCGTTAGTCAATGCTCACGAGCTTGAAGTCGTATGCCAGATGGGCAAGGATTATGGACTTATACTTTGGCTTCTGAACGCGGACGCGGACCTCTCGTATGGCATTGTCGTAGAGTTCGCAAGGCACGCCGTCGAGGCAGAAGTGGTCGCCCTCGACCGTTACGCCCTCAGGCAGGTCGACGGTTGCGACCTTGACGATAGTGCCGCGGTTAGCGAACAAGGGGGTATAGGGGGCGAAACCGAAATGGTTCAGAGAGCTTGCGCCGCAAAGGACTTCAGTCCAGAAAATGTTAACAGTCTTCATATTTGTAAGTGTTAAAGGATTTATGTTTGCTTTTTCTTTACAATACAAAGGTACGAATTATTTCTAATATAGCAAACTTTTCAAGCATTTTTCTGAGAAAAATATTCACTTTAGAAGTAGACTAAATAAGACTACTTCGCTAAGCCCTCGGAACAGGGGCGGCGAACTTCGATAACGGGAAAGGGGCGGCCATCTTGCCGTCGCCAGCAAAATGTCCGCCCCCGGTAAAGAGACCCCCGATTTGGGCTTCGTGGAGAGGCCTGGGGGTACTGTGTCGGTTCAGGCTCTTACGAGTCTTCCAAGTCGATGGACTCATACCACGTCGTCACCTTGTAGCACGCAGCGCGGCCGGATATGGTCTGCACGATAACGTCAACGATATGCGCGCGGCGGAACGGATTGCCGTCACTGTCAATGATATGCCCTTTCGTGGCCCCGTCAAAGACGAGCCTCAAAGGCTTAGGGGATATAGCGTCGATAATTCCGCGGCATCCCGACCTGTTGTCTCCCTTGCTGAGCTGATGAATGTACAGGAGTTGTTTGGGACGCACCACCTCCCCTCCGTCGGGGGTTATGCGCCTGCTGATATCCTCAAGTATTCGCTGCCCGTCCTCCCCGCTTATGACGAAAGTGTTAATTACCTGCCTGTCTCCGCTGTATGTATTTATGGAGATGTCCCCGCCGCCGCCAGTCTTTACAAGTCCCGCCACTCCTCTCACTTCTTTCAGCTCCTTAATGGAGAGGCTGTCGGAGTCGTTGTCACTCTTCGCAAGCGAGTCCCACAGCTTCTTTACGTGCGGGATAAAGTCAAGAATGGCGGGGAACAGTGCCACTGCGTCGGATGTCAAGTCGAGGATGATGCTCCCCTTGTTGACCTCTTTGACGATAAGCTGCGACGGCACTCCGTCGGTCTGTCTGGCGAATGAGGCATAACTGCGGTTAAAACCGCGGAGAGCTTCAGCCAGATTCGAAAGACTGACAGGAGTTTGCGTCTCGATATGCAGTTGTATGTACGGCTGTTCTTCCATCTCAGTTCAGGCCCTTGGCGGCCAGCTCTCGGTATTCCGCCCCTGTGCAGGGGTAGAAGACAAAGGCGTTCTGGAACACCTCGTAAAGCTCGTTCCAACGCCCCTGCTCACGCAGCACGTAGATGCGCTCGTAGGCGGCCTTCACCGTGTCGTTGGGAATATAGGCGAGGGTGTCGCCATCTGGGTATTTGTTGTCGGTAATTACGTAGTTGTGGAACTCGTCAAAGAAGTTCGCTTCTAAGGCTTCCCTAATTATGCGCTGATTGACGGTGTCGATTGTGCCAGCTGCGTGCGTGGCTTGTCCCGAGAGTGTTTCTCCCTCCCTGTCAATGGCTCTGCCTCTAAGCCATAATGTATCATTTCGCAGTATCTCCCTCACAGTGAGCGCACCCGTCGCAGCCTTGTTGGTGGTCTGTCTGTCCTTTCCGTTGATGTAGAGGCGGCTGCCCTCGCCCCTCGGCCCGTCCTCCTCCTTATCACAGGCTGTGAAGAATGCGAAAGCGGAGACGGCGAGGAGCGCCGCCGTGAATAGTGTTCTCATTTTCATTTGTTATTCTTGTTTTGGTTTGCGTCAATTTTTTTAAGGTCAGTATGGCTGCGCCTAATCGCCTTTTTAACGTCTGGCAGGTTTTGCTCCTGCGGCAGTTGCTCGGGCGGCGCACCCGTGTTATTAATAACTATCCTCCGTATCTCCCTGCCGACATCCCGATGAGTCTGCTCCAGCCGCTCCTGCCCTCTTACTCCTTGCGACTTTATTCGCTCCTCGGTCTGCGTTATGCGGAAGAGGTTGGCGGCAAGCTCCGTGCGTCCCATGGTGTCGAATATCCGCCGACTGGGTACTCCCCGCCGTTCCGCCAATTGCACGTTGAGCATATTGTACATCCCGAGGTAGCCCGCGTTTGCGAACCTCGCATAATCACGGACTCCCGAGGCGTCCGCCGTCGCGCTCAGTGATTTGTACGCCTCCCTGATGTCTTCTCGGATTATCAGCCTGTCCACTTGCGAGCCGTTCCTGTACTGCTCCTCAAACAGGTGCGTCTGCACCGCGAAGTACGCCTGCATTGCCGCGACCTGCGGCTTTCGGGGGTCTCCGTTCATCGCGGCGACGTAACAGGCGAAACGGCTCATCTTGTAGTCGTCAAGCTCCACGCCGTTTATTTGGCGACGGTGCTTGATGATGTTCTCGAACACGTCGACTCCCAAGGTTGTGAAAGTCTTAGTAGCCCGGTTAATCACAGGGGCGAAAGACCTCAAGTCGGCGTAACCAAGCATCACGGCCACCTCGGAAGCCCACCAGAATGTCATCCCGTTCTGGTTCTTGAAGTCCTCAAAGGAGAGGCCGTCTTGCGTTGTCGCTACATCTGTCATGTCTCAAAGTTACCGTATAACCCGCGTCAAACCGTGACGCAGGTGCTAATTTATAACCAATCAATATTTGGTAAAGTCGTACAGGAAGATATGCACGTAGGCTTGATTGCTCGCGTCTTGCGGGTCGTAGTGGGTGTTCCCCGTGCCGATATGGACTCGCAACGAGTTAGAGCCGATACTGTCGAATATGATGGTACGGAGATACGGCACTTTGTTTTGATAGCAGAACGTGGCCTGCGGCACGCAGTTCCCTATGCCGAAGTTGTGCGTGATAGTCACGAGTCCTGCCGACTCCCTTTTGGCTTTTGGGTTTGTCCACCCCTTGGGATTATAGCACATCTCGCACGTGTAGCCAGTCTCAGTCGCCTCCTTGTACCAGAGCTTAAACGAGCATATTAGCGGGTTGGCGCGGTAGAACGTACTTCCCCCGTTGAGGGACTGCAAGAGGCCGTCGGCGGTGAACTTAAGGA